>DASPVJ010000179.1:0-10677 GCA_035622435.1 Xanthobacteraceae bacterium | reverse complement strand
ACGACGGCCGGCGCGAGGGCGAGGAAGCCCGCCTCGGTTGCCGCGGCGTTCCGCCACCGGCTGTTCGTGGTGGTGTGGACGGCGACGCTCGTCGCCGATGTCGGCAGCTGGATGTACGGCGCCGCCGCGGGCTGGCTGATGACCAGCCTCGACCCCGACCCGTTGCGGGTCGCGCTGGTGCAGACCGCAAGCACCCTGCCGGTCTTCCTGTTGGCCATACCGGCAGGCGCTCTCGCCGATATTTTCGATATCCGCAAGTACCTGATCGTCGTCGAAATCGTAACGACGGCGCTCGCCGCGCTCTACGCCGCGATCGTGGCTTTCAATCTCGCCACGCCGGACAATCTTCTGCTCTTTGCCTTCCTCATCGGCGCCTCGGGCGCATTGGCGGTTCCGGCCTGGCAATCGGTCGTCCCCCAGCTCGTGCCGCGGGAAGATTTGACCTCCGCCGTTGCCGCCAACGGCCTTGAGACGAATGCCTCGCGGGCGCTCGGCCCGGCGCTCGGCGGCGCGGCGATCGCCGGCCTCGGCATCGTCTCTCCGTTCTGGATCAACGCGGTCTCCAACCTCGCCGTCATCGGCGCCTTGACCTGGTGGCGGCGACCGGCTGCGTCGACCAGCGTCCTTCCCACCGAGCGTTTCACCGGCGCCGTGCGCGCCGGGCTGCGCTACGCCGCAAACAGCCCGGCGCTGCGGGCGACCCTGATGCGGGCGATCGGATTTTTCCTGTGCGCGAGCGCGTATTGGGCGCTGCTGCCGCTCGTTGCCCGCACGCAAATCATGAGCGGGCCCGGACTTTACGGAATTCTCCTGGGCGCCATCGGGCTCGGGGCGGTCGCCGGCGCGGTCGTCATGCCGCGGCTCAGGGAGAAGCTGGGACCGGACATGGTGATGACTGCGGGCCTGATCGGCACCGCCATCGCCCTCGTCCTGTATGGTCTCGCCCACGATGCCGTCACGGCGCTGATCGCGAGCCTGCTGGCCGGCGTCTCGTGGATCGCGGTGCTCGCGGTCCTGACGGTCTCGGCGCAGGTCTCGCTGCCGGACTGGGTGCGCGGGCGCGGACTGGCGCTGTTCACGACCGTGTTCTTCGGCGGCGTGACGCTCGGCAGCACCGCCTGGGGCAAGCTTGCCGCGGTTGCCGGATTGCCGGCCGCGCATTTTTTCGCCGCGGCCGGCGCGCTCGTCGCGATCCCCTTGACGTGGCGCTGGAAGCTGCAAGCGGGCGCCGGCGTCGACCTGACGCCGTCCATGCACTGGCCGACGCCGCTCGTCGCGCAGGCGATCGAAGAGGATCGCGGTCCGGTGCTGGTGACGGTCGAATACCGCATCCGGCCCGAGGACCGCGCAAACTTCCTCGCCGCGCTCGCCGCGCTCGGCCGCGAGCGCCGCCGCGACGGCGCCTATCGCTGGGGCGCGTTCGAGGACGCAGCCGATCAAGCGCGCATCGTCGAAGCATTTCTCGTCGCCTCATGGACGGAGCACCTGCGTCAGCATGAGCGCGTCACCAACGCCGATCGCCTGGTGCAGGAGCGCGTCGACCGCTTCCAGCTGACCGACGCGCCGAAAATCACCCACTTCCTCTCCGTCGAGCCGTAACCGCGCGGGATGGCGTCGGCGGCGAAAGCGGCCCGGCCGCGACCAAGTGCGGGGCAGGCTTTTTCGGCATCATGGTCTAAAGCGCGATGGCTTTTCTTCGAATCGCCATCCCGCTTTAGCTTATTGTTGGAGCATGATGTTTCCCGAAAACCGGTACCCACCCCGCATCAAGTGCGGGGCAGGCATTTTCGGCATCATGCTCTAGTCGCGTCCGGCCCAGATCGGGCGCTCGCGATAGAGCATCGGACCGTACAGCAGCACGAAGCCGCCGAAGGCGGCGACCCAGGCGGCGCTTGCGAGTTCCATCAGCAGCATCGAGCCCGCGACGCCGGCCGCCATGCGCAGCACGGCGGCACCGAGCGCGAGCAAATAGATGGCCTCGGTGCCGCGGCCGGCGGCCAGCGGGTGGCCGGTGTGCCCGAGGCTGGCGCGCGTCATGACCGCAAGGGTCATCAGCCCGATCGCGCCGGCGGTCCAGGCGTGAATGCCGACGCTGGCCGGAATGGCGGGAGCGAGCATCGCCGCGCCGGTGAAGGCAAAGCCGACCGGCACGAAGGCGTAGCCCGCATGCAGCACCAGCACCAGCCGGTCGGCGGCGGTGCGCTCGCCCGCCCAGCGCGCCAGCCGGACGCCCTGCATGATCGCGGCGGCGATCAAGGCGAGGCCGGCGATCGGGCCCTGCGGCAACGCCGCCCACAGCGCCAGCGCGAGCAGGCTCACGGCGATCGCAACGACGTCGAAGCGGGAGAACGGCGCCGGCAAGCGTCCGGCCTCGCGGCGCGCCAGCCAGTTGCGCGTAAAGCTCGGCACGATGCGCCCGCCCACGAGCGAGATCAGCATGATCGCGGCGGCGATGCCGATCCGCGTGCCGTAATCGGCGCGGCCGAAGCGGTAGACCTCGGCGTGAAACGCGACGTTGCCGGCGATCAGGACGCCGATCGCCGCAAGGACCCGCAGATTGCGCCAATTGCGGCCGGCGACGATCTCCCGTGCGGCGACCAACGCGAGCGTCGCGAGGAAGGCGATGTCGACGACGGCGGCAAGCGCAATTCCAACAAAGCCCGAGAACAAGATCGCCAGCCGGCCGGCAAGCCAGAGCGCAGCGAGCCCCATCAGCGGGGCGCCGGCGATCGGCAACCGCCCGGTCCAGTTCGGGATCGCGGTCAGTAGAAATCCGGCGATGACCGCGGCGATGTAGCCGTAGAGCATCTCGTGGATGTGCCAATCGAGCGGGGCGAAGGCCGTGCGGAGCGCAAGCTCGCCGGTGAACTGGGGAATCCACAGGACGATGCAGGCGACCGACCAGATCGCGCCGCCGAGAAAGAACGGACGAAAGCCGTAGGAGAAGAGCGCCGGGCCGGCGTATTTGAGCCGGCGCTCGAGCGCCGGAGGCATGGAGGAGGACGCTGCGTTGCCGGGCATTGCTCCGCTCAATTCACGCGCATCGCCTCGGCGCTCGCAAGCTCGATGCCTTCGATGTGCGCCGCGCCCGCGAGGCGGGCGATGTATTGGGCGAGCGCGCGCCGCCGCACGCGCGCTTCGAGATATCGGGCGATGCGCCCGGCGACCAGCGCGAACGGCAGGTCGCGGCCCGCGTGCTTGCGATCGAGCCGGACGACGTGGAAGCCGTAGCGCGTGGCGACCGCTTCGCGGCCGATCGTGCCCGGCGCCAGCGCAAACAAAGCCCGTTCGAACTCGGGCGTGGTCTCCCCGGCGGCGATCCGGCCGAGGTTGCCGCCCTGGGCGGCCGAGGGGCAGGCCGAGTGCGCCTGCGCCAGCGCGGCGAACTCGTCGGGACGTTCGCGCAAGGCCGCGAGCGCCGCGTTCGCGGCGGCCCGCGCCCGCGCGTAACCTTCCGCATCGGCCGCATCCGCGGCAAACAGGATATGCGCGGCCTCGTAAATATCGGGAGAGCGGAAGCGGCGGCGGTTCTGCTCGTAATAGCGCCGGCACGCGGCTGCATCGGCCTTCGGCGTCCGCACTTCGCGGGCGATCAGCGCACGAATGCGGGCCTCTTCGTCGGTCTCGCGGCGGCCGTCGCCGTCGGCGATCGGCTCCGCCGCCACCTCGAGGCGGCGCGCCTCCTGCAGCAGCAACTCGCGCACCGCCAACGCCTGCGCCGCGGCTTTCCACGCCTCGACCGGCTTGCCCGCCGGGTGGTGCTGGACTTCGCGCGCGATCCGGTCGCGCGGGATCGCCACCCCGTTGACCGCGACGCCCCGCCCCATGGGCAAGGTTGCCTGATGCAGCGAACAGCTCACCGCCGTCACTCCGCCGCAACCGCGCGCGGTCGGCGGGCGGGCGGCCGGCCGTTCCTGCTCGTGCGCACCACCTGGTAGCCGGGGCGGCCGAGATACCAGACCGGCGCGCTCCACACGTGGACGAGGCGTGTGAACGGAAAGACGAGAAAGATCGTCATGCCGAGGAAGAGATGCACCTTGAAAATCGGATTGGCATCGGCCACGAGCAGCGCCACGCCAGGCTGCAAGGTCAGGATGCCCTGCGCCCAGGTCATGAACTTCACCATCTCATGGCCGTCGAGGTGATTGAGCGACACCGGGATGGTCGAGAGGCCGAGGATCAATTGAGCGTAGAGCATCAGCAAAACGGCGATGTCGGCGAAGGACGAAGTCTTGCGGATGCGCGCGTCGAACAGCCGGCGGTGAACCAGCAGCGTGATGCCGAGGAAGCACATGACGCCGGCGACGCCGCCGATGACGATCGCCATCCATTGCTTGAAGGTGTGGGAGATGCCGAGCGCCTGGAAAATTCCGATCGGGGTGAGCAACCCGACGAAGTGACCGAGGAAGATCAGCAGAATGCCGACGTGGAACAGATTCGAGCCCCAGAACAGTTGCCGCCGGCGCAACAGTTCGCTCGATCCGCTGCGCCAGGTGTACTGCTCGCGGTCGAAGCGAACGAGGCTGCCGACCAGGAACACGGTGAGGCACAGGTAGGGATACCAGCCGAATACGATGTAATTGATGCTCTCGACCATGGCATTCTCCTAAAGCGTGATGACTTTTCTTCGAATCGTCATCCCGCTCTAGCTTTTTGTTGCAGCATGATCTTTTTCCGAAAACCGGTACCCACTTTTCGGGATCATGCTGGACCGCGACCGGGCCGCGTCGGCGACGCCTGGCGCCGGGCGGCGGCCGGCCCTGATCTTGGCGATCAATCCGTCCTTGCAGCTGTTGCCGGCGTCGGGCCCGAAAGCGACGGCGGCATCCTCCCAGGCGGCGTCGAGGGCGGCGAGGTCGGCGGCGTCGGGATCGGGCGCCGCCAGCGCCGCCGCGACCGCGTCCGCCTTCGGCTGCGCGGCCGCAAGGGCGAGAAGCGCACGCAACGCGGCTTCGTACGGCGATCGGCGCTTGCGCAACCGCTCGGCGATCGCGGCGAGGATGTGGGCCGGCTGGCCGACAAGGTCGGCGGCCTCGGCGCGCGACCGCGTCGCGATGAATTCCAGGAACAGCGGCAGGAAGTCCGGCAACTCGGCGGCATCCATCGTCAGGCCGGCGTTCTCGTACAGCGTTTTGAGATCGATCATGGCCTGGCCGCGGTCGCGGCTCTCGCCGTGCACGTGCTCGAACAAATAAAGCGAGAGCGAGCGCGTGCGGTCGAACAGCAGCACGTAGCGTTCCTGCAAATCGTAGAGATCGCCGGTCGCGATGTCGTCGATGAGCTGCTGCAGCCGGCGGCGGACCGCGGCCGGCAGCAGCGCTTCCGCGTCGAGGACGGCGGCAAGCTCCGGCACCGCCTCCTGCAGCTCGGCGGTCGGATAGGCGAGCAGCGCCGAGAGCGCTTTGAACGTGCGGATCATCACACGACCTCCATCGGCGTCCTGGCGCGCGTGCGCGCGCCGAACAGGTTGACCTCGGTGGCGCCGCCGGAACAGCCGTTGCCGAAGGAGAAGCCGCACGAGCCGCGCAGGTCGTAGGCGTCTTCGTCGAGCTCGCGGTGCGCGGTCGGAATGACGAAGCGGTCCTCGTAGTTGGCGATCGCCATGACGCGGTACATGTCCTCGATGTGTGCGGCGGTCAGCCCGACCCGGCGGGCGATGCCCTCGTCGATCACGCCGTCGACGGTCTTGGCGCGCATGTAGGCGCGCATCGCCAGCATGCGCTCGAGCCCGCGCGCGACCGGCTCCTCGTTGCCGGCGGTCAACAGGTTGGCGAGGTACTTGAGCGGAATGCGCAGGGACCGCACGTCCGGCATGTCGCCGTCGATGCCGATCTTGCCGGCTTGCGCCGCCGACTGGATCGGCGAGAGCGGCGGCACGTACCACACCGTCGGCAAGGTGCGGTATTCCGGATGCAGCGGGAACGCGACCCTCCATTGCATCGCCATCTTCCAGATCGGCGAGCGGCGCGCCGCCTCGAGCCAGTTCTCGGCGACGCCGTCCCGGCGCGCCCGCTCGATCACCGCCGCATCGTCGGGGTCGAGGAAGATTGCGAGCTGCGCCTCGTAGAGATCCTGCTCGTTCGCCGCGCTCGCGGCCTTCTCGATTTGGTCGGCGTCATAGAGCACGACGCCGAGATAGCGGATGCGGCCGACGCAGGTCTCCGAGCACACGGTCGGCTGGCCGGCCTCGATGCGCGGATAGCAGAAGATGCACTTCTCCGACTTCCCGCTCGACCAGTTGTAATAGATTTTCTTGTACGGGCAGCCCGACACGCACATGCGCCAGCCGCGGCACTTGTCCTGATCGATCAGGACGATGCCGTCCTCCTCGCGCTTGTAGATGGCGCCGGACGGACAGGCGGCGACGCAGGACGGATTGAGGCAGTGCTCGCACAGGCGCGGCAGATACATCATGAAGGTGTTTTCGAATTGCCCGTAGATTTCCTTCTCGACGCCGTCAAAATTGCGGTCTTGCGAGCGCTTGGCGAACTCGCCGCCGAGAATCTCCTCCCAGTTCGGGCCCCACTCGATCTTCTCCATGCGCTCGCCGGTGATCAGCGAGCGGGGCCGCGCGGTCGGGAAGGCCTCGAGCTCGGGCGCCTTCTGCAGACGTTCGTAGTCGAAGGTGAACGGCTCGTAGTAGTCGTCGATCTCCGGCAGGTCGGGATTGGCGAAAATCTTCGCCAGCACCCGCCATTTGGCGCCGATCTTCGGCTCGATCTTGCCGTTGCGCTTGCGCCGCCAGCCGCCGTTCCAGCGCTCCTGGTTCTCCCAGTCCTTGGGATAGCCGATGCCCGGCTTGGTCTCGACGTTGTTGAACCAGGCGTATTCCATGCCCTCGCGGTTGGTCCACACGTTCTTGCAGGTGACCGAGCAAGTATGACACCCGATGCACTTGTCGAGGTTGAGCACCATCGCGATCTGCGCGCGGATTTTCATTCTGCCGCCTCCATCGGTGCGATTCCGGCCGGCTGGTCGGCGGCGGGGCGGTCGAGCCAGTCGACCTTGGCCATCTTGCGCACCGCGACGAATTCGTCGCGGTTGGTGCCAATGGTGCCGTGATAGTTGAAGCCGTACGATTGCTGGGCATAGCCGCCGATCATGTGGGTCGGCTTGATGACCGCACGCGTCACCGAATTATGGATGCCGCCACGCTGCCCGGTCTGCTCGGAGCCGGGCACGTTCACGGTCTTCTCCTGGGCGTGATACATCAGGCACATGCCCTGCTTCACCCGCTGGGAGACGACCGCGCGCGCCACCAGCGCGCCGTTCGAATTGAACGCCTCGATCCAGTCGTTGTCGACGATGCCCGCCTCCTTGGCGTCGGCCTCGCTGATCCACACGATCGGCCCGCCGCGCGAGAGCGTGAGCATCAGCAAATTGTCGGTATAGGTCGAGTGGATGCCCCATTTCTGGTGCGGGGTGATGAAGTTGAGCACGATCGGCTTGTTGCCGTTGGGCCGGCGGTCCATCACCGGCTTGACCGTCTTGGTGTCGATCGGCGGTCGATAGACGCACAGCGCCTCGCCGAACGCGCGCATCCACAAATGATCCTGATAGAGCTGCTGGCGCCCCGACAGCGTCCGCCACGGGATCAGCTCGTGCACGTTCGTGTAGCCGGCGTTGTAGCAGACCTTGTCCGATTCAAGCCCGGACCAGACCGGCGAGGAGATGATCTTGCGCGGCTGCGCGACGAGATCGCGGAAGCGGATCTTCTCGTCCTCCTTGGCCGCGGCGAGATGGGCGTGCTCGCGGCCGGTGAAGACGCCGAGCGATTGCCACGCCTTGACGGCGACCTCGCCGTTCGTTTCCGGCGCGAGCGCCAGAATCACTTCCGACGCGTCGATGTCGGTGTCGATCTTCGCCAGGTCCTTGGTCGGCCCGTCGGCGACGACGCCATTGAGCTTCTTGAGGAACTCGACCTCGCGCTCGGTGTTCCAGGTCATGCCCTTGCCGCCGTTGCCGACCTTCGCCATCAGCGGCCCGAGCGAGGTGAAGCGGCGGTAGAGGTTGGGGTAATCGCGCTCGATCACCGTCACCTGCGGCATGGTCTTGCCGGGGATCGGGGCGGTTTCGCCTTTCTTCCAGTCCTTCACGTCGAGAGCCTGCGCGATCTCGCCGGCGCTGTCGTGCATGATCGGGGTGAGCACGACGTCCTTCTCGACGCCGAGGACTTCCGGCGCAACCTTGGAGAAGGCCTTGGCGATCGCCTTGTAGATGTCCCAGTCGCTCCTGCATTCCCATACCGGATCGACCGCCGCGGTGAGCGGGTGGATGAAGGGATGCATGTCGGAGGTGTTGAGGTCGTTCTTCTCGTACCAGGTAGCGGTCGGCAGCACGATGTCGGAGTAGACGCAGGTCGTCGACATGCGGAAGTCGAGCGTCACCAGGAGATCGAGCTTTCCCTCCGGCGCCTCGTCGTGCCAGGCGACCTCGCACGGCTTTTGCCGGCCGGTCTCGCCCAGCTCCTTGCCGAGCACGCCGTGGGCGGTGCCGAGCAGGTGCTTGAGGAAATATTCGTGACCCTTGCCGGAGGAGCCGAGCAGGTTGGAGCGCCAGACGAACAGGTTGCGCGGCCAGTTGGCCGGCTTGTCCGGGTCCTCGCAGGAAAGCCTCAGCTCGCCCGACGCGAGCGCCCGGGCGACGTAGTCCTTCGGCTCCAGGCCCCGGGCCGCCGCGCGCGCGGCGATGGCGAGCGGATTTGCTTCGAGCTGCGGCGCCGACGGCAGCCAGCCCATGCGCTCGGCGCGCACGTTGTAATCGATCAGCGCCCCGTCCCACCGGCCGGCGGGCGCCGTCGGCGAGAGGATTTCCTTCACGTCGAGGGTCTCGTAGCGCCACTGGTCGGTGTGGGCGTAGAAGAACGACGTCGAGTTCTGCTGGCGCGGCGGGCGCGCCCAGTCGAGGGCGAAGGCGAGCGGCAGCCAGCCGGATTGCGGGCGCAGCTTCTCCTGCCCGACGTAATGCGACCAGCCGCCGCCCGATTGCCCGACGCAGCCGCACATCACCAGCATGTTGATGACGCCGCGATAGTTCATGTCGCAGTGGTACCAATGGTTCATCGCCGCGCCGATGATCACCATGGAACGGCCGCGGGTCTTCTCCGCGTTGCGGGCGAACTCGCGCGCCACGGTGATGATCTGGTCGCGCGGAACCCCGGTGATCGCCTCCGCCCAAGCCGGCGTGTAAGGCTCGTTGTCGTCGTAGCTCGCGGCGACGTTGCCGCCGCCGAAGCCGCGGTCGAGCCCGTAATTGGCGACCAGCAGGTCGAACACCGTTGCGACCAGCGCCTCGCCGTCCGCAAGCGTTACTTTCTTCACTGGCACCCGGCGTTCGAGCACGCTCGCATGATCGGTACCGGCAAAATGGTCGTGCGCGACGTTGCCGAAATAGGGAAAGGCGACATCGGCGAAGTCGTCCTTCGCGTCCGCGAGCGTGAGCCGCAATTTGACGTCGCGTCCGGCTGCGTCCTTGTCCTCCAGGTTCCACTTGCCCTTCTCGCCCCAGCGGAAGCCGACCGAGCCGCGCGGCACCACGATCGCGTCCGACGTCGCGTCGATTGCGACCGTCTTCCATTGCGGATTGTTCGTTTCGCCCAAGTCGGCGGCGAAATCGGCGGCGCGCAAGAGCCGCTCGGGCACGAGCCTGCCGTCCGACTTCGCCAGCCGCACCAGCATCGGCATATCCGTGTACCGGCGCGCGTAATCGACGAAATATTCGGCTTGGCGGTCGATGTGGAACTCGCGCAGGATGACGTGGCCCATGGCCATGGCGAGCGCCGCATCGGTGCCCTGCTTCACCGAAATCCACAGGTCGGCGAATTTGGAGGCTTCCGAATAGTCGGGGCAGATGACGACGCTCTTGGCGCCGCGATAGCGCGCCTCGGTATAGAAATGGGCGTCGGGCGTGCGCGTCTGCGGCACGTTCGAGCCCCATAGAATGAGGAAGCCGGCGTTGTACCAGTCGGCCGATTCCGGCACGTCGGTCTGCTCGCCCCAGGTCTGCGGGCTTGCCGGCGGCAGATCGCAATACCAGTCGTAGAACGACATGCACACGCCGCCGAGGAGCGAGAGATAGCGCGCGCCGGCGGCGTAGGAGACCATCGACATGGCCGGGATCGGCGAGAAGCCGACGACGCGGTCGGGACCGTAGGTCTTCGCCGTGTAGGCGTTGGCGGCGGCGATGATTTCGGTGACTTCGTCCCAGCTCGCGCGCACGAAGCCGCCGAAGCCGCGCTTCTTCGTATAGGCGGCGCGCTTTTGCGCATCCTCGACGATCGACGCCCAGGCGGCGACCGGGGTGCGCAGTGTCCTCGCCTCGCGCCACAGCTTCAACAGGCGCGCGCGCACCAGCGGATATTTCACCCGGTTGCCGGAATAGAGATACCAGCTGTAGCTCGCCCCGCGCGAGCAGCCGCGCGGCTCGTGATTGGGCAGATCCGGCCGCGTGCGCGGATAGTCGGTCTGCTGGGTCTCCCAGGTGACGATGCCGCCCTTGACGTAGATTTTCCACGAGCACGACCCGGTGCAATTGGCGCCGTGGGTCGAGCGCACGATCTTGTCGTGCTGCCAGCGCTTGCGATAGCCGTCTTCCCAGCGGCGATCTTCACGCGTTGTGATGCTGTGGCCGTCGTCGGACTGCTCGACGACGCGTCTGAAGAAGGTCAGCCGATCGAGA
>DASPVJ010000178.1:0-22839 GCA_035622435.1 Xanthobacteraceae bacterium | reverse complement strand
CCGCGGCGAGCACGAAGCAGCCGTTTTCGACCGCGCGCGCCCGGTTGAGCACGTGCCAATGGGCTTCGCCGGTCTGGCGGGTGAAGGCCGACGGAATCGCGAGGAACGAGCTGCCGGCCTCCGCCAGCGCCCGATAGAGCGCGGGAAAACGCAGGTCGTAGCAGATGGAGAGCCCGAGCCGGCCCCACGGCAGGTCGGCGACCATGGCGAGTTCGCCCGGCTGGTAACTCCGCGACTCGCGGTAGCTCTCGCCGTTCGCGAGATCGACGTCGAACATGTGGATCTTGTCGTAGCGGGCGGCAATCTCGCCCTTGCGGTCGATCAGAAACGAGCGGTTGGCCGCCTTGTCGGGCGACACCCGCACGGCGAGCGAGCCCACATGGAGGAAAATTCCCAAGGTGCGTGCCAGTTCGCGGAAGGTGGCGAGCGAGGTGTCGTCGTCCTCGGCGACGATCGAGCCGAACAGCGCCTCGCGGCGGCTCTCCATGATGTTGGTCATTTCCGGCGTGAGCACGTAATCGGCTCCGCCGTTCTTGGCTTCGCCGATGAGCTTGGCGGCGGCGTCGACGTTGGCCTGCGGCGAGCGGGCCGACCGCATCTGAATCAAAGCGGCGCGGAACGTCGAAGTCTGGCCGGTGGGAGCCGTCATGGTCGCCTCGTCCTCCTCACGCGGTGAGCAGCGGATCGAGCGCGCCCGCCTCGTCGAGGGCGTAGAGTTCCTCGCAGCCCCCCACATGGGTCGCGCCGATGAATATTTGCGGGGTGGTTGCCTGCCCGTTCGCCCGCTCAATCATCTCGGCCCGCCGCTCGCGATTGCCGGTCACGTCGATCTCGGTGAAAGCGACGCCCTTGCGCTGCAGAAGTTCCTTCGCCCATTCGCAATAAGAGCAATAGGCTCTGGTGTAAACGACGACGGGAGCCATGGTGATCCATTTTTGCGGGATCCGGCAGGTACCGGCGCACTATATGGGCGCCCGCGCGCCGTCGACAACCCGCGCGAACACCAGCACGTCGACGCTCGCCGCGCCCGCCCGCAGCAGCGCCCGGGCGCAGGCGTCGAGGGTGGCGCCGGAGGTCAGCACGTCGTCGACGAGGACGAGCCGCCGCCCGGCCACCTCCGGGCGCGCGTCGGCGCGCACGCGGAACGCGCCCTGGACGTTCAGCGCCCGTTCCGACGCCGTCAGCCCGACTTGCTGCCGCGTCGCCTTTACGCGCGTCAACGCCGCGTGGGAGACCGGCACTCGGCTGCGCGTGGCGATGGCCTCGGCCAGCGCGGCGGACTGGTTGAACCGTCGCGCCCACAGGCGCCGCCAGTGCAGCGGCACCGGCACGAGCGCGTCGGCCTCGGCGAGCAGCGCGGCGCCGGCCTGCACCATCCAGCGCCCGAGCGTCGGAGCGAGATCGAGGCGGTCGCCGTACTTGAGCTTGTGCACGAGGGTGCGCGCGATGTCGTCGTAGCGCACCGCCGCCCGGGCGCGGCCGTAGGCCGGCGGATCGGCGATCGCCTGCATCGACAGGACGCCGGGTCCGGGGTCGTAGGCGAACGGAATGCCGAGCCGCTCGCAATAGGGCGGCGTGATGAAGGACAATTGCGACCAACAGCCGGGGCACAGGCCGCCGTCGTCGGCGACCGGCCGGCGGCAGGCCGGACACAGCGGCGGCAACGCGGCGTCGAGCACCAGCCGGCCGGCATTGCGCAACGCTCCGGCGAGCCGCGCCCAACGGCCGCGGGTGTCCGGGGCGATCGATGCGGGTTGCATCGGCGAAATGTACCGTGGCCGCCGCGGGGGCTCAACGCCGCTTTGACGGTGCCGAGCGGGCGCGCGATAAGGTGTCGCCGATGCCGCAGGTTCAACCCCTGTTCGACCGCGCGCTGCTGGCGCGCCGCCGGCGCCGCGCGCTCGCGCTCGGGCCGGCTACGTTTCTCATCGATCGGGTGGCCGAAGACCTGGCGGAGCGGCTCTCCGCGGTGCGGCGGACGTTCGACATGGCGGTCGATATCGGCACGCCGACCGGCGCGGTGCGGCGCGCGCTCCGCCATGGCGGCCAGGTCGCCAACGTCGTGGCTGCGGCTCCCGTGGCCGTAGCGTGTGTCGACGGCCCGACCGTGGTTGCGGACGAAGAATGCCTGCCGTTTCGCGACGCGTCGCTCGATCTCGTGGTGTCGGGGCTCGCCTTGCAATTCGTCAACGATCTACCCGGCGCGCTGGTGCAGATTCGGCGCGCGCTCAAGCCCGACGGGCTCTTTCTCGCCGCGCTCGTCGGCGGCGAAACGCTCGCCGAGCTGCGCCAGGCGTTCGCCGCGGCGGAGGAAGGCGTCGAGGGCGGCGCCTCGCCGCGCGTTGCGCCGTTCGCCGACGTTCGCGCCATGGGCGCGCTGCTGCAGCGCGCCGGCTTTGCGCTGCCGGTCGTCGACGTCGATCGCATCGGCGTGCGCTACGATTCGCCGATGCGGCTCATGCACGACCTGCGCCGCATGGGCGCGACCAACGTGCTCTCGGAACGGCACCGGGCGGTGCTGCGGCGCGCGACGCTGGCGCGGCTCCTCGAAATCTACGGCGAACGTTTCGCCGACCCCGATGGGCGGGTGCGGGCGAGCTTCGACATCATTTGGTTGTCGGGTTGGGCGCCCCACGCAAGCCAGCGACAGCCGCTGCGGCCCGGGTCGGCCAAGATGCGGCTCGCCGATGCGCTCGGCACCCGCGAGCTGTCGGCGGGCGAGAAGCCTGGGCGCGAGCGGTGAGGGCCGCCTGCCGCGGGCGATACCTACATCGCCGCCGCAATTTTGTTGTAGAGGTTATTCAACACGGAGTTGCCGACGCCGAAGACGATCGCGGCGATGGCCGAGCCGATGCCGGATGCGATCAGGGCATATTCGATCGCCGTGGCGCCGCGCTCGTCGGCCAGGAACCGACCGGCGGCACGCCTGGTCCTCGACACGAGGTCAATTTTGTCGGCCATGACAACCATCCTGGTTGGGTCAGGGACAATCACAACAGGCTCGTCAGGTGCGAAACCAAGGGCTCGTCGGCGGGCGGCATCGGGTAATCGCGCAGCCGGTTGGCCCTCACCCAGGCGAGGCGCTGGCCTTCCCTCGGCCTCGCCGTCCCCTGCCACCGCCGGCACACGAACAACGGCATCAGCAGATGGAAGTCGGGATAGGCGTGGCTCGCGAACGTCAGCGGCGCCATGCACGCTTCTGTGACGACGATTCCCAGCTCCTCCTTCAGCTCGCGGATCAGAGTGTCCTCGGGCCGCTCGCCCGCCTCGACCTTGCCCCCGGGGAATTCCCACAAGCCCGCCATCGTCTTGTCGGCCGGACGTTGGGCGATGAGAACGCGCCCGTCGACATCGACGAGGGCGCAAGCGGCGACGAGGACGAGGTTGACGCTCACGACCCTGCGGACCGACATTACGGGGCGGAGAATTAAGGCTGCATCAACGGAGGTGCTTAACAGAGTCTTAGAGCGAGCACGAACTTTTCCCGCTCTTTGCAATCGTGCGCTACGACCGATAGCCGCCATTGATGGCGATGTAGTCTTTGGTGAGGTCGCACGTGAGCACGCGGTCGCGGGCTCGCCCCAGCCCGAGCCCGACCTTCACGGCGATGCGCGCGCCCTTCATGTAGGCCGAGACTCTGGTCTCGTCATAGGTCGGGTCGCGGGCGCCCCGGTGCGCCACGCGGATGTCGCCGAACCAGATCGACAACCGGTCGCGGTCGGCCGGCTCGCCCGCCTTGCCGATCGCCATCACCACCCGGCCCCAGTTGGCGTCCTCGCCCGCGATCGCCGTCTTGACCAGCGGCGAGTTGGCGATCGAAAGCGCGATGCGGCGCGCGGAACGTTTCGACGTCGCTCCCTCGATCACCACTTCGATCAGCTTGCTCGCGCCCTCGCCGTCGCGCGCGACCTGCTCGGCGAGCGAACCCAGCACCTGCTGGAACGCTCGGCGGAAGTCGCCGAGCCGGCGGTCGCCGGCGCGCGCGATGACGGGCGCTCCGCGCAGCCGGGCCGCGCCGGTCGCGAACGCCAGCAGCGTGTCGGACGTCGACGTGTCGCCGTCGACCGTCACCGCGTTGAAGCTGTCGACGACCCCGTGCTTGAGCAGCGCCTGCAACGCGGGAGCCGCGATCGGCGCGTCGGTGAAGACGAAGGCCAGCAGGGTCGCCATGTCGGGGCCTATCATGCCGGAGCCCTTGGCGATGCCGTTGACGGCGACGGTGGCATCGCCGAGGCGCGCGGTCGCGCTCGCGACCTTGGCGAAAGTGTCGGTCGTCATGATCGCCTTGGCGGCGGTGTCCCAGCCGTCCGCCGTCGCGCCGGCGGCAAGATCGTCCATGACGGCGGCGAACTTGCGCGCGTCGAGCGGCTCGCCGATGACGCCGGTCGAGCCGAGCATGATTTGCCCGGGCCGGCAGCCGATCGCCTTGGCGGCGAGTTCGGCGGTCAACTTGGCGGCCTCGCGCCCGCTCCTGCCGGTGAACGCGTTGGCGTTGCCCGCATTCACCACCAGCCCGCGGGCGGTGCCGGCACGAAGCCGCGCGCGGCACCACTCGACCGGCGCCGACGGGCAGCGCGAGCGGGTGAGAACGCCGGCCGCCGTCGTGCCCTTGTCGAGCACGGCGAGCAGGACGTCGTTGCGCCCGGCGTAGCGCAAACCGGCCGCCGCCGCCGCCAGCCGCACGCCGGCGATATCCGGCATGGGCGGGACGCGCGTCGGCGCGAGCGGTGAGACCGCGGCGGCCATGCGGCTGGCCTACGGCTTGGCCGGTTGCGCCGGCGCCTCGAGCCGCTCGACCTGCGCCTCGGCCCGCAGCTTGGTGATCATCTCGGCCTGGGCCTTGCGGACGAGGTGGGTCGCGAGCTGATCGCGTACCTGGTCGAACGGCGGCACCTGCCGCGTGCGCTTGTCCTCGACCTTGATGACGTGCCACCCGAAGCGGGTGTGCACCGGCTCGGAGATCTCGCCCTTTTCCAGCTTGAAGGCGGCCTCGGCGAATTCGGGCACCATTTCCTCCTTGGGGAAATAGCCGAGATCGCCGCCGTCGGACGCGCCCGGATCGGTCGACTTCTGCCGGGCAAGCTCGGCGAAGTCGGCACCGTTTCTCAGCTCGGCGATGATCGCCTTGGCCTCCTCCTCGCTCTTGACCAGGATGTGCCGCGCGTGGACCTCCTGCTGGCCGGCCATCTGCTTCGCCGCCTCGTCGTAGAGTTCGTGCATGGCGGCCTCGGAAGTCGCCGTCTTGGCCTCCGACTGCAGCACCAGGTCCATCAGGATCTTGTTGCGGTAGTAGGCGAGGCGCTGCTTGAACTCGTTGGTGCCGGCGGCCCCCCCGGCTTCGCCTTTCTTGGCGACCAGCATCATGTCGATGAGATAGGCGATCAGATATTCGCGCCGGCTCTCCGGCGGCATCTGCGCCAGGTTCGCGCCGATGTCCTCCTCTGCGATGGCGAGGTCGCTCGCCTTGATCTCGGTCCCGTTCACCCGCGCGATCACCCGGTCGGCATCCTGCGCGCCGACGCGCAGCCCGAGCGCCAACGTCACCACCATGGCCGCAACCAAGGCGAGCGCGCGGGCGGGCGGCCGCGGCGAACAGGCGCGCCGGAGCGCATGGAGGAACGAATTCCGGTGCCAATGCATGGGCTATCCTTCGATCGTGAGCAATTGCTCGCCCGGCAATCGCGGCGGGACACTCGCGCAACCCGTAAGGCTTGGCAATGGCGGAAAAGCGGCGGACCGCGGCCGAGGCCGGATGAGCGCGCCGCGGCGATTGACAAGGGCCGGACCCCCTCCTATGTGTCCGCGATCCCCGCCGGCAACCCGGAAAGCGCCGTATTGTGAGGGGCATCGGTGCACCGATCGGGCGGCGGTCTTGCCGGTTCACTCCAACAAGGTTTCGCGTCGGTGCGGTCGATCGTCGTATTCTCGGGATCGCCCGTCGGGACCGTTGCCGTCTTGACCGGACGAGCCGGCGCACCGACATCGTCAAGACGGGGTATGCGGCCTCGGCGCCACAGGACGTGACAGGATTTCCGGCATGATCGGCGCAGTCCTCCAAAAGGTGTTCGGCTCGTCGAACGAGCGGCGGATCAAGAGCTATCGGCCGCGGGTCGAGGCGATCAACGCGCTGGAAAAGGAGCTCGAGGCGTTGTCCGACGAGGCGTTGCGCGCGCGCACCGACGAATTCAAGCAGCAATTGGCCGACGGCAAGACCCTCGATGATATCCTGGTCCCCGCCTTTGCGACGGTGCGCGAGGCGGCCAAGCGCACCCTCGGCCAGCGCCACTTCGACGTGCAGCTGGTCGGCGGCATGGTGCTGCACGAGGGCCGCATCGCCGAGATGAAGACCGGCGAAGGCAAGACCCTGGTCGCGACCTTGCCGGTTTATCTCAACGCGCTTGCCGGCCGCGGCGTCCACGTCGTCACGGTCAACGACTACCTGGCCAAGCGCGACGCCGAGTGGATGGGGCAGATCTACGGCTTCCTCGGCCTGTCGGTCGGCGTCATCGTGCACGGGCTCGACGACGACGAGCGCCGGGCGCAATACGGCCGCGACGTGACCTACGGCACCAACAACGAGTTGGGCTTCGACTACCTGCGCGACAACATGAAGTACCGGCTGGAAGACATGGTCCAGCGCGGCCACGTGTTCGCCATCGTCGACGAGGTCGATTCGATCCTGATCGACGAAGCGCGCACGCCCTTGATCATTTCCGGGCCGCTCGACGACCGTTCCGACTTCTACAACACGATCGACGCGTTCATCCTCAAGCTCGACAAGGCCGACTACGAGGTCGACGAGAAGCAGCGCACCGTCACGCTGACCGAGGGCGGCATGACGCGGCTCGAGGAAATGCTGCAGGAGGCCAACCTGCTCAAGTCGGATTCGCTCTACGACGTGGAGAACGTCTCGGTCGTCCACCACGTCAACCAGGGACTGCGCGCCCACCGGCTGTTCCAGCGCGACAAGGACTACATCGTACGCAACGGCGAGGTCGTCATCATCGACGAGTTCACCGGCCGCATGATGCCGGGACGGCGCTACTCGGAGGGGCTGCATCAGGCGCTCGAAGCCAAGGAGCACCAGCCGATTCAGCCCGAGAATCAGACGCTCGCATCGATCACGTTCCAGAACTATTTCCGCATGTACGAGAAGCTCGCCGGCATGACCGGCACGGCCGCCACCGAGGCCGACGAGTTCCTCGACATCTACGGCCTCGAAGTGCTCGAAGTGCCGACCAACATGCCGATGATCCGCGACGACCAGGACGACGAGGTCTACCGCACGGCGGAGGAGAAATACCAGGCGATCCTGCAGGAGATCGACAAGGCCAATCAGCGCTTTCAGCCGGCCCTGGTCGGCACGGTCTCGATCGAGAAATCCGAATTGCTCGCCGAGTATCTAAAGAAGAACGGCTACAGGCAGATCGATTTCACCGACCCGAAGGCGCTGGAGAAGCTCTACGCGGCGGCGCGCGCGGGCAAGCCGAGCAGGCTGTTCGCCGTGCTCAACGCCCGCTTCCACGAGCAGGAAGCCTACATCGTGGCGGAAGCCGGCGTGCCGGGCGCGATCACGATCGCCACCAACATGGCCGGTCGCGGAACCGACATCAAGCTCGGCGGCAATCCCGACATGCGCATCGCGCAGGAGACGGCGGACATCGCCGATCCGGCGGCGAAGCAGGCGAAGATCGCCGAGATCCGCGCCGAGGTCGAACGCTTCCGCGACATCGTGCTCAAGGCCGAAGAGACGATCGAAATCGAACCGGCCAAGGGCAACAAGCCGGCCAAGACCGCCACCAAGGAGGGCGGCCTCTACATCATCGGCACCGAGCGGCACGAATCGCGGCGCATCGACAATCAGCTGCGCGGCCGGTCGGGCCGCCAGGGCGATCCGGGGCGCTCCAAATTCTTCCTCTCGCTCGAGGACGACCTGATGCGCATTTTCGGGTCGGACAAGCTCGACGGCATGCTCACTCGGCTCGGCCTCAAGGAGGGCGAGGCGATCATCCATCCGTGGATCAACAAGGCGCTGGAGAAGGCGCAGAGCAAGGTCGAGGCGCGCAACTTCGACATCCGCAAGAATTTGCTCAAGTACGACAACGTGATGAACGACCAGCGCAAGGTGGTGTTCGACCAGCGCGTCGAGCTGATGCAGGACGAGAACGTCGCCGACACGATCTCCGACATGCGCCACGGCGTGGTCGACGACCTGGTCGCCAAGCACGTGCCGGAGAACGCCTATCCGGAGCAATGGGACACGCCCGGCCTCAAGCAGGAACTGCAGCGCGTGCTCGGGCTCGAGCTGCCGGTCGACGAATGGGCCAAAGAGGAGGGCATCGCCGACGAGGAGCTGTTGCACCGCGTCGAGCGCCGCGCCGACGAGCACATGGCCGCCAAGGTCGCCCGGTGGGGCGCCGATGTGATGCGTTACGTCGAGAAGTCGATCCTGCTGCAGACGCTCGACCATCTCTGGCGCGAGCATCTGCTCATGCTCGAGCACCTGCGCCAGGTGATCGGCTTGCGCGGTTACGGCCAGCGCGATCCGCTCAACGAATACAAGTCGGAATCCTTCCACCTGTTCGAGACGATGATCCAGCGCCTGCGCGAGGCGGTCACCGGCCAGCTGATGCGAGTCGAGATCATGGCGCAGCCGCCGGCGGAGGAGCCGGCGAGCCTGCCCTACATGGAAGCCCACAAGATCGACCCGTCGACCGGCGAGGACGAGATGGCGTTGGCCGCGGCGGGCGCCGAGACGCTGGCGCGCGCCGGGATCACGGCGGGTGTCGCGCCCAAACGCGATCCGGCGAACCCGGCGAGCTGGGGCAAGGTCGGCCGCAATGAGGCCTGCCCGTGCGGCTCGGGCAAGAAATTCAAGCACTGCCACGGCCGCTACGCGTAATCGCCGGCTGCGAGTATCGTGATCGCTGGCCGCGCGCTCGCCTCAAGGCGCCGGCGGAACAGGCGCCGCAAGCGCTCTTCGCACCGCCTCCGGATCGCGGGCAATGACGGTCAGATAGGCGCGCGCAGCTTGGTCCGGCTCGCTCTTGCCCTGCTCCCAATCGCGCAGCGTTCCAAGCGGGATACGGAAGCGCACCGAGAACTCTTCCTGGGTCAGGCCGAGGGTCCGCCGCATCACCTTGACTTGCGGCACGCGCTTCAAGCGCGCTTGGCGCTCCGGAGTGAGTGGAGGATTGTCGGGGTCGGCAAGCGCGGCAGCGTTGACCTGCTCGTCCGTCATCGCGTCCAATGCCGCCCAATCCGTTCGGTCGGGCGGAAAGGGGCGCGTCGTGCCGTCGGGCAGCACCTGAACGAGAGTGCCGTCACGCAGGCGCTTGGCTCTGATCGCTGTTGGCCTTCCGCGCGGAGATGATGCGGATTCGCTCCCCGCGCTCGGTATCGACGACAGTGATTAGCCGGCCTTCGACCGTGCCAATCGCCAGGAAGCGGTCTTCGCCATAGTCCTCGCCGTGGTCCTGTTCGATCAGAGCGAAGATATCATCGAAAACACGGCAGGCGGCCTGGGTGGCGGACGCGACCGAATGCCGTCGCCGGGTGCGGCTATTTCAAATTGCCCCAGCGACTGTCGAAGGTTCCGACCGGGGCGGTCGGCTGGTTCGACAGCAGGCTGGCGTCGCCTGCCGGCGGGCTGGCCGGAGGATCGGTGGCCGGGGGAAGCGGCTTGGTCGCGGCGTATTGCGGCTGCGGCTGCGGCGGTGCCTTCGGCTCGGCCTGGACGGCGGCCGGCGCGGGCAGGGCCGGCCTCGCCTTGGCCAATTGGGCGGGCTTCGCCTCAGGCTTCGGCGGTGCGGCCCGTGCAACCGCGGGCGCGGCCGGTTTCGGCGTGACCGAGCCGGTCGAACCGCCTTGGGCGGTGCGCGGGCTGTCGCCGTCCGAGGAGAACAGGCGCGTGAAGATATTGCCGGAATCGGCGGCAACCGGCCGGCCCGAGGCCTGGGGCTGGCTGGGCGCCGGTTTCGAATCGGTCGAGGCGAGCCCGTAAAGCCCGTTCTGCGGACGGCCGCTGGCCGGGTCGGTGCCTTGCGCCGGCGGCATGCCGACCGCCACTCCCGTCGCCGGATCGATCGGGCGCGGCGGATTGACGGTCGCCGGAATGGTTCCCGGCACCTTCGTGTCGAACAGGCTGCGCAAGCCACCCTGCGAATCAAGGACGCCCTGGGGATGCAGCGCCGCCTGGAACACCGGATGCATGCCGCCGTCGGCGCCGGTGCGGATGGGGGCGACCGGCGTGCCCTTGCGAACGAGTTCGGCGACTTCGATTTCGTCGCGCTTGTTCTTTTCGGCGACCGCCTCGGCGATCTCCGGGTTGACCTGATAGGCCGGGCAGCGCGCCGACGCGTTGAACCTCAGCGGCACCGGCGTCGCGTTCGGCTTCGTCGGCGTGATCGGCTCGGCGTCGAACACGTAGCGCTTGTCGCACACGTCGACTTTCGGCTCGAGCCGCGTCACCTCGAAATGGTCGTTGCCCTCCTTGAGCATCTTCCAGTACGCCATGTTCGGATTGGTGCGGTGCTTGGCCAGGTTGATCGGCGTCATGTGGAACGGATAGGCCTGCACCTGGAACGTGCGCTGGCCGCCGAAGAAGGCTTCCCGCGCCAACGCGTAGATTTCCCCAATCTGCTCGTCGGTCATGGCGTAGCAGCCGCGCGACGAGCAATCGCCGTGGATCATCAGGAAGTCGCCGGTGCGGCCCCACGCACGGTCGAACTCGTTCGGGAAGCCGATGTTGACCGACAGATAGTAGTTCGAGTTCGGATTCATCTGGGCGGGCGTGATGGTGTAGAAGCCCTCCGGCGCCTGGCGGTCGCCCTCTTTGACCTTCGGCCCGAGTTCGCCCGACCAGCGGCAGATCGGATAGGTCTTGAGCAGGGCGTACCGTCCGCTGGTGTCCTGCTTCCAGACTTCGAGCTCCGACTCCTGCTTGAACAGCCGCACCAGTATGGGCGACTCCTTCGGCATGTTTTTCTTTTCGAGGTCGCTCAGCATCTCGCCCGACAGCGGCTTGAGCGCGCGCTCGGGGACGGTCCCGTCGACGTCGGTCTGGCAGCCGGCAAGCGCAATCGCGCCGGCAACGGCCGCCGACGCCAGCAGCGCCCGGACGACGGAGCTAGGGAATTGCAAACGAAGGCTCCCCGACCCGACCGACGGCCCCCATGCCGTCCCACCGCGAATATGACTAAGACTGCGGCGCTCGCAAGGCAAGGGGCCCGCGGTCCCCGTGTTCCAGCATGCCGATGGTGAACGAAGGGTAAACGGAGGCTAAAGCGCGCGGCCGATCGCGAGGAATTTGTCCCGGCGCCGCTGGCGGACTTCGTCCCGGTGGAGGCCGGAAAGACCCGCCAGGGCGGCCGCGAGCGCCTCGCCGGTGGCAGCGATCGCCGCCGCCGGGTCGCGGTGGGCGCCTCCGGTCGGCTCCGGCACGACGGTGTCGATGACGCCGAAGCGCACGAGGTCCTGGGCGGTGATCTTCATGCTGGTCGCGGCATCCTGGGCCTTGGCGGTGTCCCGCCACAGGATCGACGCGGCCCCCTCGGGCGAAATGACGCTGTAGATGGCGTGCTCCAGCATCAGCACCCGATTGGCCGTGGCGAGGGCGACCGCGCCGCCCGAGCCCCCTTCCCCGAGAATCACCGCCACGTTTGCGACGCCGAGTTCGAGGCACGCCTGGGTCGAGCGCGCGATGGCCTCCGCCTGGCCGCGCTCCTCCGCGCCGATGCCCGGATAGGCGCCCGCGGTGTCGACCAGCGAGACGACCGGGATGCCGAAGCGGTCCGCCATCTCCATCAGCCGGACTGCCTTGCGGTAGCCTTCCGGGCGCGCCATGCCGAAATTGTGGCGCAGCCGGCTCTCGGTAGCGGAACCTTTTTCGTGGCCGATGACGCATACGCTTTCGCCGCGGAAGCGGCCGAACCCGCCGATGATCGCCTCGTCCTCGCCGAACTTGCGATCGCCGGCGAGCGGCGTGAAATCGGTCATCAGCGCGCCGACGTAGTCGAGCCCGTGCGGACGCTCCGGATGGCGCGCCACCTGCGTCTTCTGCCACGGCGTCAGGTTGGCGTAGAGGTCCTTGAGCGCCTGATTGGCTTTCGCCTCGAGGCGCGCGATCTCCTCGCCGATCGCCACCGCGTTGCCGCTCGCCTGTAGCGCCCGCAGTTCCTCGACCTTGGCCTCGAGCTCGGCGACCGGCTTTTCAAAATCGAGATAGCTGCGCATCGAGCGGGAGACCGAAGGTTCGAATGGATGAAGCGGCGACCGCCGCGGGCAAAGCCGACGCTCGGCATCGGCGTTGTTCGCTGCTGCCGACGCCGCTCGTCGCGCCCGTCATGTCGATAAGGACGGGGCCATCGGCCGACCGCGGGAAACTGACCCGGCGAGGGGATCAAGTCAAGCAAACCGGCCGGCGGCGACGCGGCTAGTTCAAGGTTGCCGGCTCTACGTTGGCAGTCAGCTCTCGGATGCCTGCAATCTCCGCACGGATGTCGACGAGCCGAATCCGGAGCGAGCGATCCTGCATCAAAAGACTCTGACGGCTTCCCGTTCGATCTGCGCGCGCAGAATGGGGTGGAGACCCTCGCGCGTTCCATAATCGACGCCGGTGCCGAGCCGCTCTTGCAGCAGGAGGTAAATGTCCATGAATTCGTCGAAACCGAACTTGCGCGAGGTGTCCTTATCGATGAACACATCCACGTCGGAATCGGCGCGCGCCTCGTCGCGCGCGTATGAGCCGAACAGGTAAAGCGCGGCTGCCCCGCGTGCCCGGATCGCGGGCTCCGCCGCTTTGAGCTTGGCTATGACTTCGGCGCGACGCATGTTTCTACATTATATCCATCGCAGGCCTTTTGCCAGTTTCAGCCTACGTTACGGGTTCCGCCGTCAGCCTTGCGCCAGCGGATGCAGGTCGCGCACCAGACTTTTCAGCCGCTCGGCGAGCACGTGGGTATAGATCTGCGTCGTCGAAATGTCGGCGTGACCCAGCAAGGTCTGCACCGAGCGCAAGTCGGCGCCGTTCTGCAGCAGGTGGCTGGCAAAGGCGTGGCGCAGGACGTGCGGGCTCACCATGTCGGCGCGCAGCCCGGCGGCGCCGGCGAGCGCCTTGAGGTCGCGGGCGAAATGCTGGCGCGTGAGGTGCCCGCCCTCGCCGAACGACGGAAACAGATAGGGCGATGTCGCATCGCGCTCGGCCTCGCGCCGCAAGGCGAGATAGTCGGTCATCGCGCACCGTGCGGCATCGTTGAGCGGAACGATCCGTTCCTTGCCGCCCTTGCCGCGGATCATGAGCACGCGCTGGTCGCGCCGGGCGGCGGCGGCCGGCAGCGCGACCAGTTCGGAGACGCGCAGCCCGGTGGCGTAGAGCACTTCGAGCAGGCAGAAGAGCCGCATCGCCCGCAGCCGTTCCGGCAGCTTGCGCGCGGGATCCTCGGCGGGCGCACGCGCGGCGGCGAGCAGGCGGTCGACGTCGCCGATCGAGAGCACTTTCGGCAGCGGCCGGGCGCGTCGCGGCCCCTCGATCGCGGCGGCCGGATCGTCGGCGCGATGGCCTTCGGCATAGAGGAAGCGATAGAGCTGGCGGATCGCCGAGAGCCGCCGCGCCACCGAGGCGGCGGAGAATCCGCGCTTGGCGAGCGCGCCGAGATAGGCGCGCACGTCGTCGCTGCGCGCGCTCGCAACGGTACGGCGCGCGGCGTGCAGGTGGGCGGAAAAATCCTCCAGGTCGCGCGTATAGGCTGCGAGCGTATTGGCGGCGGCACCGCGCTCGGCGGCGAGCATGTCGAGGAACAGCTCGACGAGCCGGCGGTCGGAGGAGGCGCTCGATCGGGCCATCGCGGGCGACGGCGCGGTCAGTGCGGCTTCACGAAACGGTCCGGCGGGACCGTGACGGAGAACTCGCGCGGCTTCGGCTCGACGAAATTGGCGAGCGCGAACATGGCGCCGTAAACGAGGCCGCCCAGGAGTCCGAGCACCACGATCAGGCGGAACAGGCTCGGCATCGCTCAAGACATTGCTGCAGCATGACCGTTTCCGAAAACCGGTCTCCACCCCGGATCGCGTCCGCGGCAGGCTTCTTCGGGATCATGCTCTGATGCGCGCCTTACCATCATGTTCGCGCCGAACTGGCAAGGGCCTCCGGGTCGGGTATATAGGGTGCGCCTGCCGGCCGCGCGCCGCGATGCGGGCCGGCCGGGTGGGAGACGGCGATCATGCCGATGCCGCCATGCTCCAGGTGAATGCTCCGGCGAAGCCCGAAGCGGCGATCCTCGCCGCACTCGGGCGGCGCTCGATCGTGCTCGTCGGCATGATGGGCGCCGGCAAGTCGTCGGTCGGACGGCGCCTTGCCGCCCGGCTCGGGCTTCAGTTCGTCGACGCCGACAGCGAGATCGAGGCGGCCGCGGGCATGAGCATCGCCGACATTTTCGCGGCGCACGGCGAAGCCTATTTCCGCTCCGGCGAGGCGCGGGTGATCGCGCGCCTGCTGGAGGGCGGGCCGCAAGTGATGGCGACCGGCGGCGGCGCGATCATGAACGCGGACACGCGGGCGACGATCCGCGCCAAGGCCGTGTCGATCTGGCTCGACGCCGAATACGAGGTACTGCTGCGGCGGGTGAAGCGGCGCGCCGACCGTCCGATGCTCAAGACCGCCGACCCGGCCGAGACGCTCAGGCGCCTCCTCGCCGAGCGCAGTCCTATCTACTCCCAGGCCGACGTGACGCTGCACTCGCGCGACGCGCCCCACGAGGCCATCGTCAGCGAGGCGATAGCGGCGCTCGCTGCGCATTTCGAGCGCGGCAACCGGTCCGCCGTCGGACCATAGGTCGGCGCCATGACAGCACCGGTCCGCTCCGGCGACGCGATCATCGTCAACGTGCCGCTCGGCGAGCGCGGCTACGACATCGCGATCGGCCGCGGCCTGATCGGCGAACTCGGCGCCCGCGTCGCCGCGCTGCGACCCGGCGCCGCCGCCGCCATCGTCTCCGATGAAACCGTGGCCGCCCGGCACCTGGCGCCGGCCGAGGGCTCTCTCAAGGCTGCCGGGCTGCGCGTGAGCGCCATTGTGGTGCCGCCCGGGGAAGCGTCGAAGAGCTGGCCCGTACTCGAAAGCGTTTGCGAACGGGTGCTCGCCGCCAGGATCGAGCGCGGCGACCTCGTGGTGGCCCTGGGCGGCGGGGTCGTCGGCGACCTTGCCGGGTTCGCGGCCGCGGTGGTGCGGCGCGGCCTCGACGTCGTGCAGGTGCCGACCACCTTGCTGGCGCAGGTCGATTCCTCGGTCGGCGGCAAGACCGGCATCAATTCCGCGCACGGCAAGAACCAGATCGGCGCGTTCTACCAGCCGATCCTGGTGATCGCCGACACGGCGCTGCTCGACACGCTGCCCGCGCGGGAATTCCGCGCCGGTTACGCCGAGGTCGTCAAATACGGATTGATCGGCGACGCGGGCTTCTTCGCCTGGCTCGACGCCAACTGGCGCGACGTGCTCGCCGGCGGCCCGGCACGCGAGCACGCGATCGCGACGAGCTGCCGCGCCAAGGCGATGACGGTCGCGCGCGACGAGCGGGAGACCGGCGAGCGGGCGTTGCTCAATCTCGGCCACACGTTCGGCCATGCGTTCGAGGCGGCCGCGGGCTTCTCCGACCGGCTCCTGCACGGGGAGGCGGTCGCCATCGGCATGGCGCTCGCCTTTGCGTTCTCGGCGCGCCGCGGCCTGCTGCCGCCGGCCGAGGCCGAGCGGGTCGCGCGCCATCTCGCGGCGGTCGGCTTGCCCACCCGGCCGGCCGACATCGCTGGCGAAACGCCCGACGCCGACGCCCTGATGGCCCTGATGGCGCAGGACAAGAAAGTCAGGCGCGGCAGGCTCACCCTGATCCTGGCGCGCGGAATCGGCGCAAGCTTCGTGGCCCCGGATGTCGATTCCGCCGAGGTCCGCGCTTTTCTCGCCGAGAAGCTCGCCGAGCGATGACCCTCGAGATCTGGTTCGCGCCGACCGCCATTCTGGTCTGCCTGCTGCTGTCGGCCTTCTTCGCGGCGAGCGAGACCGCGCTCACCGCCTCCTCGCGCGCCGGCATGTGGCGGCTGGAGAAGCACGGCAATCGCCGCGCCGCCACCGTCAACGGCCTGCTGCGCGCGCGCGAGCGCCTGATCGGCGCGCTCTTGCTCGGCAACAACGCCGTCAATATCGCCGCCTCGGCGCTGGCGACCGGCGTGCTGCTGCGGTGGTTCGGCGACGTCGGCGTCGTCTACGCGACCGTCGCCATGACCGCGGTGGTGGTGGTGTTCTCCGAGGTGCTGCCCAAGACCATGGCGATCAACTCGCCCGATCGCGTTTCGCTCGCGGTCGCCGAGCCGATCCGCTGGCTGGTGCGGCTGCTCGGCCCGGCGCTGATGGGGATCGAAGCGTTGATCCGTTGGATCCTCCTCAAGTTCGGCATTCACGTCGGCGTCGACCAGCCGATCCTGTCGGCCCACGAGCAGCTGCGCGGAGCGGTCGACCTGCTGCATCATTCGGGCCGCGTCGAGAAGCAGGACCGGGACATGCTCGGCGGCCTGCTCGATTTGCAGAACCTCGAAGTGTCCGACGTGATGATCCATCGCACCGAGATGATCACGCTCAACGCCGACGATCCGCCGGCGGAAATCGTGCGCGCCGTGCTGGCGGCGCCGGTGACGCGGTTGCCGCTGTGGCGCGACAGCCCGGAGAACATCGTCGGCGTGCTGCACGCGAAGGATCTGCTGCGCGCCATCCAGGCCGCCGACGGCGACGTCGCCAAGGTGGACATCATGGCGACGGTGCTGCCGCCGTGGTTCGTCCCCGAGACCAGGCCGCTCGGCGAGCAGCTCAAGGCGTTCCGGCGGCGCAAGACGCCGTTCGCCCTGGTGGTCGACGAGTACGGCGAGGTGATGGGCCTCGTCACCCTCGAGGATATCCTGGAGGAAATCGTCGGCGACATCGAGGACGAGCACGACGTCGCGGTGCCCGGCGTCACGCCGCAACTCGACGGTTCCGTCAACGTCGACGGCGGCGTGCCGATCCGCGACCTCAACCGAGCCATGGACTGGAGCCTGCCCGACCAGGTAGCGACCACCATCGCCGGGCTCGTCATCCACGAGGCGCGCTCCATTCCCGAACCGGGCCAGAGCTTCACCTTCCACGGCTTCCGCTTTCAGGTGCTGCGCCGCAGCCGCAACCGCATCACGGCCTTGCGGATCACCCCGCTCAACCGCCGCGGCGCCCTGGCGCGCCACGCCTAAGGTCCCGCATTTCGCTGCGCTCAATGCGGGCTACCGAGCTTCAGGTTCGCCCGGCGCTGAGGCGTGGATGGCGAGCGCATGCACGCCGCCGGCAAGCTCGGCGTGAAGCGCCCCGTTGACCAGGCGATGGCGCTCGAGCCGGCTCTTCCCGGCGAACGCCGGCGCCACGATATACACCCTGAAATGGCTCTCGCCGCCGGGGCGATGGCCGGCGTGCCCTTCGTGCCGATGGGATTCGTCGACCACCCGCAGGCTGTGCGGCCGGAAAGCCTCGGTCAACTTCCGTGTGATCAGCTCTTGGACCCGCATGGCCCCGGCTTAGGCGCCCTGCCGCGCCGGCGTCAACGGACCGTGCCGGAGGCGCGGAACGAGTCAAAACCATTTGTCAAGCTTGCGGCCGGCGGTGTCCGGTCCGCATAATCGGCGGCCATGAAGATCAGTTCGCCCCTGTTCGACCGCATCCGGGTCAAGCCCGGCGAGGACCGCCGGTCGCGGCCCGGCCGGCCGGGCTGCGACTGGCCGGGCTGCGGCGAGAGCGCGACGCACCGCGCCCCCAAGGGCCGCCTGCGCGAGGGCGAATATTGGCGGTTCTGCCTGCAGCACGTGCGGGAGTACAACCAATCGTACAATTTCTTCGCCGGAATGAGCGAGGACGCGGTCGCCCAATATCAAAAGGACGCCGTCACCGGCCACCGCCCGACCTGGAAGATGGGGGTCAACGGGCGCAAGCCGAACGGCGGGCCCGCCGGATTCGGGCCGGACCACCGGGGCGCCGCCGATCCGTTCGGGGTGTTTCGCGAATTGGGCATGGGGGGCCCGTGGCGCCCCGAGGGCGAGCGCCCGGCGCCGGAACGGCGCGTGGTGCGCAATGCCGAACGCAAGGCGCTCGGGGCGCTCGGCCTTGAAACCGATGCCAGCGCGACCGACATCAAGGCCAAGTTCAAGGTGCTGGTGAAGCGTCACCACCCCGATGCCAACGGCGGCGACCGGTCGTGCGAGGACCGCCTGCGCGAGATCATCCAAGCGTATAACTATCTGAAATCCGTGGGTTATTGCTGATCTTGATACCGGGATTCTCGACCAGCAAGGTTTCTGCTAATAGTTTGCGCTGACATCCGATCCGCGCCGTGACCGCATGGGCCCCGGGCGTTCCGCGGCCATGGAGGGCGAATGACCATCGCGACTGAGGGCGTTGCCGGCCTTCCCGACATGAAGGTGTCGATCCGCCAGGTGTTCGGCATCGACAGCGACATGGAAGTGCCGGCCTATTCCGAGCCGGACGAGCACGTGCCGGACATCGATCCGGACTACCTGTTCGACCGCACGACGACGCTCGCGATCCTGGCGGGATTCGCCAAGAACCGGCGGGTGATCGTCACCGGCTACCACGGCACCGGCAAGTCGACCCACATCGAGCAGGTGGCGGCGCGGCTCAACTGGCCGTGCGTGCGCGTCAACCTCGACAGCCACATCAGCCGCGTCGACCTGATCGGCAAGGACGCGATCGTCATCCGCGAGGGCATGCAGGTGACCGAATTTCGCGACGGCATGCTGCCGTGGGCGCTCCAGCACAACGTCGCGCTTTGTTTCGACGAATACGACGCCGGCCGGCCGGACGTGATGTTCGTTATCCAGCGCGTGCTGGAGGTCTCGGGCAAGCTCACGCTCCTCGACCAGAACAAGGTGATCCGGCCGCATCCGGCCTTCCGCCTGTTCGCGACCGCCAACACGGTCGGGCTCGGCGACACCACCGGCCTCTATCACGGCACCCAGCAGATCAACCAGGGCCAGATGGACCGCTGGTCGATCGTCACCACCCTCAACTATCTGCCGCACGACAACGAGGTCGACATCGTGCTGGCCAAGGCGCAGAGCTATCGCACCGCGGAAGGGCGCGACACCATCAACAAGATGGTGCGCGTCGCCGATCTCACCCGCAACGCGTTCATGAACGGCGACATTTCGACGGTGATGAGCCCGCGCACGGTGATCACCTGGGCGGAGAACGCCGACATCTTCCGCGATCTCGCGTTCGCGTTCCGCGTCACGTTCCTCAACAAATGCGATGAGCTGGAGCGTCCGATCGTCGCCGAGTTCTATCAGCGCTGCTTCGGCGTGGAGCTTGCCGAATCCGCCGTGAACGTGGCGCTGAGCTGAATGAATGTAGCCCGCATGAGCACAGCGAAATGCGGGAGGAAATCCCGGATATCGCTTCGCTCATGCGGGCTACGTGGTTGAGCCGATGACCTCGAACTTCAAGGGCAAGGGCACGTCGCGGGAAGCGCCGACCGAGCCGTTCAAGCGTTCGGTCGCGGCATGCTTGAAGGCGATCGCGCGCAAGCCCGAGCTCGAAGTCGGCTACGCGGCCGAGCGTCCCGGCTTTGCCGGCGGCAAGGCGCGCCTGCCCGAGCCGCCGCGCAAGCTGACCGTCGGCGAGGCGGCGATCGTGCGCGGCCACGCCGATTCGATCGCGCTCAAGCTCGCCTGCCACGATCCCGGCGTGCACCGCCGCCTGGTGCCGGGCGGACAGCAGGCGCGCGCCGTGTTCGAGGCGGTCGAGCAGGCGCGGGTCGAGGCGATCGGCGCGCGGCGGATGGAAGGGGTGGCGCGCAATCTCTCCGCCATGCTCGACGACCGGTTCCATCGCGGCAAGTTCGACGACGTGACCGACCGCGCCGACGCGCCGATCGAGGATGCGGTCGCCATGATGGTGCGCGAACGGCTCACCGGCCTCGCGCCCCCGCCCGCCGCCAAGCGTCTCGTCGACCTGTGGCGCCCGTGGGTCGAGGACCGCGCCGGGCGCGATCTCGACCGGCTCGGCCGGCTGGTCGAGGACCAGCGCCGGTTCGGCGACGTGATCCACGATCTTCTCGACAGCCTCGACATGGGCGAGGAGCGCGACCGCGACTCCGAAGAGGGCGAGGACGATCGCGAGGAGGAGGCCAATCCGGACGAGGCCGGCGAGCAGGGCGAGGCGAAGGATTCCGACGACGCCGAGGGCATGTCCCTCGAAGAGGCGGAAATATCCGCCGACGAACTTCCCGAAGGCGCCACCGAAGCGGTCGACGCGCCCACCGCCGACATGCCGGACGATGCCGAGATGGGCGAGGCGGAGACCGCCAACGAGCCGTGGCGGCCGCGCCGCCACGGCATGAACGAGCCGCGCGGCCCCGATTACCGCCCGTTCACCGCGAAGTTCGACGAGGTGGTGGCGGCCGAGGACTTGTGCGAGCCGGAGGAACTCGACCGCCTGCGCAGCTACCTCGACAAGCAGCTCTCCCATCTGCAGGGCGTGGTGGCGCGGCTTGCCAACCGGCTGCAGCGCCGGCTGCTGGCGCAGCAGAGCCGCGCCTGGGAGTTCGATCTCGACGAGGGGCTGCTCGATCCGGCGCGGCTGTCGCGCGTCGTCGTCGATCCGCTGCATCCGCTGTCGTTCAAGCGCGAGAAGGACACCAATTTCCGCGACACGGTGGTGACCTTGCTGCTCGACAATTCCGGTTCGATGCGCGGGCGCCCGATCACGGTGGCGGCGACCTGCGCCGACATCCTGGCGCGCACGCTCGAGCGCTGCGGCGTCAAGGTCGAGATTCTCGGCTTCACCACGCGGGCGTGGAAAGGCGGCCAGTCGCGCGAAGCCTGGCTCGCCGCCAACAAGCCGCCCAACCCCGGGCGCCTCAACGACCTGCGCCACATCGTCTACAAGTCGGCCGATGCGCCGTGGCGGCGCGCGCGCAAGAACCTCGGCCTGATGATGCGCGAGGGCCTGCTTAAGGAGAACATCGACGGCGAGGCGCTCGATTGGGCGCACAAGCGCCTGTTGGCGCGCACCGAGACGCGCAAGATCCTGATGATGATTTCCGACGGCGCGCCGGTCGACGATTCGACGCTGTCGGTCAACCCGGGCAACTATCTCGAGCGCCACCTGCGCTGGATCATCGAGGACATCGAGAGCCGCAGCCCGGTGGAACTGATCGCCATCGGCATCGGCCACGACGTGACGCGCTACTATCGTCGCGCGGTGACGATCGTCGACGCCGAGGAACTGGGCGGCGCCATGACCGAGAAGCTCGCCGAATTGTTCGACGAGCAGGCGACCGACGAAGTCCGCCGCACCTCGCGCCGCCACGTGGCGTAACGTCGCGGTCTTCACACCTCACCGACGTCATCCTGAGGAGCATAGGCGGCCTTCGGCCGCCGTTCTTACTGATAAGAACGCCGACGCGGAGCGTCGGCTATGGCGCGCTTGCGCGCGGCCGTCTCGAAGGATGGCCACATCCTCGCTTGCTTCCATCCTTCGAGACGCGCGCCTTGGGCGCGCTCCTCAGGATGACGTCGCGTTTGTTTGGTGAATCAGCTCCCGGCCGCGCGCTTCTTCTCGATCTGCCGCTTGAGTCCGCGCACGCGCGGCGCCAGTTCCGCGTCCTTCGCCGTCAGCAGGAAAGCGTCGAGGCCGCCGCGGCGGTCGACGGTCTTGAGCGCGTTCGCCGATACGCGCAGCCGCACCGAGCGGCCGAGCGCGTCGGAGATCATGGTCACGTTGCACAGGTTGGGCAGGAACCGCCGCTTGGTCTTGCGGTTGGAGTGGCTGACCTTGTGGCCGGTCTGGGCCGCCTTGCCGGTCAAATCGCAGCGCCGCGCCATGTCGAAACCTCAGCTTTCGGGCCCGGCGCCGCTGGCGCATCGCCCAAACACGTGTTCTCGTTCGGAAAGTCGGCGGACGTATAGTGGGCCGGCATCGCGCCCGTCAAGCACCCGCGATGGATCGCAAACCCCGCGATCCGTCCCCGCCTTCGCGGGGACCTCGCGTAGTCCGCGACGGATCGCAAACCCCACGATCCGTCGCCGAGCGCAGTCCGCGACGGATCGCAAAAAGAGACCGCATCACACAATCGACGCATTCGCGCCCGAAGAGGCGACCGCTGTGCGCGCGCGAGTTTCGCAAGGACCGACCGACGTGCTGTCATCCCGGCCCGCCGTTGCGCGGGCGATCCTCGGCGCCGCCCTGGCGGTTGCGGCGGTTGCCTCCTCGGGCGGTCCCGGTCGCGCTCAAGGCCGGCTGGAAGCGCGCTACTCGGTCACCCTCGCCGGCATCCCGGTCGGCCAGGGCGTGTGGATCGCCGACATTGGCGAGGATCAATACACGACGGCCGCGAGCGGCCGGGTCACCGGCATCGCGCGCGTGGTGACCGACGGCGAGGGCTTCGGCGCCGCCCGCGGCCGCGTCAGTTCCGGGCGGCTGCTGCCGACGAGCTACGCGGTCACGGTCCTGGCGGATCGCCGGCCCGACCAGATCCGCATGGCGTTCGCCGGCGGCGGCGTCAAGGAGTTGCAGGTCGACCCGCCGACGCCTTATGCGCCCGATCGCGTTCCGCTCACCGACGCGCATCGCCGCGGCGTCGTCGATCCGCTGACCGCCGGGCTCATTCCGGTCGGCGGGACCGGCGAGGTGCTCACCCCGGACGCCTGCCGCCGCACCGTGCAGATTTTCGACGGCCGCCAGCGCTACGACCTCGCCCTCTCCTTCAAGCGCATGGACGAGGTCAGCGCCGAGAAGGGCTACCAGGGCACGGTCGTGGT
>DASPVJ010000177.1:0-3140 GCA_035622435.1 Xanthobacteraceae bacterium | reverse complement strand
CGCGCGCCGGCCGCCGCGGCGGCCGGCTATGTGGCCGCCGACTGGGACCATCCGCTGCCGATCGAGCCGATCACCGGCGAGCGCGACCTCTACGGCAACGGCCGCATCGTGCTCATCCCGCTGCCCGGCCACACCCCCGGCTCGATGGCGGCGCTCGTGGCGCTCGACCGTACCGGCCAGGTTTTGCTCGCCTCCGACACGGTGAGCCTGCGCACGACCCTCGATACCGGCATATTGCCGAAGAACACCTGGAACGCCGACGCGCTCGTCAAATCTCTGGCCGAGGTGCGGCGCATCGAGGCGCGCGGCGCCATGATCGTCTGCGGCCACGACGCCGGCCAATGGGCGCGCCTGCGCAAGGGCGTCGACGCGTATGACTGAGCATATCCCTGGCCCGTTTTCTCATTGGGGCGCGCCCTCTCCGTTCCCCTCCCCCTTGTGGGGAGGGGTAAGGGGTGGGGGTCGTGCCGGCCTTGCAAAATTGTTTGATCGACCCCACCCCGCCGCGCGCTTGCGCGCGCGGCGACCCTCCCCACAAGGGGGAGGGTAGAAGCAAGCGGCGTCGCATGACTGAGCGCGAAATGACCGTCCGGCCGAAGATCGTCGGCGCCCGGATCAGGCGCACCGAGGATCCGCGCCTGCTCACCGGGCTCGGCGGCTACGTCGACGACCGGCAGGTGCCGGACGCGCTGCACGTCGCGTTCCGCCGCAGCGACCAGGCGCACGCGCGCATCCGCGGCATCGACGCGGCGGCCGCCCGCGCCGCGCCCGGCGTCGTCGCCGTGTTCACGGCGGCGGACCTCGACGCTGCCGTCAAGCCGCTCAAGGCCACCTCGCGCATGAAGGGCTACTACGCCACGCCGATCCGCGCGCTCGCCAACGACAAAGTCCGCTACGTGGGCGAACCGGTCGCCGGCATCCTCGCCGAAAGCCGCTACTTTGCCGAAGACGCGGCCGAACGCATCGCCATCGATTTCGAACCGCTGCCCCATGCGGCCGATCCGGCGGAGGCCGCGCGCCCGGGCGCGCCGCTCCTGCACGAAGAGGCGCAGACCAACCTGCTGGTCGCCCGCGAGTTCAAGCGCGGCGACGTGGATGCCGCGCTCGCGTCGGCAGCCGTGCGCGTCAGGGGCCGCTTCCGCATGCGCCGCAAGACGCCGCTCGCGATCGAGCCGCGCGCCTGCCTTGCCGAATACGATGCGGGCCGCGACGCGCTCACCTTATATTCGACCACCCAGGTCCCCGGCATCATCCGCGACGCGCTCGCCGAGGCGCTCGACCTGCCCGGCCACCGGCTGCGCGTGATCGCGCCCGACGTCGGCGGCGGCTTCGGCGGCAAGGGCTCGCTCTATCCGGAGGAAATCTTCGTCTGCGCGGCGGCGCGGCTGCTGCGCCGCTCGGTCAAATGGACGAGCGACCGCCTGGAGGATTTCGCCGCCACCAGCCAGGCCTTCGACGAAATCGTGGAGGCGGAGCTGGGCCTCGACCGCGACGGCCGCGCCGTGGCGCTTGCCGCCGACGCCATCGGCGACGTCGGCGCCTATTCGATCTACCCGTGGACCGCCGCGCTCGAGCCGGTGCAAGTGGTGAGCTTCCTGCCCGGCCCGTACCGCATCGAGCATTACCGCGGCCGCGCCCGGGCGGTCGCCACCGCCAAGGCGCCGACCGGCCCCTATCGCGGCGTCGGCCGACCGATGGCGACGTTCGTGACCGAACGGCTGATGGACATGGCTGCCGCGCGCCTCGGCCTCGACCCGAGGGAAATAAGACTGCGCAACTTCGTGCGCGCTGAGGATTTTCCCTACAAGATCGGCTCGGGCATCGTGTGGGACCGCTCCGGATTCGCCGAATGCCTCGCCGCCGCATGCGCACGCATCGACTACGATGCGCTGCGGCGCCGCCAGGCCGCGGTGCGCGCGTCCGGCAAATATTTCGGCATCGGCATCGCGTCCTATGCCGAATTGACCGGCATCGGCTCGCGCATATCGGCCGCGCCCGGCATGCCGATCAACACCGGCACCGAGACCGCGACCGTCACCGTCGATGCGACCGGCGCGGTCACCGCGGCGTTCGGCATCGCCTCGCACGGCCAGGGCCTGGAGACGACCTTGGCGCAAATCGTCGCCGAGCACCTCGGCGCGCGCCTGGCGGACATCCGCATCGTCCAGGGCGACAGCGCCGCCGTTCCCGGCGGCAGCGGCACCTACGCGAGCCGCAGCACCGTGCTCGCGGGCGGCGCCGCGACGCTCGCGGCTACCGCCGTGCGCGAGAAGCTTCTCAACGCCGCCGCCCATTTGCTGGAAGCGGCGCCCGGCGATCTCGTCGCGCACGACGGCCGCGTTGCGGTCGCCGGCACCGACCGGGCGGTGAGCTTCCGCGAGGTCGCGCGTGCCGTCTACGCCGAGATCGGCCGCCTGCCGCCCGACGCGCGCGGCGAGCTTGCCGCGACCAAGACCTATGACCCGGTGTTCGGCACCACCACCTCGGCGACGCACATCGCGGCCGTGGAGATCGACCCGCACACGTTGGAAATCCGGGTCGAGCGTTTCGTGGTGGCGGAGGACTGCGGGCGCCTAGTCAATCCGCTGATCGTCGACGGCCAGGTGCACGGCGGCGTCGCCCAGGGCATCGGCGCCGCGCTCTACGAGGAAATCGTCTACGACATGGGCCAGCTGCACACCGCGAGCCTGGTCGACTACCTTGTGCCGTCCGCCTGCGAAATCCCGCCGCTCGAAGTCGTGCACCTGGAAACGGAGTCGCCGACCACGCTCGGCGGCTTCCGCGGCATGGGCGAAGGCGGCACCATCGGGGCGCCGGCGGCGATCGCCAACGCGGTCGCCGACGCGCTCGCTCCGCTCGGCATCGCGATCGAGGAGCTGCCGGTGACGCCGGAGCGTCTGTTCCGTTTGATCGCCGCGAAGGCGCCGACATGAGGGAGCATCCATGGACTTGGGCCTGAACGGCCGGATCGCGCTGGTGACCGGCGGGGCGCGCGACGTGGGCCGGGAGATCGCGCTCACGCTCGCCGCCGAGGGCGCGGCGGTCGCGGTCAACTACGGCAGTTCGGCGAAGGAGGCCGCCCACGTCGTTGCCGAGATTGCGGCGAAGGGCGGGCGGGCGAAAGCCTATCAGGCCGACGT
>DASPVJ010000176.1:0-5786 GCA_035622435.1 Xanthobacteraceae bacterium | reverse complement strand
CGGGCTGTTCGAAGCGTGGCGCATGTGCGCGCTCACGCCGGTCAACGAGTTGCACGTACTGCGTGACAAGCTGGTGCGGGTCGGGGAAATGGAAGGGCGCTCGCTGACCACGTGGCTGATCATCGTCGCGGCGCTCTCGCTCGTCTCGTTCGCCGCCATCACGTTGTGGGCCTCGCGCCGCATCAGCCGGCCGTTGACGCGCATCACCGAGGCGGTCCGCGCGGTCGCGCGCGGCGACTGGAAGTCGGAGGTGCCCGGCGCCGACCGCAAGGACGAAATCGGCGGCATCGCGCGCGCCGTCATCGTGTTGCAGCGCTCGCTGCAGGAGCGCGATCGCCTGCGCTCCGACGTGGCGCAGGCGGAAAGCGTCAAGAAGCGGCGCGAGGCGCTCGAGGACGCGATCAAACGGTTTGACCGCACCATGCGGACGGTCCTGCTCACGGTGAGCGACACGGTCGAGACCATGGATGAGACGGCGCGCGACCTGGCGCGGACGTCGGCGGTGGCGGAAGGGGAGGCCGCCGAGACCGCGTTCGTCTCCGAGCACACCGTGTCGAACGTGGCGATCCTGCGCTCGGCGACGGAGCGGCTGAGCGCGTCCATTTCCGAAACCGTGGACCGCATCAGGCAGGCGACGGACACGATCGGCACCAGCAGCTCGATCGCCGAATCTGCCTTTCTCAAGGCCGAGCACCTGGCCCAGAGTTCATCCGACATCGAAGCGGTGGTGCGTTCGATCGACGAGATCGCCACGCAGGTCAATGTGCTGGCGATGAATGCGACGTTGCAGGCGGCGCGCGGTGGCGAGGGCATCGGCGCGGTCGTCGCCGACGTCAAGGAACTCGCCGAACGCATCGCCCGCGCCAACGAAGAGATCGGGCGGCGCCTGTCCGTCGTGCGCGGCGCGACCGATGAAACCGCGGGCTCCGTGCGGGCCGTCGCCCACAAGCTCGACCTGGTCCTCCATCAGGCCAAGACGATCGCGCTCGCGGTCGAGCGTCAGGACGCGGTGACACGCGAGATCGCGGAAAACATGTCGGCCGCGGCGACCGGAACCGCCGATGTTTCCTCCAGCGTCGATCGCCTCAAGGCGACGATCGAGGAGGCGCGCGGCGCCTCCATGAAGGTGGTCAACAAGGCGACCGACATGGCCGACGAGGCGCACCGGCTCGATCTGACGGTGAAGACGTTCCTGCGGGAGGTGACCGCGTAGGCCGGCAGCTCAGCCGCCTTCGCGTGATTCCGTCGAGGGCGCGCGCGGCGCCGCGCGGCTCGGCGTCGCTTGACGCGGCGCGCTCGAAGCGATCGCGCGGGAGGCGAACGGCCGCAACATCCATCCCAGCCGCACGCCGCGCGGCCGCGGCGAGAGGATGTCGGCGTCGGCGGCTTCGCCGGCGGGCGTGCGCAGCAGCTGCATGACCCGGTCGACCAGCGAGGGCGCCTGCACGCTCGGCAGGAACGCATCGGCGTAGCAGCGCGCGGCGGCCGAGCGCGCCTTGCGCTTGACCGCGTCGACGAGGCCGCTCGGGCCAGCGACGTGGACCGTGTCCTCCAGTCCGAGCGAGGGCAAATAGTGGGTCGGGCGGCCGGGCAAAATCGGCCGCGCCGCGTTGACCTCGGTCGTCGCGATGATGTCGCGCACACCGTCGTCGATCAGCCAGTTGAGCGCCGGGCGCATGTAGAGATTGTCGGGGTCGCGGCTGCCGGCGATGACCACCACGTCGCGGTGCCGCTGCTCATGGCGCGCCGCGCGCGCCAGCGACCAGATCGGCGCCCAGCCGGTGCCGCCGGCAACGAGCACCAGCGGACCCTCGCCCTCGCGCAGGAACGCGTGGCCGAAGGGCCCATGGATGTGCGCCCGGTGCCCCGGCCGGATGGTCGCGCCGAGTTGCGAGGAAATCAGGCCGCCCGGCAGGCGCCGCACGTGGAAGACCAGTTCGTTCGCGTCGAACGACCCGTCGAGGCGGCAGGTCGGGCTGTATTCGCGCGCCGGGAAACCGGCGAACTTCACGCGGACATACTGCCCCGGCCGGTATTGCAGCGGCGACTGCAGCGCCACCGCGACTTCGACCACCTCGGGCGACAATTTGCCGATCTCGACGACGATGCCGGCGACCTTGGTCGTCGCCGGCACTTCGTCGAACGCGATCACCGCGTCGCCCTCGACCGTCGCCTGGCACGCCAGCACGGTGCGGCCCTCGGCGGTGCCCTGGTCGTCGACCGAGCCCGACACGATCGTTACGCGGCAGGTTTCGCATTGGCCCGTCCGGCAGTCGTGCGGCACGATCACCCAGCCGCCGAGCCCGGCGTCGATAAGGGTCTCGCCGATCCTGGCGTTGACCGGGCGGCCGTTGATGACCAGATGGCACGTGCCGGGCATGTGAACTCGCACGCGGCGCCGACGAACAGGCGCTCCTATTCCTCGACGGTGAGGCGAACGGGGCGCGGATGCCGGGTATGGCGGGTCTGGGTGTGATCGAACACCGCGACCCAGACATAGAGGTCGCGGCCGGGCAGGAACGGCTGGTCGTATTTGCTGCCGGTGTTGAGATCGCGGCTGGCGATCAGGGTCCAGTGACCGTCGCTCCAATGGGCCGCGGCGCTCACGTCGTTACGGTCGCCGCTGTACTCGCCGATGATCAGGACCGCCGGGATGATGGTGCCGACCGGAATCTTGGCGTCCGCCTCGGGGGAATACGGGACGGTCTCGTCCTCGAACATCCACCATTTGGAGCCGTCGTCGACGCTGCCGTTGGGGTCGGGGTCCCAGTGTCCCATCGCCTTGTTGATCGCCGCGTAGTCCTTCGGCAACCGGCGGATCGGCACCGGGCCGCCGTGATAGTCCTGCGGCCGCAGCGGCATGTAGTTGTAGACGTAGTAGGCGGTGCCGGGGTCGCCCCAATAGCCGCCCTGATAACGCTCCACTTCCGAAGCCTGTTTCGGCGTCGGCTCGGTCGGCGGGCCGATGTACATGTCATCGACATGGCCGAGCATGCCGCCGCGCGACGGCTTCCACTGCCACATGTCGACCATGTTGCCGTCGGTGTAGTGCAGGCCGCGGTGATTCCGCGAACCCTGCCGGTCGGCCACCGGCTTTTCGCCGAAATGGGCGACCCCGCCCGAGCCGAACCTGGCGGTCGGCGAAAAGATGACGGCGAACTTGTCCTCGTAATTGGTGGTGACGTCGTCGCTGTACGGGTTGTCCGCCAGGATGTGCCAGCCGTCCGCCTGTTTCATCAGCGGATTGCGCCGCATCGAGCGCGACGGGTCTTCCCAGCGGAACGCGAAGTACGCCTTCTTGCCGTCGTGCACGGCGCGGATCTCGACCAGGGATTCGCCGGTGCCGCCAAGGTTGACCCCCTGGCTGGTGTGGATGCGCACGGGCGCGATGTTCGCCCACACCGGATCGTCGAGGAGCTTCGCCGGGTCCGGCGCGGCGGCGACGCGATGCATCACCAACGTGTCGCGGCTCGCCCAGTCGGTGCCCGCCAGCGCCGCCGCGACCGCCGCCCCCGCAACCACGCCGATCAGCACGGAATGCGGTCGAGTCGCCTTGGTGGGGATGAGGGCTGCCGGCCGAAACAGGCGCAGCCACTGCTGCAGGCCGCCGTAGAGATAATGCGAGAGCAAATGGGCAAGCGTGTAGGCGATGCCGGTGAAGGCGGCGGCAAGATGCACGGTGATGATCCAGCCGCCGAATCCGAAATAAAGGACGACGCCGGTGACCGTGAGCACCACGATGACGGCGTAGACCAGCCAGTGCAGCACCACGTTGAGCGCGTCGTAGCGCAGCTTGCCGGCGTTCGGGATGAAGAAGGCGCGTACCTTCTTGAACGCAGCGCGCGGCGCAAGCCCGCTGCGCGCCATGTAGAGGATGTAGGCCGAGGCGCAGAAGAACAGCGTCAGCCCGGCGAAGAAATGCCAGGTCCAGACCTCGCCCTGCGGCAGGATCGGGGTGAGCCACTTGGAAACGACCGCGTCCGGGTCGTCGGCCGCGATGCGTACCCCGGTAAAAACGCTGACGAAGAACGCGAGGGCCGTGAGCCAATGAATGACGAGGGTGCCGATGTCCGAGCGCGGGCGGTCGCGCCGGTCGCGCGCGGCCTGGGCGGGCGCTCCGCGGCGAGGCGCGCCAAGCCCGCCCGCAAGGGGTCGCGATTGGTCATCGCGCGCGTGAACAATGTCGGCCATGCGGCGGCTCCCCGATCTGCGCTGCGTGCGGACGGCCCCGGCGAGCGTCCCTACCACGAGGTAAAGGCCAAGGGTGAAATTATAGTGAAAATCGATTAAACCGTGACCTTTGATTGCAAGACATCGTTAACCAATTCGCGCACTTATCGCGCCGTTACGCCCGGCGGCGGTAATTTAGAACCACCGATCAGGCGCCCTTTTGCTGGGGATCGTTTCCCTAGGCGGAACGGCTTGCGGATCGCAGCCGTTCAGGCGCAATTTAGCGGCGACGAGATGCCCGTGATGGCCGGTCCCGAGCGGAATCCGGCCCGTCCGAGGCGTTTCGGTCGGTATCGTGGTATTGCCGAGGGCGGCAATGTGCGTATTCGGGCCGGCAAAACGGCCCATTTGAACCCCATCGTGTCTTCCCGCGACTAATCCAACGAGTCGACCGCCCGCAGCGATGCAAGCCACATCGGACGAAGCGCTGATCGGACGGATCGCAACCGGCGACAAGGTCGCCATGCAGGTTCTGTTCGCGCGGCATCATGTGCGCGTCTACCGGTTCGTTCTGCGCCTCGTCCGTGATCAAACGCAGGCGGAGGACTTGATAAGCGAGGTGTTTCTCGACGTTTGGCGGCAAGCCGGCCGGTTCGAATCAAGGTCCGCGGTTTCGACCTGGCTCTTGGCGATCGCGCGCTACAAGGCGCTCTCGGCGCTCAGGCGCCGGACGGACGAGGAACTGGACGAAGAAGCGGCCGCAGCCATCGAGGATCCGGGAGACGACCCGGAGGTGGCGCTGGAGAAGAAGGACAAGGGCGAGATCCTGCGCAAATGCCTGACGGCGCTTTCGGCGGAGCATCGCGAGATCATCGACCTCGTCTACTACCATGAGAAATCGGTCGAAGAGGTGGCCGAGATCGTAGGAATTCCCGAGAACACCGTGAAGACGCGGATGTTCTACGCACGCAAACGGCTCTCCGAGCTGCTCAAGGCGGCAGGAGTGGATAGAGGTTGGCCATGACGACGACAAACGAAAACGAGCGCCGGGACATCGAGGCCCTGCTGCCGTGGCATGCGGCCGGCACGCTCAGCCGCCGCGACGCGCAACGCGTCGAAGCGGCGCTCGAGCACGATGAGGAACTCGCCCGGCAGTTCGCGCTGGTGCGCGAAGAGCTCGGCGAAACCATTCACCTCAACGAAACGCTCGGCGCCCCGTCGGCGCGGGCGATGGAGCGATTGCTCGCCGGGATCGAGGCGGAAGGCGCTCCGGCGCGCAAGCGGCGTTCGTTCGATATCGCCGCGTTCGTCGCCGAGCGCCTGACGCTGTTTTCGCCGCGCACCTTGGCGTGGTCGGCGGCTGTGGCGGTTCTTGCCATCGTGCTGCAGGCCGGCCTGTTGGCCGAGCTTTACATCGATCGCGGGGAGGAGGCCGTGCCGGCCTACCGCACCGCGTCGGCGCCCACGCGCAGCATGGCCGCTCCCGGCTCCTACGCGCTGATCGGCTTCATGCCGCAGGCGAGCGCGGCCGATGTCACCAAGTTCCTGGAGGCCCACAACGCGTCGGTGGTCGACGGACCGCGGACGGGCGGGCTCTACAGGGTCCGGATTTCGCC
>DASPVJ010000175.1:0-3653 GCA_035622435.1 Xanthobacteraceae bacterium | reverse complement strand
CCAGCCGGACGGCGCCTGGAAGGTCAACCAATGGCTCAAAGAAGCGGTGCTGCTCTCGTTCCGCCTCAACGACATGGGCCTGATCCCGGGCGGGCCGGGCGATGCCACGTGGTGGGACAAGGTGCCGTCGAAGTTCGACGGCTGGGGCGACAACCGCTTCCGCGACGCCGGCTTCCGTGCGGTGCCCGGCTGCGTGGTGCGCCGCTCCGCCTACATCGCGCCGAGCGTGGTGCTGATGCCGTGCTTCGTCAACGTCGGGGCGCGCGTGGGCGAGCGCACGATGATCGACACCTGGGCGACGGTCGGCTCCTGCGCCCAGGTCGGCAAGGACTGCCACCTCTCCGGCGGCGCCGGCATCGGCGGCGTGCTCGAGCCGCTGCAGGCCACGCCGGTCGTGATCGAGGACAATTGTTTCATCGGCGCGCGCGCGGAGGTCGCCGAAGGCGTGATCGTGCGCGAAGGCGCGGTGCTCGCCATGGGCGTCTACATCGGCGCCTCGACCAAGATCGTCGATCGCGCAACCGGCAAAATCCACCAGGGCGAGGTGCCGCCCTATTCGGTGGTGGTGTCCGGCACCCTGCCGGGCAAGAACCTTCCCGACGGCTCGCCCGGGCCCGGCCTCTACTGCGCCGTCATTGTCAAGACTGTCGACGAGAAGACGCGGGCCAAGGTCTCGATCAACGACCTGCTGCGGGATTGACCGGGAAGCGCGAACGTTCGATCCTGCCAAAGATGAGCCGAGCCATTACCATCAACGCCAGTTGGGACGCCGAGGCCGGCGTCTGGCTTGCCACCAGCGCGGACGTGCCGGGACTGGTGGTCGAGGCGGAGACTTGGCCCGCCATGATCGATGAGGTGCGCCTCGTTCTGCCTGAACTCCTGTCGCTTTCTGGCCAAAGCGAAGATCAGCTCTCGTTGACCTTCAGGGTTGAAGAGCATCTCGACGTCGCCGGTGCCTGATGGCCGATCTGTACCGAGAGCGCGAACGAAGTGCTCAAGCAGGCCGGCCTTGCGAAGGCGTTTTGACATGCCCGCCGACCCGGTTGCCATCGCCCGCGATCTCCTCCGCTGCCCGTCGGTGACGCCGGCCGCGGGCGGCGCGTTCGATTATTTGCAGCGCGTGCTCGAGGGCGCCGGCTTTACGGTCCGCCGGGTGACGTTCTCCGAGGCCGGCCACGCCGACGTGGAGAACCTCTACGCGCGCATCGGCACGGCTGCCCCGCACCTGATGTTCGCCGGTCATTGCGACGTGGTGCCGCCGGGCGACGAGGCGGCGTGGACGCATCCGCCGTTCGCCGGCGAGATTTCGGACGGCAGCCTCTACGGCCGCGGCGCCGTCGACATGAAGGGCGGCATCGCCTGTTTCCTCGCCGCCGCGCTCGATCATGTCGCCGCCAGCGGCGGCCCGTCCAAGGGCTCGCTCTCGTTCCTCATCACCGGCGACGAGGAAGCGGACGCCGTCAACGGCACCGTCAAGCTCTTGGCCTGGGCGGCCGAGCGCGGCGAGCGCTTCGACCATTGCATCCTGGGCGAACCCACCAACCCGGCGGCGCTCGGCGACGCCATCAAGATCGGCCGCCGCGGCTCGCTCAGCGGCACGCTCGTCGTCACCGGCAAGCAGGGCCACGTGGCGTTTCCCCAGCTTGCCGACAATCCGATCCGCCGCCTCGTCACCATCATGAGCGCCCTCATGGCGGAGCCGCTCGACCGCGGCAGCGAGCACTTCGATCCCTCGAACCTCGAGTTCACCTCGGTCGACGTCGGCAACCGCACCGTCAACCTCATCCCGGGCGAGGCGCGCGCCCGCTTCAACATCCGCTACAACGACCTGCACATGCCGGAATCCCTCAAGGCGCAGATCGCCGCGCGCTGCGCCGCCGCTGCCGGGAGCGCGCACTGGCGCATCGAATACCTGCCGTCGAACGCACCGGTGTTCCTCACCAAGCCCGGGCCGTTCATCGATCTCGTCACCGACGCGATCGCCGCGGCGACCGGCCGCCGACCCAAGCTCTCGACCTCCGGCGGCACCTCGGACGCGCGCTTCATCAAGGACTATTGCCCGGTGGTCGAGTTCGGCCTCGTCGGCGCCACCATGCACCAGGTCGACGAGCGCGTGCCGACCGCCGAGCTTGCCGCGCTCACCGCCATCTACCGCCGGATATTGGAGCGGTACTTTGCTTGAATGTCATTGCGAGCGGAGCGAAGCAATCCAGGGTAAAACGACGGACGCTCCTGGATTGCTTCGTCGCCCTGCGGGCTCCTCGCAATGACGCGTCGGCGTGTAGGGTGGGCAAAGCGCCGAAGGCGCGTGCCCACGCGTTTATTGCACGTTCTATATATCCGCGTGGGCACGCCGGCTTCGCCGGCTCTGCCCACCCTACGATCGCGTACGTTTGCGCGCTGTTTTGCGCCTGCCCCCTAAGGCAAAATTTACCACTGCCCGGCTAAGCCTTCGCCCCGGCGACCCCTTAAGGAGGCGAAGGTGGAGCTGCCGCCCGGCATTGCGTATTTCCTCAATCAGCTGAGCGTATTGCTCTTTGCCCCCGGCTCGCACTTCTCGCTCACGTCGCTCGCCTGCGCGCTGACGATCGCGGTCGTATTCGTAGCCTGGCAGCGGCACCGACGCGGCCGGCCCGTCCGGCCGCGCGCGATCATGCGCGCGCTGTTCCCGCGCCGCATTCTCTTCAGCGCGTCGAATCTCATCGACCTCACCTACCTCTTCTATCATGTGTTCTTGGGCGGCCTGCTGTTCGGCTGGGCGGTGATTTCCTACCAGTTCCTCACCAACGGCATCATCGGCGCGCTCGCCGCCGCGCTCGGCCCGGTGGCGCCGACCGCCCTGCCGGCGTTCGTCGCCCGCGCCGTCATCACCGCGATGCTGTTCCTCGCCTACGAACTCGGCTACTGGCTCAACCACTATCTGAGCCACCGGGTGGCGTTCCTGTGGGAGTTCCACCGGGTGCACCACACCGCCACCGTGCTCACGCCGGTGACGAATTTCCGCGTGCACCCGGTCTACACCTTCGTGTTCGTCAACATACTCGCCATCGCGACGGCGATCGCCAACGGCGTCGGCAACTACATGTTCGGCGAGACCGCCTACCAATACGCGCTCAACGACACCAACATCATCCTCGTCGTCTTCATCCACACTTACGTGCACCTGCAGCACACGGAGGTTTGGATTGCGTTCAGCGGCGCGCTCGGCCGCGTGTTCATGAGCCCGGCGCATCACCAGGTGCACCACTCGACCGATCCGGCGCACTTCAACAAGAACCTGGGGAGCTGCCTTGCTTTGTGGGACTGGATGTTCGGCACCCTCTACGTGCCGGGCAAGGCGCCGGAGAAGCTCAGCTTCGGGGTCGAGCCGGACAACGGCCGCGTGCACACGATCGCCGGCGCCTATATCGACCCGTTCGTGCGCGCGGCCTCGCTGGTGCGCGGGGCGGTGAAGCGGCGACGCGCTCCCTCTCCCCGCAGAGGAGAGGGTTGGGGTGAGGGGGTTACAAACGTTCGATAGGGTTCGAACCCCTCACCCCACCCCTCTCCCGACGGGAGAGGGAGCATGTCGCGCGAGCCTCTCCGACGTGGATCATCACGCCGCTCGCTACGACAAGGTCGCTCAATACTCCACGCTCACCAAATAAAGCCCC
>DASPVJ010000174.1:0-3397 GCA_035622435.1 Xanthobacteraceae bacterium | reverse complement strand
TCACAGCCGGTAGCCGGCGGCGGCGCCGTCGGCGTGAAACATCTTGACCGTGTCGAGGGAGAAATCGTCGAGGTCGCGGCCGATCAGCGGCAGCTTGGCGAGCAGATCCGGCGTCATGGTGATGATGTGGCAGCCGGCGCGGTCGGCCTGGATCAGGTTGAAAAGCTCGCGCGGGCTTGCCCAGATGATCTCGATCGACGGCTGCGCGCGCACCGCCGCCACCGCCGCGCGCACGATCGGCACCGGATCGACGCCGGCGTCGGCGATGCGGCCGGCAAAGACCGAGATCACGCTCGGCGCCCCGCCGGCAAGGCAGGCCGCGACGCGTTCGACCTGCGCCTGCGTCATCACCGCGGTCACGTTGACCCGGACGCCGGCCTGCGCCAGCCGCCGGATCAGGCCGTCGGCCGGCTCGCGTTTGGTGTTGGTCACCGGAATCTTGACGTAGACGTTGTCGCCCCAGGCGGCGATCCGGCGCGCCTGGCGCTCCATCTCGTCGAACTCGTCGGAGAACACTTCGAACGAGATCGGGCGCGCGCCGATCAGCGCCAGCGCGGCGCGCGCGAACGCCTCGTAGTCGGTGACGCCGGCCTTGCGCATCAAGGTCGGGTTGGTGGTGAAGCCGCGGATCGCCGGGTCCTGCGCGTAGCGGCCGATGACGTCGAGATCGGCTCCATCGGCGAAAATTTTTACGTGCAACGCGCTCACGCTCGTTCCTTGGCGTCCGGGCCGGCGCGCGCGATGATCCAGTCGACCGCCGCGCGCAGACTGGCGACCGTGAGATCGGCCGCCCGGTCGGGCGGTTTAGCATATCCGTGATCGACGAACACGGTGCGGCAGCCGGCGGCGCGGCCGGCGGCGATGTCGCGGTCGCGGTCGCCGACCATGACGCAGGCGGCGAGGTCGAGCCCATGCGCGCGCGCGGCCGCCAGCAGCATGCCCGGCCGCGGCTTGCGGCAGTCGCAGCGGTCGGCGTCGTCGTGAACGCACATGTAGAGATCGTCGAAGTTGAGCGCGCGCCGCAGCGCGGCGTTGATGGCGTCGACGGTTTGGCGCGTCTGCAGCCCGCGCGCGATGTTCGGCTGGTTGGTCGCGACGATGAGGCGGAAGCCGGCCTTATGCAGCAGCGCGCACGCCTGCGCCACGCCCGGCAGCACCTCGAGTTCCGCAACCGACGCCGGCGACTGCGGCACGCCGTCGACGACCGGCGCCCGGTTGAGCACGCCGTCGCGGTCGAGGAACACCGCCCGGTTGGTCATGGGACCGACCGCCTCATCCCTCCCCCGAAGGGGGAGGGTGGCGCGCGCAGCGCGCCGGGTGGGGGGTCTTCTTTCTCTATCAACCCCACCCGCCTCCCCCGGACTAAGTCCGGGGTCGGCACCCTCCCCTTTCAGGGGAGGGATAGGAGGCGTTCCCAAGTCCGGGGTTGCGCTGTCCATCGCCCTCACATCCGCCCCGCGCGCATGTCGGCGGCGAGCGCCGTCATCGCCGCGCGCATCGCCTCGCGCGAGGAGCGGCGGCACGACCAGCCGAGGCTCTTGATATGGTCGATCGCCAGCCGCACCACCGGCACGTCGCCCTTCCAGCCGCGGTCGCCGCCGGTATAGCGCAAGCGCACCGAGCCGGGCGCAAGCCCGACGCATTCGACCGCAAGCTCGGCGATCTCGCTCACCGTCATATAATCCCCGGTCGCCACGTTGAACGCGTCGAACCGCGCCTGCGCGCGCGCGTGCGCGGTTATCACCGCGTCGACCGCGTCGTCCACGTGGATATAGGACTTGCTCTGCCGCCCGTCGCCGAGGATGCAAAGCTCCGCCGGCCGCTCCAGCAGGCGGCGGACGAAATCGAAGCCGACGCCGTGGGTCTGGCGCGCGCCGACCACGTTGCCGAAGCGGAACGCGCGCCCGCGCAGGTCGAACATGAAGCAATAGGCGCTGATCATGGCCTCGCCGGCGATCTTGCTCGCCCCGTAGGTGGAAATCGGGCGGCAGCCGGGTTCGTTCTCGGTTGCCGCGACATCGCGCAGGTCGCCGTAGACGCCGCTGCCGGAGGCGTAAAGGATCGTCTTGGCGCCGGTGCGCCGCATCGCCTCGATCACTTGCTGGGTGAGCAGGGTGCCCTCGTAAAAGTCGATGTCCGGCTCGACCTGGGCGCGGGCGATGTCCGGATTGGAGGCGAGGTGAATGACCGTGTCGTGCCCCGCCATGGCGGCGGCGAGCCTCGCGAGGTCCTCAAGTTCGGCGGCGTGCACGGCAAAGCGCGGGTCGGCGCGGTGCGCCTCGAGGTGCCAGCGCCGGCCCGAGGAGAAATTGTCGTAGACCGTGACGCGCCCGGTCGCGGGATCGCCGAGCAGGCGGTCGACGAAGTGGCTGCCGATGAAGCCCGCGCCGCCGGCGATGAAATACCTTCCGTTCGCCATGTTTGCTCGTTCCCCCCGCGGTAGGGCATGCACAATTAAACCCGTAAGATCAATCTCGGCCTCGTCATGCCCGCGAAGTCGGGCATCCAGTAGGGCGCAATAGCGAAGCGTATTGCGCCGCCGCGCAGCAGTCGGCGCATTACGGCCTGCGGCCTAATGCGCCCTACTCGCTACTCGCTCTATGCCTATCCCCTGATATCCCGCGCCAGCGCGTCGCGGTCCTCGTCCACGAGCCGCGTCAGGATCGAGGCGGTCGGTCCGGCGTAGTCGGGGAGGAAGCGCAGTTCGACGCCCGCCTGTTCGAACGCGGCCGCGTCGTAGAGGCTGCGCCCGCCCGGCGCGTTGAGGTAGCGCCGCGCGCCGAGCCGCCGCGCGATTTCGAGGATGCGGCCTTGCCCGCGCAGCGCCGGCGGCAGGTCGAGCGCGCTCGACCGCATCGCGCGCCACGGCAGGCCGAGATAGGCGACGATCTCCTCGAGCAGGCGCACGATGTAGTCGACCGGCGTGCCGCCCACGTCGTTGAGCGCGGCGACGATGCGTGCGGCGTCGGCCGCTTCGGGCAGCCGGAATGGGCGTAGGCGTCGGGCGAACAGCGCCGCCGCGTCGGGCGCGAAGCGCAGGTCGCGGATCAGCACGTCGCGCGCCGCCTTTTGCAGGGGGAGCGTGAGCCAGCGCTCCGCCCCGGCGCGGTCGACCAGGCGGTTGCGGTGGACCCAGCCGCGGCGCGCGAATTGCACGCAATCGTAGATGACGAAGAGGTCGCTTGCCGCGAACAGGCGGAAATAGCCGGCGTAGGGGATGAAATAGGGCTGCATGACCGCGATGGTGAACGGCGCGGTCGATGGTCCGGCAGGCGCCGCCGGCGACGTTTGCGTCATGCGGCTGGCCAGCCGGCGGACGTTCCGATACGGTCCGGCAACCCCGGCGGGGCGGGAAGGGCAGTTCGCGCGATGCGCAGCGTTCCGATCATGCGGCCCA
>DASPVJ010000173.1:0-3430 GCA_035622435.1 Xanthobacteraceae bacterium | reverse complement strand
TCGGCCGATCGCGCTCGCTCTGCTCAAAGGCGGCCTCGCCCGCACAGGCGAGACCGTGGTCGCCGCCGCGCCTCTCGACGACAGCTTCGTCCCGGCGCGCGTCGTTGCGCCGGTGTTCTACGATCCGGCGGGGGAGCGGTTGCATGGTTGACGTGCGCGCGCGCGCGCCGCTCGACATGGTCCAGGTCGCGGCGTTCGGTGCGCCCGCGGCAACGGCCGAAACGCTGTCCAAACATTTCGGCCTCGCGATCGCGCCGGCGCCCAACCGCGCGGTTGCGGCCGGCGACCTGACGGTGCTGTGGCACGGCCCCGGCCAATGGCTGGTCGTGCGCGCGCCAACAGCCTTGCCGCTCACCGACGAGCTTGCCGCGGTGTGCGGCGACGGCGCCGCCATCGTCGATCTCGGCCACGCGCGTTCGGTGTTGCGCTTCGAGGGCGAGGGCGTGCGCGACGTGCTCGCCAAGGGCACCAGCATCGACCTGCGGCCGGCGCAGTTCCCGCCCGGCGCCTGCGCGCTCACGGCGCTCGGCAAGATCGGCGCGCTGCTGCACGCGGTGGCGCCGGCGACCCTCGACGTCTACGTCCCGCGCAGCTATGCCGAGGCCTTCGTCGAATGGCTCGCCCACGCCGCGCGGGACGCGGCGATCGAATTTGCGGCTGCTGATCCAAATAAATAAACCGTCATCCTGAGGAGGCCGTGCGAAGCACGGCCGTCTCGAAGGATGGCCACAAGCACGGAGCCTGTTTCATCCTTCGAGACGCTCGGCGCTTCGCCATAGCCGACGCTCCGCGTCGGCGTTGTATACGGCAAGAACGGCGGCCGAAGGCCGCCTATGGCTCCTCAGGATGACGCCGTTGTTTGTGGCAGCCGCGCTATCGGCTTTCGAACACCTCCTTGGCCACCAGCGCCGCGGTCATCGCCGCCGGCCAGCCGGCATAGAACGCGAGATGGGTGATCACTTCGCTCAGCTCGCTTTTCTTGAGCCCGTTGTCGAGCGCGCGCTGCAGGTGGCCGACCAGCTGCTTCTCGCGGCCGAGCGCGATCAGGGTCGCGCAGGTGATCAGGCTGCGGTCGCGCTTGGACAGGCCGGGGCGCTCCCACACCTCCCCGAACAGCACCCGTTCGCTGAGATCGATGAGGCCCGGGACGATGTCGCGAACTTTGTCGCGCGCAGATACAGGTTGCGGTAGCGCCATGGCTGACCCCTTTCTCGGTTGCGGCCTGCGGGTGGATACCCGTCCCTCACAGCCTACACCCGCGCGCCGCCCGATCGAACGCCGCCGCGCTGGGACCTGCGCCGCGATTCTGTAATGAGGGCGGGGGCATCCGGCAGGCGGACCGGCCCGGCGTGGATTTCGGGGTCGGTCGGATTTGCTATGCTACTGAAACAACTCAGGCTTTTGTCCACGCGGGGTTAATCTGTGTGCGATGCACAAAAGAGCTTGACTTCATACCGCAACGCGATTGAATCGATTTCGTCACATCAGGAAAGCGCCATGAACGGCCGGACCGTCGCTTCCGACCTGCCCAGCTTCATTCTGCCCTGCCCGTACTGCGGGCGCCGCATGTCCTTCAAGGCGGCCGAACCGATGCGGTTTGCCACCGAACTCGAGGACGTGACCCACGCTTGCGGCCAATGCGGCACCGAACTCGTGCGCACCGTGCGGCGCGCGGCGGCCGTGGTCCGGGCGGCGTAAGCCGCTCAACCGTCATTCCGGGGCGCCGCCAAGCGGCGTCTTCTTCCGCAGATCGCGCACCCGCGCCGCCTTGCCTTCCGAGCGCGGCACCTCGCCGGGCGCCTTGACCGCGACCTCGCACGTCACCCCGATCAGCGACTTGACGTGATGCGCCACGTCCTGCGCCTTGCGGGCGCACTCCGTCTCGCCTAATGCGGCGCCCGGCTGCAGCTCGACCTCGATCGTCATGGCGTCGAGCGCGCCGTCGCGGGTGAGCACGATCTGATAGTGCGGCGCGAGCCCGGGGAATCCGACCAGCACCGCTTCGACTTGCGACGGGTAGACGTTGACGCCGCGGATGATCAGCATGTCGTCGTCGCGCCCGGTAACGCGCATGATGCGCACGTGGGTGCGGCCGCAGGGGCACGGCGCATGGTCGAGGCGGGTGATGTCGCGCGTACGATAGCGGATCATCGGCAGCGCCTGCTTGGTGAGCGTGGTGATGACGAGTTCGCCGGTCTCGCCCGCCGGCAGCACCTGCAAGCTCTGCGGATCGACCACCTCGAACAGGAAATGATCCTCCCAACCGTGCAGGCCGGCCTGCGCCACGTGGCATTCGCCGGCGACGCCGGGACCCTGCACCTCGGAGAGGCCGTAGTGGTCGCACGCCTTGACCCCGAGGCGCTCCTGCAACGCGCGCCGCATCGCCTCGCTCCACGGCTCCGCCCCGAACACGCCGATGCGCAACGCGTTGCTGCGCAGCTCGACGCCTTTTGCCGCGGCGACTTCGGCGATGTTGAGCGCGTAGGACGGCGTCGCGCAGATGACGTTGGCGGCGAAGTCCTTGAGCAGCGTCACCTGGCGCTCGGTGCCGCCGCCCGAGATGGGCACCACGGTGCAGCCGAGCCGCTCCGCCCCGTAGTGGACGCCGAGGCCGCCGGTGAAGAGGCCGTAGCCGTAGGCGTTGTGGATGATCTCGCCCGGCCGCGCGCCGGCGCAGGCGAGCGAGCGCGCCATCAGGTCCGACCAGGTGTCGAGGTCGCGCCGGGTGTAACCGACCACGGTCGGCTTGCCGGTCGTGCCGGAGGAGGCGTGGACGCGCAGCAGGTCCTCGCGCGGCACCGCGAACATGCCGAACGGGTAGTTGTCGCGCAAATCCGCCTTATCGGTGAACGGAAAGCGCGCGATGTCGGCGATGGTCTTGCAATCGGCGGGCTTCACGCCGGCCGCGTCGAATTTCCGGCGGTGCGGCGCCACGTTGGCGTAGGCGTATTCGAGCGTCTGGCGCAGGCGCACGCTCTGCAACTCGGCAAGTGCGATGCGCGGCATGGTCTCCGCGTCGCGATCGAACATGAAGACGTCCCGATCCATGCGCCGATCTCCGCGGTTGCTCAATGCAAAAGGCGCGCGCCGGGCGGCCTCATCCCTTGCGGGCGGCGTCGCGCCGCTCGGCCTTGGCCTTCAGGCGCGCATAGGTCTTGCTCACGTCGACGACGAAGCGGGTGTGGGTGCCGCCGCTGATCGGCTCGAGCTCGTCCCTGGCCGCGACCTCGAACGACACCTTGCGCCCGTCGACCGCCGTGACCGTCGCGGTGATCTCGACCTGCATGCCCAACAGGGTCGGGGCGAGGTGGCGCAGCGCGATGTCCATCCCGACCGAGTCCTCGCCGGCGTCGGCGTGGTCGAGCAGCAGGCTGCGGCAGGTCTGCTCGATGTCGCGCACCAGCATGGGCGTGGCGTAGACGCGCCCCTC
>DASPVJ010000172.1:0-3775 GCA_035622435.1 Xanthobacteraceae bacterium | reverse complement strand
GCGATGACGACGCGCAGGCCCGGCTTGTTGTCCTCGAGCATGAGTTCGCCGCCGTGCAGATGGGCGACCGCCGAGGCGAGGCTGAGGCCGAGGCCGGAGCCCGGCTGCGAGCGGCTCGTCTCCAGGCGCACGAAGCGGTCGACCACGCGGCCGCGGTCGGCGGGCGGAATCCCGGGGCCATGGTCGGCCACCGAGATGAGAATGCGGTCGCCCTCCCCGCGCGCGGCGATCTCGATCGGCGCCGGGACGCCGTTGACCGGCGGCGGCACCGGCTCGGCATATTTGATGGCGTTGTCGACCAGGTTGGCGAGCGCCTGGCTGATCAGCTCGCGGTTGCCGCGCACCTTGGCCGGCGCCGGCGCGTCGATGGTGATCCCCAAGCCCTTGTCGTCGGCCACCGGCTCGTAGAGGTCGGCAACGCCGCGGGCGATTTCGGCGGCGTCCACGTCGGCCATGTCCTCGCGGCCCTGGCCGGACTCCGCGCGCGCAATCATCAAGAGCGCGTCGAACGTCTTGATGAGCCCGTCGGACTCCTCGATCGTCGCCTCCAGCGCGGCGCGGTAGTCGGCCTCGCTCTTGGCGGTGCGCAACGCCTCCTCGCAGCGGTTGCGCAGCCGCGTGAGTGGCGTCTTGAGATCGTGGGCGATGTTGTCGGAGACCTCCTTGAGCCCGCGCATCAGCACCTCGATGCGGCCGAGCATGGCGTTTAGGTTGCCGGCGAGCCGGTCGAGTTCGTCGCCGGTGCCGGCGATGGGCAGCCGGCGGCCGAGGTCGCCGGCCATGATCGTCTGGGTGGTGCCGGTCATGGCGTCGACCCGGCGCAGCACCCGCCGGGTGACGAACAGGCCGCCGGCGAGCCCGAGCACGATCAGCAGCGCGATCAGCCAGCGCAGCGCCGAGAACACGATGTCGAGCAGGCGCTCGCGCTCGTCGAGGTCGCGGCCGACGAGGAGGCGAAAGCCGCCGGGCAATTCTTCGACGCGGGCGACCGCGCGGTGCTCGGCGCCCTCCCCTTCGTCGAGCCGGCGGTAGGCGGTCTCGACCCAGCCGGCGCGGTCGAGCACGCCCGGGGTGAGCGAGCCGACGTTGCCGGCAAGCCCCTCGCCGGTGAAGGTGGTGACGAGATAGAGGTTCGAGCCCGGCCGGCGCGCGCGCTCGTCGACGACGCCGACCAGGCGGCGGATGCCCGTGAGCCGGTACTGCTCGGTCAGCCCGGTGATCTCCGCGTCGACCGTCTCCTTGATCTGCTCGGTGACCAGCCGGTTGGTGTTCCAGGCGAAATAGCCGAGCAGGAACACGGCGGCGAGCGCGAACACCGCGAGATAGACGAGGGTGAGCTTGAAGGTCGTCGTGCGGAACACGTGCACGAGCTTCAAGGCGCCGGCGCGCAGGGCTTCAGCTCTTGGCGTCACGGATCACGTAGCCGGCGCCGCGCACGGTGTGCAGCAGCGACCGCGCGTACCCCTTGTCGATCTTCGCGCGCAGGCGCGACATGTGCACGTCGATGACGTTGGTCTGCGGATCGAAATGATAGTCCCAGACGTTCTCCAGCAGCATGGTGCGGGTCACCACCTGGCCGGCGTGCTTCATCAGAAATTCGAGCAGGCGGAACTCGCGCGGCTGCAGCGCGATTTCGGCGTTGCCGCGGCTCACCCGGTGCGACAGGCGGTCGAGTTCGAGATCGCCGACGCGGTAGGCCGTCTCCTCGTTGCGCCCGCCGCGCCGGCGCGCCAGCACCTCGACCCGGGCGGCGAGTTCAGCGAACGAATAGGGCTTGGGCAGATAGTCGTCGCCGCCCGCGCGCAGGCCCTTGACCCGGTCGTCGACTTGGCCGAGCGCCGAGAGGATGAGCACCGGCGTGTCGCTTCCCTGCGCGCGCAACTGGCCGATGACTTGCAGTCCGTCGAGCTTGGGCAGCATGCGGTCGACGATGAGCACGTCGTATTGCCCCTCGAGCGCGAGCGCGAGCCCCTCCTCGCCGTCCGCCGCCCGGTCGGCCACGTGGCCGACCTCGCGGAACGCCTTGGCCAGGTAGTCGGCGGCGTCGCGGTCGTCCTCGATGATCAACAGGCGCATGAAAATACCATAGCAGTTCCGCGCCCGACCCTCCCCCTTGTGGGGAGGGTCGCCCGCCGAAGCGCAGCGAAGGCGGGCGGGGTGGGGGTCATTCAAACATGGGCTGGGAACTGATCGACCCCCACCCCTTACCCCTCCCCAAAAGGGGGAGGGGAAAGCGCGGAGAGGGCCACCGCCGAAACGACGAGGAGGCGGCGGAGCGAACTCCGCCACCTCCTCGCATTGGGGTCCCGGATCCGTCGGGGGGCTGGGGGAGGACCGGATCCGAGACTCCGTCAGTGGGGACGGGCGCGCGGCCCGTCCCCCGGGTTCGCACCACCGGCGGGGGCGACGGATGCCGGTGGGACGCCCCGAACTCATTCTCCGAGCATGATCTTTTCCGAAAACCGGGGCCCACCCCGCATCAAGTGCGGGGCAGGCTTGTTCGGGATCATGCTCCGATCACGCACGGCCGAGCGGCAGCGCGATGTAGCGCGTCACGTCGCCGGACTTCACCCGCATCAGCACCGCCCGCTTGCCGTCGCCGCGGGCGTCGGCCAGCGCCTTGCGCACGTCGGCCGGGCTGGAGACCGCCTTGCCGGCGACTTCGAGGATCACGTCGCCGGGCTTGAAGCCGTGGCTCGCCGCGGGTCCGTCGGGATCGACCGCGGTCACCACGACGCCGTCGCTGCCGGCGCCGGCAACTCCGTCCGACGGCGCGAGCGTCAGCCCGAGGCGCGGCAGTTCGGTGCCGGGCCGGTCGCGCTCCTCGCCGCGGGCGCGCGCCAGCTTCTGCTCCTTCGGCAATTCGCCGAGGACGAAGGTGAACGTCTGGTGCGCGCCGTTGCGCACGATGTCGAGCTTGACCGAGGTGCCGGGCGCCATGGCGCCGATGCGCTTGGCGAGATCCTTCGCGTCCTTGACCGGACGGCCGTCGACGCCGACGATCACGTCGCGCGCCTTGATGCCGGCCTTGGCGGCGGGACTGCCCTCCTGCGGCTCGGCGACCAGGGCGCCTTCCGCCTTGTCGAGCCCGAGGCTGTCGGCCATGTCGTCGGTCACCGCCTGAATCTGCACGCCGATCCAGCCGCGCGTGACCGCGCCCTTGTCCCTGAGCTGGCCGATGACGGTCTTGACCGTGTCGGCGGGAATAGCGAAGGCGATGCCGACCGAGCCGCCGGACGGCGAGAAGATCGCCGTGTTGACGCCGATCACGTTGCCGTCGACGTCGAAGGTCGGGCCGCCGGAATTGCCCTTGTTCACCGGAGCGTCGATCTGGATGAAGTCGTCGTAGGGGCCGGCGCCGATGTCGCGGCCGCGGGCGGAGATGATGCCGGCCGTCACGGTGCCGCCGAGGCCGAACGGGTTGCCGACCGCCAGCACCCAGTCGCCCACGCGCGGATTGGTGTCGGAGAGCTGCACGAAGGGGAAGTCGCTGCGGCCGTCGATCTTGATGAGCGCGAGGTCGGTCTTGGGGTCGGTGCCGATCACCTTGGCGGTGTAGGTCTTGCCGTCGTCGGTCGTGACCTCGACGCTCTCGGCCTTGTCGACCACGTGGTTGTTGGTGACCGCGTAGCCGTCCGCCGAGATGAAGAAGCCGGAGCCCTGGCCCATGACGAGGTTGCGGCCGTGCGGGGTGCGCGGCTCGTCCGGCATGATGTCGGGCATGCCGAAGCGGCGGAAGAACTGCTCGAAGCCGGGCGGCAGGTCGCGGCTGGAG
>DASPVJ010000171.1:0-6653 GCA_035622435.1 Xanthobacteraceae bacterium | reverse complement strand
TTGCAGTCGGTGACGGTCGGTTCGCCGCCGCCGCGGGCGTAACAGACCGGGCCGGGATCGGCGCCGGCGCTCTTCGGGCCGACCCGCAGCGCGCCGGCGCGGTCGACCCAGGCGATCGACCCGCCTCCGGCCGACACCTCGGCGAGATCGATCACCGGCACGCGGATCGGATGCCCGGTGCCGTTCATCCAGCGGGGTCGGCTCGAGCCGCCGCCGACTTCATAATCCGGCGTGGTCTCGTATTGCCCGCCGCGGATCAGGCTCGCCTTGGCGGTGGTGCCGCCCATGTCGAAGGAAATAATGTCGGGGCGCCCGGTCTGACGTGCCACCAGCGCCGCTGCGACCACGCCGGCGGCGGGGCCCGATTCGACCGCCATCGCCGGCATGGCCACGGCCTCGGCCGCTTCCAGCGTCCCGCCGTTCGAGCCCATGAGATGGAGCGGCGGAAGCGCCTGGCTCTTGGTCGCCGATTCGAGCCGCCGCACGTAGGAAGCAAGGATGGGCCCCACATAGGCGCACACCGCCGTGGTGCTCGATCGCTCGAATTCCTTGATTTCGGGCAGCACCTCGCAGGACAGGTAGACCGGCACGCCGGGCAGCGCCGCCCGCAGCCGCGCGCCGAGGCGGCGCTCGTGCGCCGGGTTGAGGAAGCTGAACAGCAGCGACACCGCGACCGCCTCGACCCGCGCGGCTTTGAGCGCCGTAATCAGGCCGTCGATCTCATGCTCGGCGAGCGGCGTGACGACCGCCCCGTCGGCGCCAACGCGTTCGGTAATCTCGAACCGGCGGCGGCGGGGGATCAGGATCGAAGGGCCGTCCTGAAACAGGTCGTAGAGGTCGGCGCGCGCCGAACGCCGCAGTTCCAGCACGTCGCGGAAGCCGCGCGTGGTCACCAATGCCGCCCGCGCGCCGCGCTCTTCGAGGATGGCGTTGGTCACCACGGTCGTCGCATGGGACAACAGCCCTACGTCGGCCGCCGCCACCTGGTAACGCCCCATCGCGGCGCGCAACGCGGCGAGCACGCCTTCGCCGAGGTCCGCCGGCGTGGTCGGCACCTTGGCGACGCCGATGCGGCCGCTCGCGTCGTCGACCAGCGCCACGTCGGTGAAGGTTCCGCCGATATCGACCCCTATCCGCCACGCCATGTCGCGCCGTGTCCCGCAAAGCGCGGATATTAGTGCATGATCCCGCGCGGGCGGCCAGCCGGAGCGGGCCGCGTTGCTCCAGAATAGGGCGCGCAGCGGCGTCACCGACGGGTCACACGGTCGTGCTTGACGGGGCCGAATGCCGGAGAATATTGACACCGGCGGGCGACCCCCGAACCGAGGCCATCATCCATGGCGTTGCGAGCGAAGGCGGCCTTCCACCTTGCCCTGACGGCAGGCGGATTGGCCGCAGTGGTCATGTTCACCGCGCCGTCCGCCCGTGCCCAGAGCGCAGCGGGCCCGTTCGAAGCCTTGGCAGGCTCCTGGTCGGGCAGCGGGATGATGAACACGTCCGACGGATCCCATGAACGCGTCCGCTGTATCGCAAAATACGCTTCGCAAAGCGGCGGCCAGGGTCTGCACCTCGATTTGCGTTGCGCAAGCGACAGCTACAAGGTCGAATTCACGACCAGCATCAACCAGATCGGGGGCGAACTCTCCGGAACCTGGTACGAAAGCACCCGCCACATCGGCGGCAATATCTCCGGCCGGGCGAAGGGCGACGAGCTCGACGTGCGGGCCGAGGGCGATAAGTTCACCGCGCTCCTGAACGTGAAGACGCAAGGCAGCCGGCAAACCTTCTCCCTGGAATCGCCTGGGGCCTGGCTGTCGCAGTTCACGATCGCGCTCAATCGTGGGCCCAAGTGAGCTGAATGAAATGAGCCGAAGATGGACGGCTTGCTGGCAAATCGCGTTGCCCTGGTAACGGGCGCCGGTTTCGGCATCGGCGAAGGCATCGCCCACGCCATGGCCAAGGCGGGCGCCCGCGTCATCGCCGTCGATATCGACGGCGCCGCCGCCGCGCGCACCGCGCAGGCGATCGGCGGGAATTCGGTGCACCACGCCTGCGACGTGACCGAACGCGCCGCCTGCGACGCCCTGGCGGCGAGGCTCAAGCGCGACGTCGGGACGGTGTCCGTGCTCGTCAATAACGCCGGCATCATCCGGCGCGGCAAGGTCGACGACCCGAACGCGCGCGCCGATTGGGATGCGACGCTCGCGGTCAATCTCGATGGCCCCTACAACATGACCACGGCGTTCCTGGCGCATTTGCGCGAAAGCAAGGGTGCCGTCATCAATATCGGGTCGATCCAGTCCTTCGTGGCGCTGCCGAATTCGGCCGCCTACACGACCTCCAAGGGCGGCGTGCGCGCGCTCACCAAGGCGCTGGCGCTCGAGCTGTCGCCTCTCGGCATCCGCGTGAACGCCATCGGCCCCGGCATGATCGCCACACCGCTCAACGCCAAGGCGCGGCAGAACCCGGACTACATGAAGAATTTCGAAGGCCGAATTCCGATGGGACGCATCGGCACCCCGGACGACATCGCCGGACCTGCCGTGTTCCTCGCCTCGGATCTCGCCCGCTACATCACCGGCGTGACGCTTCCGGTCGACGGCGGCTACTTGGCGCTGTGAGGGCTACGGGCCTCCCCGGCGCGTTGTCCGGAATGGACCTCGGTGACCGGCGCGCATGGCTGGGGCGCCAGGATTCGAACCTGGGAATGGCGGAATCAAAATCCGCTGCCTTACCACTTGGCTACGCCCCATCGACGCCGCACATCGAGCGCGGCGGACGATAACGGCGCCACGCCGCACAATCAACGCCGGCGGCGGTCCGCCGCGCTTGCGAGGGCCCGGGGCGGACGCTATAAAACCGGCCTGCCGCACAATCGGAGTGTAGCGCAGCCTGGTAGCGCACCTCGTTCGGGACGAGGGGGTCGCAGGTTCAAATCCTGCCACTCCGACCATTTTCCAAATACCCGGCGGGACCAGCGCGGTTGGCGCGGCGAAAATCGCGACGCGTTGCGCATAGCGGCGCGGGCGATGCGCATGACAAAGATGGCATCTACGACCGAGGCTCGCTTCCGCCCGATCGGGAAAATCGCTACCTTCAACCCCGCAGGATCGCGCCATGAAAACGCTCGCGCTTGGCCTGATTGCCGCAGCCGCGCTCGGCGCAGGCGTCTTCGCCACGCCGTGCGCAGCGACGCCCATGGGCAATTACCGCTACCCGCCGCTCGCCGTTGCGCCCGGTCTCTACTACGGCTGCCGGCCCGGCTGGTATTGTTTCGGACCGGAGTGGAACGGGGGCTGGTACCGACCGGCCTGGTACGGCGGCTTCGGTCGGTATGGCTACCAGGGACGTTGGTTTTACGGGGGCCGGTAAATCGTCCTAAAGCGTGCGCCGGCGGGACCGGCGGTCGACCAGCATCAGGCCGATCACCAGGATGAGGAGGAGCAGCGCAAGCCCGTGGACGCCGGGAAACACCAGCCAGAAGATCAAGAGCGCCACCAAAGCCGCAGGGGCGAGGCACCACAGCAGCACGGCCCCGGCAATCCCCGCCATCAGCAGCAGGAACGGCAGCAGAAGCAGCACCATCGCGGCGAGCATCAGGCCGAACAACAGCTCGATCAGGATCATCGCAGTCTCCCGCACAGGGCCGCCGGCATTGCCGCGGACGGCCCCTTCGCGGCCCTCATATAGGTACGCGCCGGGGCTCCGGCTAGCGTCGCGCATTGACGCCCCATCGCTGCCGTTCCTATGCTCGCGGCCGCCATTGCAACGGGGATGATCGGCCATGACCGCGGGTTTCGCCCACGCCAATCGTTTTGCGCGCGAGTTGCCGCCGCCGGCGCCGCGCTGGCGCGGCTTCGCCAGGTATAACTTCATCGGCGGCCACAACGATCCGACCCGCATTCCGGCCGCCGCGCTGGCGGATGCCGCCGCCAAGGTGCTGCGCCGCAACGGCGCCAACCTCGCGCTCTACAATTCCGACGGGCCGCAGGGCTTCCGCGGCCTGCGCGAATTCGTGGTCGCCAAGCTCGCCGGCCGCGCCGGCATCAAGTGCACGGCCGACGAGGTGCTGATCACGTCGGGATCCGGCCAGGGCCTCGATCTCGTCAACCGCCTGCTGCTCGAACCGGGCGACACGGTGCTGGTCGAGGAGTTCTCGTACCAGGGCGCCCTGTCCAAGCTGCGCCGGCTGCACGCCGACATCGTGCCGGTGCCGCTCGACGGCGAGGGCCTGCGCGTCGACGCGCTCGCGCGCATCCTCGAGGACCTCGGCCGCAACGGCGTCGTGCCGAAATTCGTCTACACCATCCCGACGATCCAGAACCCGACCGGCTCGATCCTGCCGCTGGAGCGCCGCCGCGCGCTGATCGCGCTCGCGCGCAAGCACGGGGTGCCGATCTTCGAGGACGAGTGTTACGCCGACCTGTTGTGGAACGCCGACGCGCCGCCGTCGCTTTACGCCCTCGATCCGCAGCAGGTGATCCACGTCGGCTCGTTCTCCAAGACGCTCGCGCCGGCGCTGCGGCTGGGCTACGTGGTGGCCGACTGGGAGGCCATGAGCCGGCTGGTTGCGCTCAAGCGCGAGGCCGACAGCGGCACCGGCGCCGTCGAGCAGATGATGGTCGCCGAGTATTTCGCGCCGAACTTCATGAGCCACGTCGGCGAGCTGACGGGCGTGCTGCGCGACAAGCTCGACACCATGCTCGATGCGCTGGAGAAGGAATTCGGCACCGCGGTCGAACCGTGGCGGCCGGACGGCGGCATCTTCCTGTGGATCAAGCTGCCCGACGCGGTCGACGTGCGCAAACTGGTCGAGCCGGCGGCTGCCGCGGGCATCGTCTTCAATCCCGGGCCGGAGTGGGCGTGCCGGCCGGAGGCGGCGGCCTCGCACATGCGGCTGTGCTTCGCGCTGCCGTCGAAGGAGGACATCCGCGACGGCATCGCGGCGCTGGCGCGCGTCTGTTTCGAAGCGACCGGCATCCCGGCGCAGAGCGCCAACGTCCGCCGCGCCGCGGCGCCTTAGCGCCGCGAGCCGGAGCGCTTCCGGCTGACGCCGGGGCGGTTATTCGTGCGCGGGAACCGCGGTGTGCCTCGGAAGCACGACCCCCGCCGAAAGTATGAACCAGCCGAGGAAAATGTACCAGGCCGCGTTGTTCTGATTGAGGCCCGGGATCGGAAGCTCGATCGGCAGGGCCGACAACACGCCGATCATCGCCAGGCAGCCGGCGACGACGAAAATGGCGATGTTGGGTGCGCGCATATTCAGTTCCATGGGGGTCCTCTCTGGGTATTTTGACCCATGTTGAACGAGAGCCGTGATCGCGCTCTTAACAACGCCGGGGTGTTCTCCATGGCCTTCGGTTTGTTGCCGTTACGGTCAACAAGGCAGTAACCAATTGGGTCAAATGGCGGCAAACCTCCGGACGGCCGCGACCTTGAGGCTCGGCATGGCCGAGAGAAAGAGGAACAAACGCGACGTCATCCTGAAGGAGGCCGCGCGCTTGCGCGCGGCCGTCTCGAAGGATGACGTCGCGTTTGTTTCACGGGCGCAATAGTTGGAGAGGTCTACATGCGCATCAGGATGGCGGAGAATTTTCGCGCGGTGTTCTATGCGCCGTTCTACGCCGCGCATGCGCTGGGATTTTATGCCCGCGAGGGCGTCGAGGTCGAATTGCTGACCTCCTCGGCGCCGGGCGGCGGGCCGGGGGCGCTCGCCGACGGCAGCGCCGACATCACCTGGGGCGGCCCGCTGCGGGTGATGAAGGCGCATGACGAGGATCCAGCCTCCCCGCTCGTCTGCTTCTGCGAAGTGGTCGGGCGCGACCCGTTCTTTCTTCTCGGCCGCGGCGACGGCAGCGCGTTCCGGCTCGCGGATCTGGCGCGCCTGCGGTTCGCCTCGGTCGCCGAGGTGCCGACCCCGTGGCTGTGCCTGCAGCACGATCTGCGCGAGCACGGCGTCGATCCGGCGAAACTCGCGCGCACGACGGGCCGCACCATGGGCGAGAACCTCGCGGCGCTGCGCCGTGGCGATGTGGACGTGATCCAGGTGTTCGAGCCCTACGCGTCCCTGGCGTTGCGGGACGGCGCGCGCATCCTTTACGCGGCGAGCAGCCGCGGGCCGACCGTCTATACGACGTTCCTCGCCACCCGCGCCGGCATCGAGCGCCACCGCGCGGCGTTCGCGGCCATGACGCGCGCCGTCGCGCGCATGCAGGGATGGCTCGCCGCGCAGGGCGGCGACGCCCTCGCCGAGGCGACGGCACCGTTTTATCCCGACCTGCCGGGCGAGGTTCTGACGCGCGCGCTCGGCCGCTATCACCAAGCCGGCCTATGGTCGCGCTCGACGGAGGTCGCGCGCGCGGGCTTCGCGCGGCTCGCCGAAAGCCTGCTGACGGGCGGATTCATTTCCCGCCGGCCGGCCTACGAGGACTGCGTCGACCGGAGGCTGGAGTGATGCCAACGGCCGCCCGTCTCACCCGCACGCCACGGCGTAGATATCCTTGACCGGTCCCGGCAGCGGCAGCGCCGCCCAGCTGACGCCGCCGTCCTTGGTGCCGAACACCTCGCCCTGGTAGCGCGCCCCGATATAGACCTGGTTCGCGTCGGTCGGATGGAGCGCGACCGACATGATGGTGCCGTTGACTTTGACCTTG
>DASPVJ010000170.1:0-3613 GCA_035622435.1 Xanthobacteraceae bacterium | reverse complement strand
GCGCTCGTTTTCTTCGTCGGGCGCCTGATCTGGACGTGGTGGCAACGGCGCTCGATGCCGGCCTATGCCGGCGGATCGATGCCGCGCGGCCTGTCGTCCGGCTACGGCGGAGCGGGTTACGGCGGTCCCGGCTACGGCAGCGCCGGCGGGCCGGCGGGCGGCTCGATCGCCATCGCAAAGGCGGATTACGACACGTTCGAGCGCCTGCTCGGGGAAATCCAGATGGCGTACAGCGCCGAGGATCTCGATGCGCTGCGCCAGCGCGCCACCCCCGAGATGGTGTCCTATTTCGCCGACGATCTCGCCGGCAACGCGAGCCGCGGCCTCGTCAACCGCTGCTCCGACGTGAAACTCCTGCAAGGCGACCTCGCGGAAGCCTGGCGCGAGGGCGACGCCGAATACGCCACGGTGGCGATGCGCTTTTCCTTGAAGGACGCCTTCTTCGAGCGCGCGAGCGGGCGCGTGGTCGAAGGCGACCCCAATCGCGCGATCGAGGTGACCGAACTGTGGACCTTCCGGCGCGCGCACGGCGGCACCTGGCTGCTCTCGGCAATCCAGCAGACGCAATGAGTTGATCGCGAGTCGATCATCGGACTTTGATCGGATGCCAACCGACCGGGAAATGAACATGCTCCGGCGACGGCAACTCGAAGAAAACTCGTCCGGCTTTGCCGCGTGGTTTGAGTAAAAATCTCGCGATTGCCGTAATGCGCTCCGTGGCCGCGCTTGACGTTCGGCCCGGAATTGTGCCAAGTGGACGCGCAACCGGTTCAAGGCCTGACCTCTTGTTGACACGCTGTCGTGTTTTGCGCCGCGCCTATCAACTCATGCCCCAAAACTCGGATTGTTGCCGACGGTGCGCAGCGCGCCCGCGCGGTTGAACCATGCGTGCAATCCAGGAGCACATGATGCCCACAGGTACCGTGAAGTTCTTCAACATGCAGAAGGGCTACGGCTTCATCCAGCCGACCGACGGAAGCAAGGACGTGTTCGTGCACATCAGCGCCGTCCAGCGCTCCGGCATGCAATCCCTCGTCGAAGGCCAGAAGGTCAGCTTCGAAGTGGTGACGGAGCGCGGCAAGCCCGCGGCCGCCAACCTGCAAGCGCTCTGACGCGGGCCGCGTTCGATCGAAGGGTTTGGCCTGGCGCCTGGACGGCGCCGGGCTTTTTTGCGCCTCGGTTCGATCGCAAGATTTCCACGTTGTTGAATGTTTGTTTATCGCGCGCAAGGGCGCGCCGCTTTATTTGGCCGGTCAGCTTAACCATCCCGAAAAGTTGATCGTTGGCGCCGCACGGCCGGCAGCCGTGGCGTGTTCCAAGGCACAAGGCGGTTGCCCGTGCGGGTCCGGGCGGGATCGGCCCGCATGCAATGCGGATGTTCGGGACGCATTCGCGTCAGGAGTACTTCGATGCTGCGTAAGATCGTGATGGTGCTGGCGGCGAGCGCGACGCTCGCGTTGGCCGCGGCTCCGACCGACGCTTCGGCCTGGGTCCGCGGCGGCTGGCATGGCGGCTGGCACGCCGGGTGGCACGGCCGTTTCGTGCGCTTCCACCGCTTCGGCTTCTTCCCGCACCGGCACTTCTTCGTCGCCCGCGGCTATCCGTGGCACGGCTACGGCGGCTGCTGGCGCTGGGTTGCCGGTCCGTGGCGCGTGCACCGCGTCTGGGTCTGCGGCCCCGGCCCCTACGCTTACTGAGCGTGCGACCCGCGTCTTATCCCTCCCCCGAAGGGGGAGGGTGGACGCGCGCGCAGCGCGCGTCCGGGTGGGGGACCAGGCGTCAGGGATCATTGGTCGGTAATCAGAAGAAAACGCGAGTGTCCGATGACTGATTTCTGAATGCTGGTTCCTGTTCACCCCACCCGGCTCGCTTCGCTCGCCACCCTCCCCTTTCAGGGGAGGGATTTCGCGGGGGACGATCGCCTTTCAAACTGCCCCGTCCGGCGCTATCACCGTCGCACGCCCCGGAGACCCGCCATGAACGCGCCGGCCCAAGTCGTCCCGCCCTATCGCCACACGCCGCTGTTTCCCCTCGGCCCGGACACCACCCGGTATCGCAAGCTCGCCGGCGAAGGGGTGCGGGTCGAAAAGGCGCTGGGGCGCGACGTCGTCGTGGTCGCAGCCGAAGCGCTGCGGATGCTCGCCGAGCAGGCGTTCATCGACATCAACCACCTGCTGCGGCCCGGGCACCTCAAGCAGCTGCGCGCGATCCTCGACGATCCGCAATCGACCGACAACGACAAGTTCGTCGCCTACGATCTGCTCAAGAACGCCAACATCGCGGCGGGCGGCGTGCTGCCCATGTGCCAGGACACCGGCACCGCCATCATCATGGGCAAGAAGGGCCGCGCCGTGTGGACCGACGGCGACGACGAGGCGGCGCTCGCCGAGGGCGCGCGCGACGCCTACCTCAAGCGCAACCTGCGCTATTCGCAGCTCGCGCCGATCACCATGTTCGAGGAGAAGAACACCCGCTCAAACATGCCGGCGCAGGTGGAGATCTACGCGGAGGGGGAGGACGCCTACAAGCTCCTGTTCATCGCCAAAGGCGGCGGCTCGGCCAACAAGTCGTTCCTGTTCCAGGCGACGCCGGCGGTGCTCACGCCCGATCGGCTCATCGCCTTCCTCAAGGAGAAGATCCTCACGCTGGGCACCGCCGCCTGCCCGCCCTATCACCTCGCCATCGTGATCGGCGGCACCTCGGCCGAATTGACGTTGAAGACCGTCAAGCTCGCCTCGACCCGCTATCTCGACGACTTGCCGGCGAAGGGCTCCGAGGACGGCCATGCGTTCCGCGACATGACCATGGAAAAGGAGGTGCACGCGCTCACCCAGTCGCTCGGGGTCGGCGCGCAATTCGGCGGCAAATATTTCTGCCACGACGTGCGCGTGATCCGGTTGCCGCGCCACGGCGCCTCGCTGCCGATCGGGCTCGGCGTGTCCTGCTCGGCCGACCGCCAGGCGCTCGGCAAGATCACCCGCGACGGCGTGTTCCTGGAGGAACTGGAGCACAATCCGGCAAAATATTTGCCCGACATCGACGCCGAACGCCTGGGCGGGGCGGTGGTCGACATCGACCTGCGGCGGCCGATGCAGGAGATTTTGGCGGCGCTGTCGCGCCATCCGATCAAGACCCGGCTCAAGCTTACCGGGCCGATGATCGTGGCGCGCGACTTGGCCCACGCCAAACTGCGCGAGCGGCTCGAGCGCGGCGAGCCGTTGCCGGATTATTTCAAGAACCATCCGATCTACTACGCCGGCCCGGCCAAGACGCCGGAAGGCTACGCGTCCGGCGCCTTCGGCCCCACCACGGCCGGCCGCATGGACGCGTTCGTCGACCAGTTCCAGGCGTCCGGCGGCTCGCTGGTGATGCTCGCCAAGGGCAACCGCTCGCCGGCGGTGCGGGAAGCGTGCAAGAAGCACGGCGGCTTTTATCTCGGCTCGATCGGCGGGGCGGCGGCGAACCTCGCCGAGTTCTGCATCAAGAAGGTCGAGGTGGTGGAATATCCGGAACTCGGCATGGAGGCGATCTGGCGCATCGAAGTCGTGGACTTCCCCGCCTTCATCGTCGTCGACGACAAGGGCAACGACTTCTTCAAGGAACTGAATCTGGG
>DASPVJ010000169.1:0-13071 GCA_035622435.1 Xanthobacteraceae bacterium | reverse complement strand
GATTCCGGAGCGCGTTGCCGACCTGAACGGCTGCTGGCGATCGGAGCGCGGCGACATCGATCTCGTCAGCGACGACGCGGAGCAGCGCCCGGTGGGCAAGGTCCGGATCTGCTACTGCTTCGGCAGCAACGGGCGCGGGCGCGGACGCTGGTTGTTTACCGACGGCCGGCATTGCGAGAACAACCTGCGCGCCGACCTCAAGTCCAATGAACTCGTCATCCGCCACAACGGGGCGCCGTGCTCCGATCGCAGCCATCAAGTGCCGGAAATCATTACCTGCCGCGCCGATGCAGCGGGATCCGTAAGCTGCGACACCCAAAGTCTCGGGAGGCATCCGAACTTCACCACGGGAGAGAAATACCGGCGCGCGAGCGAGGCGGAATGCCGCGCGCGCCCAGGGCGATAGGACATGATCCCGAACAGACAGCTGCGCTACCGCATGCCGTCGATGATGGCGTGAACGGGGCCGCACTGCGGGTAGGTCAGGTCCACGTATTTTTCGCCCGCTTCGAGATAGCGGCCGCTCGCGCGCGCCCCGGACAGCGGCGCCGTCGCCTGAATGTTGCCGTCGGCATCGATTGTTCCGGTCCACGTGTAGGTCGCGCCGCGGAAGTCGTGCTGCCATGACACGGCGGCGCCGGCGACGTGAAACTTCTGCCCGAACTGGGCGGACTCGCCGCACTGCGCGTGGATGATCATCTTGTAGTCGCCGTCCCGCATCGCGGCTCCCGCCTGCGGGGGCTTGCAGCGATCCTTGGCGCGCTGGGCTTCCGCCTGCACCTGCGCGAGATAGCGGCTGTTCGGATACTTCGACAGGTAGGGCTGGATGCAAATGTCCTGCGCCTTGCACGGGTCGGTGATCGCCGCGCAGGACAACGCGTTGTTGAGGGCGCGCTCCTCTTCGCACGCGCGGGTCGCCTCGGCCGCGCGGCTTTCGAGGTCCGCGCGGGCTTCCCCGTTCGGGTAGTCGCGCAGATAGGGCTGAACGCAGCGCGCTTGAACGTCGCAGTTTTGGCCGCCGGTCGGGCGCGCGATGCAATCGCGCGCGCGCGCCGCCGCGCACAGCGCGCCGGCATCGCGGGCGCGTTTCTCGAGTTCGACGCGCGCGCGCCCGTTGGGGAAGGCGGCGGCATAGGGGGCAACGCACGCCGACTGGACGTCGCAATCCTGCTTGGCCGCATGCCTGGTATCGGCGCAGGCCCGCGCCTTCTTGGCTTCCTGGTCGTCCCGGCAGGCGGTGTCGGCCTTGGCGATGATGTCTTTCGCCTCCGGGCGCGCGCGCAGCTCGGCGGTCGCGAAACAGCCTTGAACGTCGCACGGCGCCGCGACGAGCTTCTGCTCGGCACAGGCGAGGCTGCGCGCGAGGTCGTCCTGCGGGGGACACACGCCGAACAGCTGGCAGCGCATAAAAAAGGCCGCGGCGCCGAGAACGAGAAGAAGCGCGAGCGCACCCACGAGCAACGGCACGATCGAGCGGGACGGGCGGGGAGGCGCCGGGGGAACCTCCGCTTGCGCCGGTTCGGGCGGCGCCTCTTCAACCGGCGCGGGAGGAGAAGCCGGCGGTGGGCCCGGCGGCGGCGCAGCCGGAGGCCTGGCAGCGACGGGCCTTTGCCGGCCGGGCCCGCGATAGATGGTGTGGGTCGAGCGGGCCGACATTTCCGGCACGGCGTTTTCCCACTTCGCTTTCTCGTGCAGGCTGTCGTCCGCGGTCGCGACTTCGACCTGGTCGAACTCCATCATGTAGTTGACGATTTCCGGACCGACGCGATAGCGGGTGCGCTCGGCGTCGCCGTCGATGCGCTGGGCGGGAAAATAATGGGGGATGTGCTGCCATTGGCCGTCGGGGCCAAGATAGGCGCCATGCTGCGTGGCGGAGCGGATGGAGATTGACAGGCTGGGCTCGTCGAGGGCCTTGTCGAACTCCAGGACGGCGTAACCGAGCCGCTCGTCGTCCAATACGCGCAGGCTCATTGCCCCCGCCTCCACGCCGCGCCGAACAAATACATGAGATGCGAGGGGGAGTCACGTTGGCGGCCGGATTGGCGGGCGCGGGCGAGAAGGCGCGTATGTCATATAAGCGTCGTGCAATTGTCACATGCGTGATCTCTCGTGCTATGCTATTGCGCCGCTTGCGGACGTGAGCGTGACCCGCGCGTCATTGCCGAGGCCGCAGAGGCGGGGGAATGATGCGTGAGAATCGGTTCTTCGTACGGAGCACGGACCTGACCGGGGACGCTCCGGCGCAGGTCGACGGCGCGCCGGCGATCCAGAGCTATGGCCGGCTCATCGATCGGCTCGAGGCCATTGCCGGCCTCGAGGCGGCGGCCCTGTTCGCGGAGCCGGTGCTGCCGCGCGGCGCCGCCGGTTCGGCGACCGCCGTATCATGGTACAGCGCCAGCGAAGGCGCCGTGGCCGAGGTCGACGCCATCGACGAAGTCGCGCGCAAGCCCATCGCCGAGCGGTTGGCGCAACGCTTGGGCGCGCTGGCGTCCGCGCTCAACGACAGAGAAATAGGGCCGGCCGTCTCGACTTGGCTCAACATTGGTTCGCCGCGCGACATATTGTCCGTGGGCGGCGAACCGGTGCTGGTGAATTGGGGCTTCCTGCCGGCGGACAAGGCGGCGGATCTCGACAAGCGGCGCGAGCACTTTGCCCAGACGCTGGGCCGCTTTGCCCCGCAGCTTGCGCTGCCTCCCGTCGAAGCCCGTGGGCCGGTCGATGCCGAGCCCGCGTCGGCGCCGGCGCCCGCGCGCGACCCGCCCGTCGCGGCCGCCGCTGCCAGTGCGGTGACGCCGGGCGCGAGTGCGGTGGCGGCATCCGTGCCCGCGCCGCCGCCGGCCCCGCCGCGATCGTTGGGCCCGGGCGGCCGCCCGCCGGTCGGGCCGCCGGCCGGTCCGCCCCGCGGCGGCGGCGAGGATCCGCCGCCCCGCCCGCGCCCATGGCTTGCGCCCATGATCGCGACCGCGGTCGCGGCGCTCGTCTTGGTGCTGCTGCTCCTGCCGGGCGTCCTCGTCTATCCGAGCACGGGCAACGCGGCGCGGGACGCGTTCGAGGCGGATCGGCTGCGCGCGTCCAACGAGTCCCTCGAGACGCAGCTCAAGGCGCTGCAGGACGTGGCGCGGGAGCGGGTCTGCCGGGTGGGCGACCCGGTGATCCCGGTTCCGGACGCAAATTCCCCCGACAAGCCCGGCCCCGCCCCGCAAATGGAGCTGGTGCCGCGCGCGCCCGAGCGGGTTCCCGTGCCGCCGAATGCGACCGATGCCGGCGCGGCGAACCTCGCCGAACTGCTCGAAGGCGCCACCGTCCTCATCATCGCCTTCAAGCCGCCCGACAGCAGCCAGGGCAGCGGGTTCTTCATCGACGAGCGCCACATCGTCACCAACCACCACGTGGTCGAGGACATCGATCCGCGCCTCGTGTTCGTCGCCAGCAAGGCGCTCGGCGGCACGCGCCATGCGCGCATCGTGGCGCGCTCGGAGCCGCCGCCGCGCGAAGACGATCTGCTCGTCGATCTCGCCATCCTGGAAATCGATCCGGGCCCCACCCACCCCGCGCTCAAGCTCGGCGTCACCCCGCCCAAGCTGTCGACCGCTTACGTGGCGGGATTTCCCGGGTTCCTGATCCAGAAAGACTCGCAGTTCCAGCAATTCGTAAAGGGATTGGTGCAGAGCCTGCGCCGCGGCGAAGACCCGGATAGGGCCCTTCCGAAGGAACAAATCCCGGTGCCGGGAGCGGACATGCGCTCCGGACGCATCAACAACATGATGAACTCGGGCAGCAAGGCGCTGCCCATTCTCGTCCACGACATGCAGCTCGCGCCGGGCAACAGCGGCGGCCCGCTGGTCGATGCCTGCGGGCGACTGAGCGGGGTCAACACGCTGTTGTTCACCACCGACAAGGGCTCGCAGCAGGGCAACGTCGCGCAGGACGTCTCCATCGTCCGCAAGTTCCTCGACGAACAGCACGTGGCCTATCAGGGCGACGACGCGCCGTGCCGGCCGCCGAGCGCGGCGCCGCCGCCGGTTGCCAGCGCCCCGCCGGAAACCAAAAAGTGACGATCAAGGCGATGCGGGCTGCGGCGATATTTTCATCTGCAAGGGCTGCGATCGGCGCCGGGGCTCCGGTGCATCCGCCGATCGTTGCCGGTCGCCCGGCCGCGGGGTGAGCCATGTACAGCCTGCGCGCCTGCACGACCGATGATCGCCAGCTGTTGCCGCCGGATCTCGGCGCCGAACTGACCTGGGACCGGCTCACCGAGATTCTGCGGCGCGAGATCGGTCCGGAGGCGGCCGCGCTGCTGGCGGAGCCGGTTGCCGATCCCGGGCGCGGGATCACCCATTGGCACATCACGGCGGAAAGGGATCCGGAGCCGCTGTCGGCGCTCGCGCCGGCCGAGCGCGCGGACCTGGTGCGGCGGCTGGCGGCGGTCCGCGGCCGGATCAGCAGCGGCGCCCAGGAGATCGAAGCGCGCGGCGGCGAAGCGAATGTGCGCTTGGCCGCGGCGTTGCGCACGATCATGCAAGTGCCGGACGAGGAAGCGCACGTCTGGTCGGTCGCCGGCCAGCCGGTGCTGACGGCCTGGGGGCGGCGCTCCGGCAGCGTCGCGCGCCAGGCCGCGACCATCATGGTGCGTGCCGCGCCCCGGGCCGAGCCGCCGCCGCCGGTCGCGGGGCCGGTCGTCCGCGCGGCCGCACCGCCCGCCTCCGCCCCCGGCGGCGATGTGGCGCCCCCGCGCCGCGGGCGGTGGCTGCCCTGGCGCACCCCCTTCCTGTGGGCGCTGTTCGTCGTGCTCCTCGGCGGCATCTATTATCTCCTGCTGGCGGCGTGCGCGCTCGACATCCCGGTGCTGCGCTCGGTCCTCAACCGGTGCGAAAGCGGCGCGCAGGCGCGCGACCTCGACGACCTCGCCGAGCGCAACCGCGCGCTGCGCGAGGCGATCCGCGAGGCCGAGCGGCGCGTCGCGCTCGCGCGCAGCGATTGCGGCCCGCGGCCGGGGGAGCGCGCGCAACGGGTTCCCGAGCCCCCGCAACAGGTTCCCGACACCCGCGAGGCGACGCGCACGGAGGAGCCGCCCGACGCCCGCCAGGCGGAAGAACGGGTGCGCGAAGCCGAGGGCACGCGCGGCCGCCTCGACGTGACCCTCGCCTGGAACGGCCACGCCGACCTCGACCTGCACGTCCGTTGCCCGGGCGGCGAGATTTCCTTCGACAAGCCGAACGTGTGCGGCGGCAAGCTCGACATCGACCGCAACGCGCCGACCGGTCCCCTGGTCGACGACCCGGTCGAGCACGTGACCTGGATCGGAGAGCCGCCTCCCGGACAGTACCGGGTCGAGGTAGTCTACTATGATGGTCGCGACACCGCGGGCGGTCCGGTACCGTTCACCGTGGTCATCCGCGACGGAAACAACGAACAGGTGTTCAAGGGCGTTGCCCAGAAGCCGCACACGACGGTAATCGCGGCGGAGTTCCGGCACTAAGAGCACAGGCAGGATTGAACGATGGCGAGGACGAGGGCAGACGCAGGACCGTTGGGACGGCACGACCCGATCCGGATCGTTCCCCATTCCGGCGTCCAGTTCCTCGTCTATGGCTTCGACCTCGAAACGACGCCGCGGTTTTCCCGCACCTTCATCGAGCATCGGCACGTGGCGGCGGCGCTTCCCGACGGCACCGCGCCGGTGGAACTGCGTCCCGGCTGGGACGACGACGATCCGGACGAGGGGCAGCCGCCGTTCCACCCGCAGGGCAACGACGCCGTCTACGACATCACCAAGCAAAAGGCGCTCGAGCCGTTCGTCGACCAGTGGACGCCGCTGCCGTTTCTCGTGATCAACCGCGACGACCAGGGGCGCGAGCAGCTCGGCCCGACCAACTGGTGCCGCGTGCGCGTCACTGCCGCGACCGACGGCGAGCCCGGCATCACTCATCACGTGGCGTTCGCCTTCGACACCGAGATCGTGAAGCGGCAGCCCAATCGCCCCTACGTGGGGCCGAGCCAGCAGGACGTGCTGGGCGAGCGCGAATTCGCGCTGGCGACCACCTTCCGCGACATCGCCTGGTTCCTGTCCGACCGCCGGCCGGTCGCCGGAACCGGCGAGGAGGTCAACCACCAGGAATGGGTCGACCGCTGGATCGACGAGCTGTTCGTGCAATTCAAGACGGCGCAGCGGGGAGGGCGCGCGCTGCGCCCGGGCGACCGCGAGCCGCTCGAGCACGCGGCGCGCTACGTCAGCTTCATTCAGTTCCTCGCGTCGGCGGTGCCGGTCCCTCCGGTGAAGCTCATCGACACCCATTCGACCGACACCGCGGTCAAGCCCGTCAACGTCGACCTCGTGCTCGACGTCGGCAACAGCCGCACCTGCGGCATGCTGATCGAGACGTTCCCCAACCAGCAGCGGATCGATCTCGGCAATTCCTACATTCTGCAGCTGCGCGACCTTAGCGAGCCGCAGCGCACCTACGAAGAGCCGTTCGAGAGCGACCTGCAGCTGGCGCAGGCGCAGTTCGGCCGGGAATACCTGTCGCGGGCGTCGATGCGGGCGCGGGCGTTCTTCTGGCCGAGCCTGGTGCGGGTCGGCCCGGAGGCGGCGCGGTTTCGCGAACACGCCGAAGGCACCGAGGGCGCAAGCGGCATGTCGAGCCCGAAGCGCTACCTGTGCGACGTGGAATCGGTGAACCAGGAATGGCGCTTCCAGCTCGCCGACTACGGCTCCAACCGCGAGCCGCCGATCATCGACCGGGCGGCGCGCCGGTTCGTCAACGCGCGCGGCGACGTGCTGCGCCAGGTGATCGAGGAGCGGCGCTTCTACGAGCGGCTCGCGTTCCTCGCCGACAAGAGCGACCTCGAGCGGCAGGCCGGGCGCCTCATCTTCTCGCGCTCGTCGTTCTTCACCTTGATGATCGCGGAGATCATCGTCCAGACCCTCTCGCTCATCAACAACCCGCAGATGCGCGGGCGGCGCGGCGAGAAGGACACGCCGCGGCGCCTCACCCGCATGATCCTGACGATGCCGACGGCGATGCCGGTGCGCGAGCAGCGCCTGCTGCGCAGCCGCGCGACCGCGGCGGTCAAGCTCGTGTGGGATCTGATGGGCTGGACCGACTCCCCGCCGCCGGGGCTGGTGGTGCCCGAAGTGCATGCGCAATGGGACGAGGCGAGCTGCGCCCAGTTCGTCTATCTCTACAGCGAGATCGCGCAGAAGTTCGGCGGCAACATCACCGATTTCATGCAGCTCGCCGGGCGCGAGCGGCCGTTCGTGGAGCCGGACAAGCCCGGCCAGCCTCCCGGCCCGGAGCAGCCGTCGATCCGCGTCGCCAGCATCGACGTGGGCGGCGGCACCACCGACGTGATGATCACCACCTACTACGTCGAGCAGAACCGCGCGATCGTGCCGTGCCAGACGTTCCGCGAGGGCTTCCGCATCGCCGGCGAGGACGTCCTGCGCGAAGTGATCCAGCAGATGCTGATCCCGGCGATCGCGCGTCACCTGCGGGCGTGCGGCATGGCGCGCGCGCGCGAGTTCCTGGTGGACCGCTTCGGCTCGGACCGCGCCAACATGGCCGAGCAGGACAAGCACCTGCGGCGCCAGTACGTGCTGCGCGTGCTCAAGCCGGCCGGGCTCGCCCTGCTCGCCGCCTACGAGACGGCGCAAGCGCCGGAGACGTCGCTGGTCGAAACGCGCACCATCGGCGAGCTGATCTCGCACGGCAGGCAAGGCGCCTCGTTCGAGGGCCGCATCGCCGATTACGCCGACGCCGCCGCGGCCGAGTGGGGTGCCGAGGGCTTCCGCGTCACCGACGTCGAGGTGCCGATCGAGTTCGACCGCATCCGCGGGGCGGTCGAGGCCACGCTCGGCGACGTGTTCGACAACATCGCCGAGGCGATCCATCATTTCGACTGCGACGTCGTGCTGCTGTCGGGGCGGCCCACGCGCCTGCCGGCGACGATCGACCTGTTCGTCAACAAGCTCGCGGTCGCGCCCGATCGCGTCATTCCGCTGTCGAACTACCCGCCCGGCGACTGGTATCCGTTCGGCGGCAGCGCGCGCTTCCCGATCGGCGATCCCAAGACGGCGACCGTCGTCGGCTGCATGCTGTGCTCGCTCGCCGAGCGCCAGATCACCAATTTCACGCTCTACACCTACCGCCTCGCCATGCGTTCGACCGCCAACCACATCGGCGTCATCGAGCGCGACGGCAAGATGCTGGCCGCCAACGTCCTGTTCAGCAACAAGAGCACGGACGGCGCCAAGGGCGCGCAGGAGGAGGAGGCGACGGTCAACTGGTTCGCGCCGATGCCGATCGGCTTCCGCCAGCTGCCGATCGAGCGGTGGGTGGCGACCCCGATCTATCGCATCAAGCCGGTCAGCGGGCTGTCCATCCAGGGCATCCAGCGGCCGGTGCAGATCACGCTGGTGCGGGAGCTTCCCGACGAGCTGGCCGAGTACGAGAGCAAGAACTTCTCGGCCATCGAGGCGATGAAGGAGGAGCTGCGGATCGCCGAGGCGGTCGCGCGCGACGGCGCCAACGTGACCCGCTCGTTCGGCCTCAGCCTCGATACGCTCGGCAGCGAGGACGGCTACTGGCTCGACACCGGCATTCTCAACGTGTCGTGAAGGCTTAGACGATGAAAGACCAAGCCCTGGCGAAAGCATGCGAGGCGACCGCGCTCGCCACCCAGGACGCCCTGGGGTGGATCGCCGATCCCAAGAACGACGTGCGCATCTCCCAGGAGCGGCCGTTCCTGGAGCGCAGCCTGCGCAGCGCCGCCTATCAGGCGCGCCGCCTGGCGCGCTCGGTCGACCGGCCGATGTGCGTCGGCGTGTTCGGCCCGAGCCAAGCCGGCAAGTCCTATCTGGTCTCGGTGCTCGCCCGCAAAGGCGACACGCTGACCGCCCTGTTCGACGATCCGACGCGTCCGGAGATCGATTTCATCTCCGAGATCAATCCGTACGGCGAGAAGGAAGCGACCGGCCTGGTGACGCGGTTCTCCATTCATCCCGTGGCGACGCCGCCGAATTTCCCCGTCGCGCTGCGGCTGCTGGCGCAGACCGATTTGCTGAAGATCCTCGCCAACTCGTATTTCCTCGACGGCGACCTGCAGGAGGAGCAGGCGCCGGGGCCCGAGGAAATCGACCGCCACGTCGCCCGGTTCGAAGGCAAGGCGGCAAAGGACTACGCCGACGTGCTCAGGGAGGAGGACATCTGGGACGTCGAGGAATATTTCCAGCGCCAGCTGCGGCGCAACGAGGTCAAGATCTTCAACCCCTATTGGGAGCGCCTGGCGCGATGCGCGCCGCGCCTCGGCCTCAACGACCGCGCCGAGCTGTTCTCGATCCTGTGGGGCCGGCACCAGCCGCTCACCGACCTCTACCGGACCCTGCTCGAAAGCCTGGCGCGGCTCGACTTCGCCGACGAGGCGTTCTGCCCGCTCGACGCGCTCGTTCCCGCCACCACCGGCATCCTCAACGTCGAGACGCTCGCCGGCCTCGGCCAGCCCGACGCCGAGATGCTGCAGGTCTCCACCCGCGGCAACCGCACCATCGCGCTGCCGCGCCCGGTGGTCACCGCGCTCGCCGCCGAGCTGCGGATCGTGCTGCGCGACAATCCGTGGCCGTTTCTGGAGCACACGGACCTGCTCGATTTCCCCGGCTATCGCAGCCGCACGCTGCACAATCTCGGCAAGTACCTGGCCGAGGGCAAAGGCAACGCGCTTAAGGAATTGTTCCTGCGCGGCAAGGTCGACTACCTGTTCCAGCGCTACACCGCGGAGCAGGAATTGACCAGCATGCTGTTGTGCCTGCGGCCGAGCAATCTCGACGTCACCAGCCTGCCCGCGGTCATCGAGGACTGGATCGGGGTGACGCACGGGCGCACCGCCGAGGAGCGCAAGGGCCGGCCGGTCCTGCTGTTCTTCATTCTCACCATGTTCGATCAGCATCTCGCCGAAAAGGCGGGCGACGAAACCGCCGACCCGGGACTGCGGTTCCAGGCGCGCCTGGAAGCCTCGCTGCTCAAGCCGTTCGCCAAGGTCGAGGATTCCTGGCCGCTGCGGTGGGACCCCGATCAACCGTTCCAGAACTGCTTTTGGATCCGCAATCCGAACTACAAGGCCGAGGGCATCATCCAGTACGAGGGCCGGCGCGAAGTGCGCGTGCACGAGCACAAGGTCGCGCGCATCGCCGAGTTGCGCTCCGCCTACGCCGGGGTGACGGAGGTGCGGGAGCATTTCCACGACGCGCTGCGGGCGTTCGACGAGGTCATGAAGCTCAACGACGGCGGCGTGTCGTACCTCGCCTCGAACCTCGCGCAGGTGTGCAAGCCGGGAATGAAGCGCGACCAGGTGCGCGCCCGCCTGATCGACCTGCGCCATCGCGTCGGCGGGGCGCTGGCGCCGCACTACATCGCGACCGACGCGGAAAAGCGCGTCGCCGAGCGCACCGCCGTCGCCGAGAAGGTGATCGGCGATTTCGAGGAATGCCTTTCGCGCAATGCGTTCGGCACCTTCCTGCGCGGGCTGTGCCTCGACCGCGGGATTCTCGCCGACGCGCTGTACGAGGCGCGCACGCGCGGCAGCACGGGCGAGGAGGGGGGCGAGGACGGCCGCGACAAAACCCCGCCGCCCCGGCCGGCCCGCTCGAACCTGCTCGACATGGTCAAATCGGGCAGGAACGGCGCGCGGCCGGCGGCCTCCCCGGCGCGGCAACCCCAGCATGGCCGCTCCTCGCGCGTCGACCAGCTGGTGCGCACCGCGATGCAGGTGTGGACGCAGACGCTGCACGACAAGAGCGAGGACGAAGGCTACGCGGCGACGATCGGCGTGCCCTTCTCCTCGCTCAAGCAGATCGCCACCGAGCTGACCGCGACCTCGCGCCGGCTCGCGCTCGAGGCGGCGATCCGCACCGCGCTCACGCGCATCTCCCATTTCGGCACGGCCGAACAGGCGGCCTCCAAGGCGACGATCGTGGCCGAGCGGCTGGTCGGGCGCTTCGTCACCGAGCTTGCCACCGCGTCCAATTCGCAGCGCCCGGCCGTGTTCGACACCGGCGGCATCGGCGAGGAACCGGACAATTTCCAGCAAACCTTCGCGATCGACTGGCTGCGCGGCTTCTATGCCCACGTCATCACCAACGCCCAATCGATCGACGGGCTGGTGCACGATCCGGAACAGAACATGCTGCTGGGGCGCATCCTGGCGCAATTCGACACGCCGGTTCCCGCGGCCTAGCGCAGGCGAATCTGCCGACGCAACCAGCCCCGTGCGTGTCCGATCGTCACGCTGCCGAGCGAACGTCGATCTTGACCTTGAGGCCCGCCCGCGTTGCCAAGGTCAGCAGCGTGTCCAGCGAGAACTTGTTGATCTTCCCATGCAGCAGATCATTGAGGCGAGGCTGGGTGATGCCGAGCCGGCGCGCCGCCCGTGCCTGGGTCGTGTTCCAGCCGCGCACCGCGCTTGTGATCGCCGTCATGACGTTCGACCGCATCGTCATGGTGGCGGCATCCTCGCGATTGCCCTCCAAGGCATCCCAGACATTGGCAAAGGTCCGAGCTTTCATCGTTTCATTCCTTGCTTGAGCTGACGCAGCCGTGGCTCACTCCCGCCCGATCTCAGGGCGGCCAGCGGGTCTCGCCGGGGGCGGGCGCGTAGGTTTCGCGGAAGATTGCGTCCTGAACCACCCCGTGCGAACCGTCGGCATAGCGGAGGAGCCAATCGCCCGGCTGCCCGTGCAGCGGGTCGTTCTGCCAGCCGACGGGCACTTCGCGCGGGCGATCCAATCGGATCGCGTGCGCCACCGCCGGCGCCTTGCGGTAGCGGCCGTTCTCGCCGGCGCGGGTGGGCGGAACGGGCTCATAGCTCGACAGGAAGAGACCGCGCCCGACCGGCCAATGCTCGCCCCGGCTGCCGGTGAGGATCGCGTCGCCGGCGCGGAAGCGGACCGGGCCCTCCAGGGTCTTGCACACGCCGTCGGCAAGCGCGAACGTGGCCTGCAGCGGGATCGGCTTCTTGTACACGCGCAACGCGCGCGGGTCGGTGGAGAGTTCGGGGAAGTCGTCGCTCACACTTCGTCCCGGTAGCGCCGGACCAGTCCGTGCCACGTCGTGTTTTCCCGGCCCATGGCGTCGCCTGCCTTGAACGCCAGCCGCCGCACCTCGGTCCAGGCTTCAATATTCATCGAATCGGGACGCACGCGGTCAAGAGCCTCATCGATCTCCTTGAGTTCCCTCTCCGTATCGATGCTGAGCGCGGCGCGATGGACGATGCCCAGCCGCGTCAATGTCGCGTGGGCGGCCGCCGCAAACGCCGGCGCGGCGGCCGTGAGCAGCAGCAGGCGGTCGTCATGCCAGCAGAAATGCGCCACGACCGCCAGCACAGCGGCGACGAAAATAAGCTGAGTGACGTGGCGTAGTCGGCTCTCGGCGCACTCGAGCTTGCGATGATTCGTGTTGTGATAGGTGATCTGGTCGCGGACGATCAGGCGCACCCACGCGATTGCCTGGCTGGGCGCAAAGCTTGGGTCGAAGCGCGGCAGCCCTTGATCCCGGACGACGCGTTTCACATACGCCAGCGCCTCGTTGCCGAATTTGGCCTCCTGACTGCTGCGTTCATCCTCCGCAGGCGGTTTGTCCGACGTGGCGAGGGCCTGCGGCAGCACCAGCAGCGGCAGGGTCATGCGGGCGATCCGCAGTTGCTCGGCGCCCAAACGGCAGGCGGTCCAGCGATCCTGAAGGTGGGCTCGGCGCGCCACCAGCACCAGCATCGCAACCCACAGGAGGGTCACGAGTTCCGCCACCCCCCACCCTGCGCCGCCGTGGCCGTGGGTGACCTGGCCGGTGACGGCAAAGAACACCGCAAACGCGGCGCCGAAGTTTTCGATCCAGATGAGGTCGCGGTGGATATAAGCCCCATAGACGGCACTGCGATCGAGCGCGTCGAACCCAGCGCCGAGCTTGAATCCCGGGTCCAGGGCGGCGCGGTCGGGGGCCGAAGCTTGCCATTTGTCGGCAAAGTACGCGCGCGGGCGCCACTTGCAGCCGAAGCATTCCCGCAACTTGCTCCAGCTCTTGGCTA
>DASPVJ010000168.1:0-2243 GCA_035622435.1 Xanthobacteraceae bacterium | reverse complement strand
TCGCCGATCAGGATGCCGGCGAAGGCGGAGCGGCGCAGCGCCAGGAAGCCGGCAAAGCCGATCGCCATGGCGGCGAGGCGCACCGGCATGGGCACGCTCGCGAGCGCGCCCGGCGGCAGCACGATGATGCGGGCGATGACGCCGGCGAGCACGGCGGTGGCGACCGCGCGCACCCACACCACCGCGTCGGCGGCCTCGTCGAGCCCGCGCGCCAGCGCGATGCCGAGCCAGCGCCAGATCTCGTTGGGCAGGAAGCCGACGAGGACGAGCAGGGCGTAGGGCCACAGCTCGCCGGTCATGGGCGCCCCCGGCGCAGGCGGTGGACGAGGTAGGCGAGCGTGCCGCCGGCGATCCCGGTCCACAGCAGATCAAGCTCGACCTTGCCGAGCGCGAGCGCCGGGCCGATGACGAGGCCGAAGACGAGCGCCAGGCGGTCGGGAAGGCGCGCGCTCGCCGCGGCGACGGCGAGGAAGAACGAGATCGGGGTGAGGAACAGGAGCGCGCCGGCAAACAGCGGCGGCAGTTGCGCGGCGAGATGATAGCCGACGAGCGTCGCCGCCGAGGCGCAGACGAGGAATCCCACGCCGATGCCGTTGCAGAAGGCGACGCGGCCCTCGCGCGGCAACGCCGGCAGCAGGCGCAGCGCGACGATCCAGGCGCTGACCGCGGTGAAGTGGGCGGGCAGGACGAGCGCGCGGGTGCGCACGCCGGGCGCGCGCAGCAGCGGCAACAGCGACACCACCATCGGCAACAGGCGCACGCCGCTGAGGCTGACGGCGACCGCGGTCTCGAGCGCGCCGGCGCCGGACCCGAGCGCGGAGATGAGCACGACCTGGTTGGGCGCCGCCCAGATCAGCACGGTCGTCGCCACCGCCCAGGCGGGCGAGAAGCCAAGATCGTGCGCGAGCGCGCCGATGCCCAGATACGTGCCGAAGACGACGTAGAGGAGGACGGACTTAGGCGTCGCCGCGACGCCGCGGGCGAACCAGATAACAGAGGACGGATGACAGATGACAGACGACGGATGGTGGTTGCTATTCCGACCTCCGTCATCTGTCATCCGACATCAGACCTTCACCAGCGGCACCTTGGGCACCGAGCCGCGGCGCGGCGGCGAGCCGCCGCCGTCGCCGCGCGGGCCCGGCGGCTTCGCCCGGCGCTGCGGCGGCCGGCGCTTCGCCCGGGCGCGACGCGGCTCGGGCAGCTTCTCGGGCTTGGGCGTCACCGGCCCGTCGAGATATTCGAAGCCGAGCTTCTCGCGGCCCTCGTCGTCCTTGGTGAGAATCACGCGCACGTGCCCGCCGGTCTTGAGCCGCCCGAACAGAACCTCGTCGGCGAGCGGCTTCTTGATGTGCTCCTGGATCACGCGCGCCATTGGCCGGGCGCCCATCAGCTCATCGTAGCCGTTGGCGATCAGCCATTTGGCCGCGTCATCGGTCAGCTCGATAGTGACATCGCGATCGTCAAGCTGCGCTTCGAGCTGCAGCACGAACTTCTCGACCACCTGGGCGATGACCTCGGGCGACAAGTGAGCAAATGTGATGATCGCGTCGAGCCGGTTGCGAAACTCGGGGGCAAACATCCGGTTGATGGCCTCCATGTCGTCGCCTTCGCGCTTGGTGCGCGTAAAACCGAATGCGTGCCGCGCCATGTCGGCGGCGCCCGCATTGGTGGTCATGATCAAAATCACATTGCGGAAATCGACCTGCTTGCCGTTATGGTCGGTGAGCTTGCCGTGATCCATGATCTGCAACAGCACGTTGAACAGATCCGGATGCGCCTTCTCGATTTCGTCGAGGAGGAGCACGCAGTGCGGATGCTGGTCGACGCCGTCGGTGAGCAGGCCGCCTTGGTCGAAGCCGACATAGCCGGGCGGCGCGCCAATGAGCCGCGACACGGTGTGGCGCTCCATGTATTCCGACATGTCGAAGCGGATGATCTCGACGCCGAGCGTCGCCGCAAGCTGCCGCGCCACCTCGGTCTTGCCGACGCCGGTCGGGCCGGAGAACAAGTAACAGCCGATCGGCTTTTCCGGCTCGCGCAGACCGGCACGGGCAAGCTTGATCGAAGCCGAGAGCGCCTCGATGGCCTTGTCCTGGCCATAGACTACGCGCTTGAGCGTCGCCTCGAGGTGCAGCAGCACTTCGGCGTCGTCCTTCGACACCGCCTTCGGCGGAATGCGAGCCATGGTGGCGATGGTTGTCTCGATCTCCTTGATGCCGATGGTGCGCTTGCGCCGGCTT
>DASPVJ010000167.1:0-18698 GCA_035622435.1 Xanthobacteraceae bacterium | reverse complement strand
GCGGGCTTGCGGCGTAAAAATCGTGCGCGTAGTGCAGCGCGAAGATGACGTGGACGAGCGTCCACGACAGCAGGATCGTCATGGTGGCGAGCGCGAGGTGGGCGGGCATGCGTCCGGCGCCGAGCTGCATCACGATGGCGCCAAGGCTCGCGAGGGCCGCGGCGACCACCAGCACCAGGATGACGAAGCGACCCTCGTCCTGCAGCGCGGCACGGCGGCGGATGCGGGAGATGTCGGAGCGCATCAACACCAACACCGCAGCCAAATAGGCCGCGACGCCGGCGTCCCAGCCGACCAGCACGCGGGTCGCCATGCGCCAGTCCGCCGGCAGCAGCGTGGTCACCGCTACGGCGAGGAGCGCCGCCAGGAACAGGCGCGGACGCGCCCGCACGATGCGCACGAACTTCGGCAGGCGGCGATGATGCGGGGCGTCCATGGGAATATTCGATCCGGAAATCCGGTCGCGGTCCAGTCGCGTTGACGGCGCCATCTCGCCCTGCTTACTCGCGCGCGATGAGCGCCGCCAGCAGCCGTGCCTTGCGCCTGACGGGCTGGATCGCGGCGGCGGTCGTTGCCGTCCTGCTGGTGCCCTACGTCCTCGCGCCGTTCTACGGCTTCGGCCACCCGGTCTCCGCCCTGATGCTGGAACGGCGGATGACCGGCGCCCGGATCGAGCGCATCTGGGTCCCGTTCGATGCCATTGCGCCAACCGTGCCGCAGGCGGTGATCGCGGCGGAAGACGCGCGCTTCTGCACTCACCACGGGATCGATTGGGGCGAACTGCGCGAGGCGCTCGCCGACGCCGAGGAAGGCGGCCGCTTGCGCGGCGGGTCGACCATCACCCAGCAGGTCGCCAAGAACCTGTTCCTGTGGCCGGGGCGCAGCCTCGTCCGCAAGGCGGTGGAAGCGCCGCTCGCGCTATGGATCGATTTCGTGCTGCCCAAGCGGCGCATCCTGGAGATCTATCTCAACATCGCCGAATGGGGGCCGACCGGCGAGTTCGGCATCGAGGCGGGCGCGCGCCGCGCCTTCGGCAAATCGGCGCATGAATTGACCTTGCGCGAGGCCGCCCTGATGGCGGCGATCCTGCCGAACCCGATCCGGCGTAGCGCCTCCCGCCCGCGGCCCGGCGTGCAACGTCTCGCCGGCATCTATCAGGCGCGCGCCCACGCCCGCGCGGCCGCCGCCCTCGACGGGTGCGTGCGCGGGCGGCCGCAGCGTTGAGGCGATCGGCGCCGGCTGGCATTCCTCCGGGTGATCCTCTATAAGCCCGGCTTCCCGCCGATCTTGACCCGCCGGACCGACGCCGTCCGGCGCGGCATTCGTGGAGACCGACGCCATGGCCGTGCCGAAACGAAAGACCTCGCCGTCGAGACGCGGCATGCGCCGGTCCGCCGATGCGCTCAAGGTGCCGACCTACGTCGAGGACAAGGATTCCGGCGAACTGCGGCGGCCGCACCACATCGACCTGAAGACCGGCATGTATCGCGGACGGCAGGTGCTCAAGCCGAAGGAGGCCTGACGGGGGCGGCCGGCCGCCGCCCCCTCGGCCGAGAGGTGTTGCCGTGTTCCTGGTCGGCTTTCCCCTCCTGATCATTGCCCTCGCGGTCTACAACATGATCGCATTCCTGACGCCGCCGCCGGAGGGCTGGGGCACGAAGCTCTACACCGTGCATCTGCTGTCCGGGCTCGACTGGTCGGTCACCTTGGGCGACGCCATGATTGCCGGCACGCTGTTCCTGCTCTACGTCGAGGTGGTCAAGGCGACGCGGGCGAAGTCGGCCGTCGATCATATTCTGTCGATCCTGGTGTTCGGCGGCGCCGTCGCCGAGTTTTTGCTGGTTCAGCAGGCCGCCAATTCGACCTTCGCGATCGTCACCGCCATCTGCTTCATCGACGTGATCGCGGGTCTGTCGATCCGCCTGCGCGTGTCGCGGCGCGAACGGCAGATCGAGGCGGACCTCGAGCGCGCCCACGCCCGCGCGGCGGAAGCGGGCGAGGCCTGAGACCGCGCAAGACCACGCCCGTGCTCCGCGATTTTCATTTTCCCGGCCGCTCGCCGGTCATGGCCTGCGAGGGCATGGCGGCGACGTCGCACCCGCTCGCCACCCGCGTGGCGATCGAAACCTTGCGCGCCGGCGGAACGGCGGCCGACGCGGCGGTGACGGCGGTGGCGCTCTTGGGCGTGGTCGAGCCGGCGATGACTGGGATCGGCGGCGACTGTTTCTGTCTGGTGTCGAAGCCGAACGCGCCGCTCTGGGGTTACAACGGCTCCGGGCGCGCGGCCGCCGCCATGCGGGCGGAACCGCTCGTCGACCAGGGCATCCGGACGATCGACCTCGACTCGATCCACGCGGTCACGGTGCCGGGCGCCGTCGAAGCCTGGGCGGCGATTCTTGGGGCGCACGGCCGCTTCGGGCTCGACCGCGCGCTGCAGCCGGCGATCCATTATGCCGCGGACGGCTTCCCGGTCGCGCCGCGGGTCGGCAGCGACTGGGCGGCGCACGTGCCGAAGCTGCGCGGCGATCCGGGCGCGGCGCGGCACTTTCTCATCGACGGCCGGGCGCCGGCGATCGGCGAAGTGATGCGGTTTCCGGCGCTCGCCGAGACCCTCAAAACCATCGCGGCGGGCGGGCCGCGCGCCTTCTACGAGGGCGCCATCGCGGCGGAGATTGCCGCAACGGTCGCGGCGCGGGGCGGCTTGGTCGATGCGGACGATCTCGCGCGCCACCGGGGTGAACAGGCGGTCCCGGTCGTCTGCAACTATCGCGGTCTCGGCATCGTCGAGTTGCCGCCCAACGGCCAGGGTATCGTCGCCCAGCTGCTGCTCAACATCCTGGAGCGCTTCGATCTCGAGCGGCTCGATCCGCTCGGGCCGGAGCGGTTTCATCTGGAGCTGGAAGCGGCTCGCCTCGCCTATGCGGTGCGCGATACGCATGTCGCCGATCCGGCGTTCATGCGCGCCCCGGTGGCCTCGCTGCTCGCCAAGGGCTTCGCCCGCGAGCTCGCCGATCGGATCGACCGCTCGCGCCGGGCGGAACTGCCGGCGCTTGCCGCCACGCGCTCCGACACCGTGTACCTCACGGTGGTCGACCGCGACCGCATGGCGGTGTCCTTCATCAATTCGCTCTACACCGCCTTCGGGGTCGGCATCGCCACGCCCGCTTCGGGCATCATGCTGCATAACCGCGGGGCGTGCTTCGTGGTCGAACCCGGCCATCCCAACGCCATCGGGCCGGGCAAGCGCCCGCTGCACACCATCATTCCGGCACTGGCGATGCGCGACGACCGCTGCGAACTATCGTTCGGCGTGATGGGCAGCCATTACCAGGCGGCCGGCCATGCCCACGTGATCGGCAACATCGTCGACCACGGCATGGACGTCCAGGCGGCGATCGATGCTCCGCGGGCGTTCTTCGACGGCGATATCACGCAGGTTGAGCGCGGCGTCCCGGCGGCGACGGTCGCGGGGCTCAAGGCGCGCGGACACGATGTCGCGGTGCGCCCATGGGCGTTTGGCGGCGGCCAGGCGATCCGCATCGACTGGGACCGCGGGGTCCTGATCGGCGGATCGGACCCGCGCAAGGACGGGCTGGCGCTGGGGTATTGAGACCGTCCGCTACAGCGTCCGCGAGAGCACCGGACCGGGCACCGGTCGGGCGTCCCCCCTTCGATAGGCGCGGGTGGCCTCGTCCGGCTCGGCGCGGCGGCGCACGCGGGTCTGCGGCTCCTGCCGGCGGGTGGCGATGAGGTGGGCGAGGAAAACCGCACGCGTGCCCGGCCGCGTAAGGGCGTCGCAGGTTTGTGCCGGCGCGATCGGCACCAGCGCCGTCCCCGGCCGACGATCCTCGCTGCGCATTGCCTCGCTGTCCCGTATCGGGACATCCCTGCGCGACTCCATGGAAAGCTCGCAAGGGACGTGCCGGCCGATGGCGGTCCACGCCGGCGTCAGCGCAGCGGCGGAAATTATTCCGCTTTCTTGTCGTCCTCGGTGAGGCGGTCGAGCCGCTTCTGCATCTCGGACAACTGCCGTTTCAAATCGTCGATCTCGCCGGACGGACGCTGGGTCTTGTCGGCGTCGGCGGCCGCGGTCTCGCGCGGCGCAAATCCGGGAAACATCGAGAAGGCGCGCTGGAACATTTCCATGTTGCGCCGGACCTGGTCCTCGAGCGGGCCGAACCCGCCGACCCCGAAGGCCTGGGCCATCTGTTGGCGGAACTTCTCCTGCTCCTTGGTCAGCGACTCGATCGATGCCTCGAGAAACCGCGGCACCAGCATCTGCATGCTGTCGCCGTAAAAGCGGATGAGCTGCCGCAGGAACGTGATCGGGAGCAGGTTCTGGCCTTCCTTGTTCTCCTGCTCGAAAATGATCTGGGTGAGAACCGACCGGGTAATGTCCTCGCCGGTCTTGGCATCGTAGACCACGAAGTCTTCGCCGGATTTGACCAGCGCGGCCAAGTCTTCGAGCGTCACGTAGGTGCTCGTGCCGGTGTTGTAGAGCCTCCGGTTGGCGTATTTCTTGATCGTGACCGGTTCTTCGGATTTGGCCATGACAAACGCTAAGGGTTCGGGGTTCGTTCGTGGTGGGTCAGAATACGCACTTTTGTCCCTCCCCTGCCACCGTTTTGTTGCGCAAAAAGCCCGCAGCATTCTCGCTGCCGACCCGAGAGCCTTCTTGCGCAGGGGGGCCGGCGGGACTAATTGACAGGCCTGAGCCCGCCATCAAGGATGGCCGCCGAGGCATCCGACCGTCACCGCGGCAGACATCTGCAGCCGTCCCACCGGGATCGGCAGCGTCGCCGCTCAAGTCCGATTGATCAGAGGAGCTTAAACCCATGCAGGACGACATCGTCATCGTCGGCGCCGCCAGGACGGCGGTCGGCGCCTTCAACGGAGCATTCGGCGCGCTGCCGGCCCACGAGCTCGGCAAGGTCGCCATCAAGGCCGCCCTGGAGCGCGCCGGCGTCGAGCCCGGCCGCGTCAGCGAGGTGGTGATGGGCCAGATCCTCACGGCCGCCCAGGGGCAGAACCCGGCCCGCCAAGCCTCGATCGCGGCCGGCATTCCGGTCGAGACACCGGCGTGGGGCGTCAATCAGCTGTGCGGCTCCGGGCTGCGGTCCGTGGCGCTCGGCTACCAGGCGATCATCAACGGCGATTCCGACATCGTGGTGGCCGGCGGCCAGGAATCCATGAGCCAAGCCCCGCATGCCGCGTACCTGCGCAGCGGCACCAAGATGGGCGGCCTCGAATTGGTCGACACCATGATCAAGGACGGCCTGTGGGACGCCTTCAACGGCTACCACATGGGCAACACCGCGGAGAACGTCGCCAAGCAGTGGCAGATCACCCGGCAGCAGCAGGATGAGTTCGCGGTCGCCTCGCAGAACAAGGCCGAGGCGGCGCAGAAGTCCGGCAAGTTCAAGGACGAGATCGTGCCGGTCACCATCAAGAGCCGCAAGGGCGATGTAGTGGTCGACACCGACGAATTCCCGCGCCACGGCACCACGCTCGAGGGCGTCTCCAAGCTCAAGCCGGCCTTCGAGAAGGACGGCACGGTGACAGCCGGCAACGCCTCGGGCATCAACGACGGCGCCGCCGCCGTGGTGCTGATGAAGGCGAGCCAGGCCGCCAAGGAAGGCCGTCCGGTGCTCGCCCGCATCGTCTCCTGGGCGCACGCGGGGGTCGATCCGGCGATCATGGGCACCGGACCGATCCCGTCCTCGCGGGCGGCGCTCAAGAAGGCCGGCTGGAAAATCGACGATCTCGACCTGGTCGAGGCCAACGAGGCGTTTGCGGCGCAGGCCTGCGCGGTCAACAAGGACCTCGGCTGGAATCCCGCGAAGGTCAACGTCAACGGCGGCGCGATCGCGCTCGGTCATCCGATCGGCGCCTCCGGAGCTCGCGTGCTCGTGACCTTGCTGCATGAAATGCAGAAGCGCGACGCCAAGAAGGGCCTCGCCACCTTGTGCATCGGCGGCGGCATGGGCATCGCCATGTGCGTCGAGCGCTGAAGCAAGGATCAAATCCGGCGGCGGAGTGCGTGAAAGGCGCGCTCCGCCGTTTTCATCGGGCAAGCGTCGATAACAAGAGGTCGGCCGCGTTCGCTGGCCGATCCGCCAAAGGGAGGACCATATGGCACGGGTGGCATTGGTGACGGGCGGCACGCGCGGCATCGGCGCGGCGATTTCGAAGGCCCTGAAGGCGGCGGGTTACAAGGTGGCGGCCAATTACGGCGGCAACGACGCGGCGGCCGAGAAGTTCAAGGCGGAGACCGGTATTCCGGTCTACAAGTGGGACGTGAGTTCCTTCGACGCCTGCGTCGCCGGCATCAAGAAGGTCGAAGCCGACCTCGGGCCCGTGGAAATCCTGATCAACAACGCCGGTATCACCCGCGACACGGTGTTCCACCGCATGACGCCGGAGCAGTGGACTGCCGTCATCAACACCAATCTCAATTCGCTGTTCAACATGTGCCGCCCGGTGATCGAGGGCATGCGCGACCGCAATTTCGGCCGCATCGTCAACGTCTCCTCGATCAACGGGCAAAAGGGCCAGGCGGGCCAGTCCAATTACTCGGCCTCCAAGGCCGCCGAACTCGGTTTCACCAAGGCGCTGGCGCAGGAAAGCGCGCGCAAGGGCATCACGGTGAATGCGGTCTGCCCCGGTTACATAAACACCGAGATGGTCCAGGCGGTGCCGAAGGACGTGCTGGAGAAAGCGATCTTGCCGCAGATTCCGATCGGCCGGTTGGGCGAACCCGAGGAAATCGCGCGCTGCGTGGTGTTCCTGGCGTCGGACGACGCGGGCCTCATCACCGGTTCGACCGTGTCGGCGAACGGCGGCCAGTACTTCGCATGATTTAACGCCTGCGGCGTTGCAAACCGCTAAAGCGTGATGGCTTTTCTTCGAATCGCCATTCCGCTTTAGCTTATTGTTGGAGCATGATGTTTTCCGAAAACCGGTACCCACTTTTCGGCATCATGCTCTAGCCTGGCGCCCAGCCGCTCGGTGCCAATTCGAAGCCGGTGAAATCGAATCCCGGCGCGACCGTGCAGCCGAGCAAGGTCCAGGCGCCGAGGCTCTCGCCCGCCTGCCAGGCGCCGGCCGGCACCACCGCCTGCGGCCGCTCGCCGGCGGCGAGATCCGGTCCGAGGCGGATGGTCGCGATGCCGTCGCTGCCGGCGATCTGCAGCGCCAGCGCGGCGCCCGCGTGCCAATGCCAGACTTCGACCGCGTCGATCCGGTGCCAGTGGGAGCGCTCGCCGGCCGCGAGCAGGAAATAAATAGCCGTCGAATAGGCGCGGCCGTCGGCGCCATGGCGTTTGTCGCGAAACGTCTCGCGGTAGTGCCCGCCTTCCGGATGCGGGCGCAGGTCGAGAAGGCGGATGACGTCGGCGGCGCCGAGCGTTGCCATGCGCGGGCGTTCAGAACTTGTCCTTGCGCGCGCGCACGGCCGCAAAGACCTGCACGGCCGGCGCGTCCGGGAGCCCGACCGCCGCCGCGACCTCCGGCACGTCGGCGCGCAGGAACGGGTTGGTCAGCTTCTCGGATTCGATCGTCGACGGGATAGTCGGACGCCCGGCGCTGCACAGCTTGACGACTTCGTCGGCGCGCGCCCGCAGCGCGGCGTTGTGCAGTTCGATCGTCAGCGCGAAGCGCACGTTGGCGGCGGTGTACTCGTGGCCGCAGTAGACTTCGGTCTCCGGGGGCAGATTGCGAAGCTTGAGGAGCGACTGCCACATCACGTCGGCGGTCCCTTCGAGCAGGCGCCCGCAGCCGACCGAAAACAGCGTGTCGCCCACGAAGGCGAGCTTCTCCGCCTTGAACCAATAGGAGATATGCCCGGCGGTGTGGCCGGGCGTCTCCAGCACGCGGCCGACGAGCGTCCCGACGGTCACGAAGTCGCCCTCGCGCACGGTCGTGTCGACGTCGGGAATGCGCGCGGCTTCCCGCCGCGGCGCGGTCACGCGGCACGCGTGCCGCGCCTTCAGCTCGGGGATTCCCCCGGTGTGGTCGGCGTGATGATGGGTCACCAGGATGTCGGTGAGCCGCCAGTTCTTGGCCAGCAGCGCCTCCTCGACCGCCGCCGCCTCGGGCGCGTCGATCGCCGCGGTGGCGCCGTTCGCCGGATCGTGCAGCAGGACGCCATAATTGTCCTTGAGGCAGCTGAACAGGTGGATTTCGGCCGGCATCGGCACTCCTGTGCGGGTTGTCGCCTTGGCGGGCAAAATCTAATGACGACCCCGGTCGGGGGCGAGTCCTTTCACGCCGTTCGGCATTTGCCGCGGTGCGCCGGCGCGGCTGCGTTGTCGGCCGCCGGCCGGCCCTTCATAATCGTCCGCGGTTTCCAGGCGGCCCGGTTGCATGTCCATGGACGTCATCGATCTGCGCAACTTCTACGGCCAGGCGCTGGGCGCCGTGGCGCGCCGCTTTATCGGGCGTGGCATCCGCGTTCGCTGGAACGACCTGCATGGCTTGCGGGCGTTGGGCATCGGCTATGCGACGCCCTATCTCGGACTATTTCGCGAGGAGGCGGAGCGATGCCTCGCCTTCATGCCGGCCGCCCAGGGCGTGGTGAAATGGCCCTCCGAGCGTCCGGCGTTGGCCGCGTTGGTCGAGGAAGAGGAATTGCCCTTGTCCGACGCGGCCGTCGACCGAGTGCTGTTGGTGCACGCGCTGGAAATGTCCCAGGACGCCGGCGCCCTGTTGCGCGAGGTCTGGCGCGTGTTGGCGGCAGGCGGGCGGCTGCTGGCGGTCGTCCCCAACCGGCGCGGCGTATGGGCACGCACCGACGCGACGCCGTTCGGCCACGGCCAGCCCTATTCCCGCGAGCAGATCACGCATCTGTTGCGGGAAACCTGGTTCACGCCGACCGGATGGGGCGAAGCGCTTTACGTTCCGCCGATCGCCCGGACTTGGTTCCTGCGCTCCGCGGTCGCCTGGGAGCGCGCCGGCGCCACCATATCGGCGCCGTTCGCCGGCGTTCATATCGTCGAGGCGACGAAGCAGGTCTATCGCGCCATTCCGGCGCGCCGCGAGCGGCAGCGCCTGGTGCCGGCGCTCGAGCCGGTGCTGGCGCCCTCGCCGGGCGGGGCGGCGCGCGCCTTCCGTGCGCCGTGACGCCGGCGCCGGGCCTGGCTTAGTCCTGGCTTGGTTCGCCCGGCGGTGACGGCGGTGGCGTGGTCTCCTCCGACCCGCCTCCTCCCCCATACTGGCCCGGCATGTCGCCGCGCGGACCGCCATGCCGGCGCCGCCGACGGCGGTGCAGCGGGAAGCGGTCGGGTTGTCCGTCGAATCCGTTCGGCCCATGCCCCTGATAGGGCTGGGGCTGCCCGCCGCCGGTGATGAACGCCGGCAGTCCAGGATCGCCGCCCTCGGGACGCCCTTGCTGCGCGGGCGGCTGCGGTCGGCCGTAGTGCTGGGACTCCCGCGGTGGATAGGGCTGCTGCTGCGGGTAGGGTTGGGCCTCGCGCGGCGGATGCGGCGGATAGGGCTGCGGCTGGCCCCCGTAGGGCATCTCGCCCGCCATCGGCTGGCCACTCGCGTCCTCCTCGCCCGCGTCGAAGTGGTCGTCGCGCTGTTCCCCCTCGGGGCGGAAATACGGGTGGCTCTGGCGGAACTGCTCCTGCGCAGCGGCGATCAGGCGGAAATAGTGCTCCGCGTGTTGGAAGTAGTTCTCCGCCGCCACCGGATCGCCCGACGCCTGGGCGTCGCGGGCGAGCTGGACGTACTTCTCGGCGACGTGGTTCGGGGTCCCGCGGATTTTCACGTCGGGACCGTTGGATTCGTAGACCCGCGTGAGCGGATTCTGGCCCTTGCGGTTGCGCCCCCGCATGCGTTTGTTCTGACCGTTTCTCATGGCTGTTGGTTCATCTACTCCCGATTGCGGCGGTCGTCCGCCGATTCTTTCCCCACCCGTCGACCGGCGCGCCATTGATTGCAGCGCCGCCGGCATTGCGGATCGAACGGAACGGCTCCGCAAACCGAGCGGCGCCCGCGCGTCGATTGCCACAATCTCGTTGCGATGGTCGTAACGGTCTCTAGCCCGCGGTCATCCCGCGGTGTTGCCCATCCCTCGTCCTGCACGCTGTGTCACCCACAGCGCGCCACGCCGGTGAAGCTATCGTATCCCGAGCCGGCGAAGGCTTAAGTCCTCGAACTGACCGATCGTCCGCCTCGCACGCGCCGCCGCCTCGCAGAGCTCTGCTCCGGGCCACATGGCGGCGCCCCTTTGATCTCGGGCCGATGTCGTGGCTCGAACCTAATCGGTCCCGGTCCATAATCCAAGTGCTTTTTTCCTGATTTTTCCGGCTCATGCCCGGCTCGCGGGGCGGATATGAAGGGCGCGCAGGGTTCCCGCCAGGTCGGGCCCGGCGGTGACGACCACAGGTCGTATCTCAGCAAACAGCGATGCGACCGCCGCCGCTTGCCCAGCGCCAAGCTCGACCACCATGTGGCCGCGCGCGCCGATGAGCCGCGCAGCGTCCGCCGCGATCGCGCGATAGGCGCGCAGCCCATCGAGCCCACCGTCGAGGGCAAGGCGGGGATCATGGTCGCGGACCTCGGGCGCAAGCCGCTCCAGTTCGGCGCTCGCCACATAGGGCGGATTTGCAACCACGAGATCGAAGTCGCCGGCGAGCGCGGAGCCGAAGTCGCAAGCGATGAACGTCGCGCGTCCCGCAAGCCCCAGCCGCCGCACATTTTCGCGCGCGACGGCGAGGGCGGCGACGCTCCGGTCGGTGCCGACCGCACAGGCGTTCGGCAACTCGCTTAGCAGCGCGAGCAGAAGCGCTCCCGAACCGGTGCCGAGATCGGCGATGCGCAACGGCCGCGAGCGCGCGCCTTCGCGGTCGATGATCGCGAGCGCGGTCGTCACGAGGGTCTCGGTCTCGGGCCGGGGCACCAGCACGGCGGGCGTCACTTGCAGCGACAGGCCCCAGAATTCCTTCACCCCGACGATGCGCGCGACCGGTTCGCGGGCGAGGCGGCGGGCCGCCAGCGCCGCGATGCGGTTGCGCTCTTCCACGCCGAGCGCCCGTTCGGCCGCCCCGGCGAGCGCCGCGTGGTCGAGGCCCAACGCATGGCCGACGATGATTCGCGCGTCGAGCGCCGGCGTGTCGAGGCCGGCCGCCGCGAACATCCGCGCCAAGGCGCGCCGCGCGCCGGCGATCGAGATCGCCGCCTCGAGCCGAGCGATCGTCATCACGGGCGCGCCTCCTCGGCGGCGAGCAGCGACGCCTGGTGGTCGGTGACGAGGGCATCGATGATTTCGCCCAGCGCTTCCCCCTCGAGCACCTGCGGCAGCTTGTGCAGGGTCAGGTTGATGCGATGGTCCGTGACTCGCCCCTGGGGAAAATTGTAGGTGCGGATGCGCTCGGAACGGTCGCCCGAGCCGACCTGGCCGCGGCGCTCGGCGGCACGCTCGGCGTCGCGCTTGCGGCGTTCGGAATCGTAGAGCTTGGCGCGCAGCAGGCTGAGCGCCTTGGCGCGGTTGCGATGCTGCGAGCGTTCCGCCTGCACGACGATGACGAAGCCGCTCGGCAGATGGGTGAGCCGCACCGCGGATTCGGTCTTATTGACGTGCTGGCCGCCGGCGCCGCCCGCGCGCATCGTGTCGGTCTTGAGATCGGCGTCGGCGATGGTCACGTCGACGTCGGCGGCCTCCGGCAGCACCGCCACGGTCGCGGTCGAGGTGTGGATGCGGCCGGAGGCTTCGGTCGCCGGAACGCGTTGCACCCGGTGCACGCCCGATTCGTATTTGAGCTTGGAAAACGCGCCGCGCCCGCGCACCTCTGCGATGATCTCCTTGTAGCCGCCGACCGTGCCCTCGCTTGCGGAAATGACTTCGACCGTCCAGCCCTGGCGCGCGGCGTAGCGCTCGTACATGCGGAAAAGATCGCCGGCAAAGCGCGCGGCTTCATCGCCGCCGGTGCCGGCGCGAATCTCCAGCACCACGTCGCGCTCGTCCATGGCGTCCTTGGGGATGAGGGCGACGCGGATCTGCTGTTCCAGGCGGTCGCGCCGCGCGACCAGGGTCGGCCGCTCCTGGGCGGCGAGTTCCCGCATCTCCGCGTCGGTGGTCGCGTCGGCGATGAGCCCGTCGAGGCCGGCGAGTTCGGCGACCGCCGCCCGATAGGCCTTCACCGTTTCGACCAGCGGGCTCAGCTCGGCAAACTCGCGCGACAATTTCACGTAGGTCTGGCGGTCCGGCTGGGCGGCGAGATCCGCTTCGATCGCCGCGTGGCGCGCGATCAGGGCGTCGAGCTTGGCCTGGGGAAGCATCGCAACGGTCCTGAACGGTCTTTCAGAGCTGCAGGCCTTCGGCGGCCGCGAAGGCCTCGAGGCGCTCGCGCACCGCGATGCTGCGCACCGTCCGTTCGATCAGCGGCTCCATCAGCGCACGCGCCTTGCCGGCGTCGAGGTCGAGCAGCATCGCTTTGACCGGACCGACCGCCGAGGGGCTGAGCGAGAGCGTCCGGAAGCCCAGCGCCACCAGGGCCAAGGCGCCGAGCGGCGTCGAGGCCAGTTCGCCGCACAGCGCCACCGGCTTGCCGCTGGCCCGGCCCTTCTCGACGACGACCTTGAGCGCGCGCAGCACCGGCACCGAGATGGGGTCGAACCGGCCGGCCACCCGCGTGTTGCTGCGGTCGACCGCGTAGAGGAACTGGAACAGGTCGTTCGAGCCGACGGAGAGAAAGTCGACGCGGGCGAACAGCTCGTCGAGCTGATAGAGCAGCGAGGGCACCTCTACCATGGCGCCGACGTGGACGCGGTCGGGCAGCTTGTGGCCGTGGCGGCGCAGATGGGTCAGTTCGCGCTCCACCAGCGCGCGCGCATTGTCGAACTCGTCGATGGCGGCGATCATCGGGAACATCACCCGCAGTTCGCGGCCGGCGGCGGCCTTGAGCAGCGCCCGCATCTGGCTGCGCAACAGGCCGGGGCGGTCGAGCCCGAGCCGGATCGCGCGCCAGCCGAGCGCCGGGTTCTCCTCGTGCACGACGCGCATGTAGGGCAGCACCTTGTCGCCGCCGATGTCGAGGGTGCGGAAGGTCACCGGCCGGTCGCCGGCCGCATCGAGCACCGCGTGATAGAGCGAGAGTTGTTCGCTGGTGCGCGGGAACGCGGTCCGCACCATGAATTGCAGCTCGGTGCGGAACAGGCCGATCCCGGCCGCGCCCGATTCGTCGAGATGCGGCAGGTCGACCAGCAGGCCGGCATTGAGCATCAGCGCCACCGGCTCGCGGTCGCGGGTCAAGGTGGGCCGGCTGCGCAGTTCCCGATATTGCGCTTGGCGCCGTGCGCGGAAGCGCACCTTCTCCCCGTAGGCCGACTGGATGTCGGGCGGCGGGCGCACGTGGATCTCGCCTTCGGTGCCGTTGACGATGATCGCGTCGCCCGGATCGACGAGGCCGGCGGCGTTCTCGATCTGGCCGACCGCGGCGATGCCGAGCGCGCGCGCCACGATCGCCACGTGCGACGTGGCCCCGCCCTCCTCCAGCACCAGCCCGCGCAAGCGCGAACGGTCGTAGTCGAGCAGCGCCGCCGGCCCCATGGAGCGGGCGACGATGATGGCGTTATCCGGCAACTGCTCCTTGGCCGGCGCGTGATCCTGCCCGGTGATCTGGCGCATCAGCCGATGGGCGAGGTCGTCGAGGTCGTGCAGGCGGTCGCGCATGAATGGGTCGGTCTGGCGCAGCATGCGCGCGCGCGCGTCCGATTGCACGCGCTCGACCGCGGCCTCGGCGGTGAGCCCGGTCATCACCGCCTCGCGCAGTTTGTGCATCCACCCACGGTCGTAGGCGAACATGCGGAAGGCCTCGAGCACGTCGCGGTGCTCGCCGCTGTCGGCGACGTCGCCGCGCTCGAGCATGACGTCGAGGTCGGCGCGCAGCGTGTCGACCGCGGCCTCGAGCCGTTCGAGTTCCTTGGGCACGTCGTCGGCGATGAAATTGGTGACGACGACGCGCGGCTCGTGCAGCACCACGTGACCGAGGCCGATGCCGTCGGCGATGGCGACGCCGGTCAGGTGCAACGGCCGGCGCGCGGCGGGCTCGAGGCCGGGGCGGGCGAGCGCGGAGAGTTCGCCCGAGGCGATCATCTCGGCGACCACCATCGCGGTGGTCTGCAGCGCTTCCTCTTCCTCCTCCGAATAGGTCCGCTGCGCCCGGTTCTGGACGACGAGCACGCCCAGCGTGTTGCCGGCGCGCAGGATCGGCACGCCCAGGAACGAGCGGTAGATTTCCTCGCCCGTCTCCGGCCGATAGGAGAACGCCGGATGGGCGTGGGCGTCCGAGAGGTTGACCGACTTGGCTTCGCGCGAGACCAGGCCGACCAGGCCCTCGTTCGCCCGCATCACGGTCTGGTGCACGGCCTGCCGGTTGAGGCCCTCGGTGGCGTAGAGTTCGAGCGTGCCGTCGACGCGCAGCACGTAGACCGAGCAGACCTCCGCCACCATGTTGGCGGCGATCAGCACGACGATCTTGTCGAGGCGATCCTGGGCGCTGACCGGCTCCGCCATCACCTCGCGAAGCCGGCGCAACAACACGCGTGGACCGCCGAGCGGAGCGCGCATGGCGTGAGGTCCCTGGCAGGCTGCCATGGCCGGACGGGCCGGCCCGGTGGCATCCGGCGTACGTTTGAACTTTGCAGATTTCCCGCGCCCGAGGCTGAATAGGGAAATTCTGCCGGCCGTTTCGTCGTCCGGGGTCGCGCGCGGCCCCGGCTGGCTTGCGACAGTTCCGCGGGTTCCGGCCCCCCGCAGCTATTTGTCGAGGCCGTATAGCGAATGCAGCGTGCGCACCGCAAGTTCGGTATAGGCGGCGTCGATCAGGAGCGAGAACTTGATTTCCGAGGTGGTGATGGCGCGGATGTTGATGCCGCGCTCGGCGAGCGCCTTGAACGCGCGCGCGGCCACTCCGGCGTGGCTGCGCATGCCGATGCCGATCACCGAAATCTTGGCGATATCGCTCGCCCCGTCGAGGCGGTCGTAGCCGATCGGCCCCCTGGATTCGGCGAGCACCGCCTTGGCGCGGTCGAAATCGGCGGCCGGCACCGTGAAGGTGAGATCGGTGGTCGCGCCGTCCGACGAGATGATCTGGACGATCATGTCGACGTTGATGTTGGCCTCGGCGAGCGGGCCGAAAATGGCGGCGGCGACGCCCGGCCGGTCGGCAACCCGGCGGATCGAGATCTGCGCTTCGTCCTTGGAGAAGGCGATGCCGGTGACGACGTGCTGTTCCACGATCTCCTCCTCGTTGCAGATGAGGGTGCCGGGCGGGGTGCCGTGCGGGTCGATGTCCTCGGGCCGGTCGAAGCTCGAGCGCACGAAGATGCGCACGTTGTGCACCATGCCGAGCTCGACCGAGCGCACTTGCAGCACCTTGGCGCCGAGCGATGCCAGCTCCAGCATTTCCTCGAAGCTGACGCGGTCGAGCCGTTGCGCCCGCGCCACCACCCGCGGGTCGGTGGTGTAGACGCCGTCGACGTCCGTATAGATGTCGCAGCGGTCGGCCGTGATGGCGGCCGCGAGCGCCACCGCCGAGGTGTCGGAGCCGCCGCGGCCGAGCGTGGTGATGCGGCCGGTGTCCTTGTGAATGCCCTGGAATCCGGTGACTACCGCGACCTCCCCGCGCTCGACGAAGCGGCGCACCAGCTCGCTGCCGTCGATGTCCTGGATGCGCGCGCCGCCGTGGGCGTTGTCGGTGAGGATCGGAATCTGCCAGCCCTGCCACGAGCGGGCGGTGACGCCGATCGACTGCAGGACGATGGCGAGAAGCCCGGCGGCGACCTGCTCGCCCGAGGCCACGACGGCGTCGTATTCGCGCGCGTCGTGCAAGGTCGCGGCGTCGCGGCACCACGCCACCAGCTGGTTGGTGATGCCGGCCAAGGCGGAAACGACGACGGCCACCTGATGGCCGGCGTCGACCTCGCGCTTGACGTGGCGCGCGGCATTGCGGATGCGGTCGAGATCGGCGACCGAGGTTCCGCCGAACTTCATCACCAGGCGACTCATGGCGGAATTCCGGACGTCCCGACGGGTCGGCGCGGCGCTTGGTCCGATCGCTTGGTCGACGCGCGCCGGCGCGAAAAGACGCGTATATACCTACGATGGCCCGGCCGCCGCAACCGCGGGGGCCGCGTTGCCGCGAGGAGATTGGATGACGCCCCCGCCCACGGGTTCGACCGTCGACGAACGCGAAGTGGCGCAGTTCGCCGCGTTGGCCGCCGAATGGTGGGACCCGCGCGGCCGCATGGGCATGCTGCACACGCTCAATCCGACCCGGCTCGCCTATATTCGCGACGCGGCCTGCCGCCAGTTCGGCCGCGACCCCAAGGCGCCCCAGTGCCTCGACGGGCTGCGCGTCCTCGACATCGGTTGCGCCGCCGGCATCCTGTGCGAACCGCTGCGGCGGCTGGGCGCCACCGTGGTCGGGGCGGATCCGGCGGCGGCCAACATCGAGGCGGCGCGCCTGCACGCCGCCGCGGCCGGGCTTACGATCGACTACCGTGCGACCACCGCCGAGGCGCTGGCGGAAGCGGGCGAGCGCTTCGACCTGGTGCTCGCCATGGAGGTGGTCGAGCACGTCGCCAACTTGGCGCAATTCGTGCGCTGCTGCGCCGGCATGGTCGCGCCGGGCGGCCTGATGGTGGCTTCGACGATCAACCGGACCTTCAAGAGCTTCGCGGTCATGATCGTCGGCGTCGAGTACGTCCTGCGCTGGTTGCCGCGCGGCACCCACCACTGGGAGAAATTCATCACGCCCAATGAGCTCGAAGCCCTCTTGGCGCGCGGCGGCCTGCACACGATCGACGAAACCGGCGTCGCTTACAATATTCTGCTCGATGCCTTCGAACTGTCCGACGACACCGACGTGAACTACATGCTGGTTGCCGAACAGCCGCGCTGACGCTTGCGGCCGGATTTCCCCGCGGAATTGCGATGGCTCATCTTCCTTGGCTCTGGGCGGCGTTTACCATCATGGCCGCCGCCGGCCAGACTGCGCGCAACGCCGTGCAGCGCGAAATTGGCGGCGACGCGTCAATTCCGCTCGTCGGGCAGGCGCGGCAGGGGATGGAACTCGATGCCCTCCTCCGCGAGCGACCGCGCCGCGTCGGGGGACGCCTCGCCGTAGATCGAACGGTGCTCGATCTCGCCGTAATGCATGCGCCGCGCCTCCTCGGGGAATTTTTCGCCCACGTAGTCGGCGCTCTTGACGACGTGGTCGCGCAGCTCCTTGAGTTTCTTGCGCAGCTCGACCTCTTCCTTGGAGACGATCGCGACCGGCGTCTTCTCCGCTTCCGGCGGCGACGGGGCCTCGCGGCCGCCGGCCAGTGCCGGCGCCATGATGGCTTTTTCCACCTTGGCCGAGCCGCAGACCGGACAGGTCACGAGGCCGCGTGCCGCCTGCCGGTCGAAGGCCGCCGAATTGGCAAACCAGCTCTCGAAGGCGTGCCCGGTTTCGCAGGAGAGCGCATAGCGGATCACGCCGGGCCTCCGACGACGTGCAGATGGGTCGGTTCGGCCATCGGTTCGAGGATTTCGAAGCGGCGGCCGTGCTGGAGCGAGGGAATCCGCGCGCGCGCCGCGGCGACCTCGGCGGGGTCGATGTCGGCAAACACGATGCCCGGCTCGGTGCCGCCTTCCGCCAGGATGCGGCCCCACGGGTCGATCGCCAGCGAATGTCCGAACGTCTCGCGCCCGCTCTCGTGCGTGCCGCCCTGGGCGGCGGCGAAGACGAAGCATCCGTTCTCGATCGCGCGCGCGCGCAGCAGCACGTGCCAATGCGCCTCTCCGGTCGGCCGCGTGAACGCCGACGGCACGGTGAGGAAAATGGCCCCCGCCTCGGCGAGCGCGCGATAGAGCGCCGGGAAGCGCAGATCGTAGCAAACCGTCAGCCCGAGCCGTCCCCACGGCAGGTCCGCCACCACCGCCAGTTCGCCCGGCCGGTAGGTGCGCGATTCGCGGTAGCTCTCGCCGTTGGCGAGATCGACGTCGAACATGTGGATCTTGTCGTAGCGAGCGATCACGTCGCCGCGGCGGTCGATCAGGAACGAGCGGTTGGCGGCCTTCTCGGGCGAAACCTTGATCGCGAGCGACCCGATATTGATGTAGATCGAAAGCGCCCGCGCGGTCTCGCGCAGCGCCGCCAGCGTCGGGTCATGCTCCTCGTCGGTGATGGTGGCGAGAAGACGCTCCCGCTTGCTTTCCAGAATGTTGGTCATTTCCGGCGTCTGCACGTACGCAGCGCCGCCGCGCTTTGCTTCCTCGATCGCCGCGAGCACGGTCGCGAGATTAGCCTGCGGATCCATGCCCGAGCGCATCTGCACCAGGCCGACCTTGAACGCCGCACTTGTTGCGCCGCTCATGCCGGCTTGCCTTCGCCCTGCGCGAGCAGCGGATCGAGCTTGCCCGCATCGTCGAGCGCATAGAGTTCGTCGCAGCCGCCGACGTGAGTTGAGCCGATGAAAATCTGCGGCACCGTGGTGCGTCCGTTGGCGCGCTCGAACATCTCATGGCGCATCTGCCGATTCCTCGTAACGTCGATTTCACGAAAGCTTACGCCCTTGCGCGAAAACAGTTCCTTCGCCCAGTGACAATAGGGGCAATATTGCTGCGTGTAGATTTCGACAGAAGTCATAAGGGCGCGTTAATTCTATCAATTCCTTATATGGACGTTCACAGCGGGTCGGCAACCCTG
>DASPVJ010000166.1:0-3158 GCA_035622435.1 Xanthobacteraceae bacterium | reverse complement strand
CATCACATGGTGGGCGAGAGCGGGCCCGGCGCTCATTGCACAAGCTGCTGCGAGCAAAGCTGCCAGAAAATGCTTAGAATAGACCATCGGTGCTTCCGCCTTTCGAACCCGAGCCAATAAGCCCTTCCCGGCGGAGGCCGGATTTGCATCCGGCTATCATCTCCCGCCAGGACACCCCGCCCGGCGTTACGGAAAGCAGCGCTTCGCGGCGGCAGGTCTCCTGGCTCGCGGGTCGAAGCTCAAGGCCGCCTTCCCGGGATTATCCCAGTGGCATGAGGGCCTTCCGCTCGCCGCTTACAGTTGCGGGGGCAGCTGCGGCTTTGGAACCCTCGTCCCGCACCGCATTCCCTGTTGGCTCTTTCGCTGGAAAGAGACCGCCGAACGGGCCAATAAGAGGGGCGGCCACGGGGTTTGTCAACGCGCGCGGGAGCCTTCTATGCGGTCGCTACTGGCGCCGCGCCCGCAGATGCGCGAAAGTCGCGCCAACGGATCCCCTAGGGAGACATCCATGGCCTACGATCTCGATCAGTTCATCGCCGATTGCCGCACGTCGCTCGAGCGCGATCCCGGCCCGGCCGGGCGCGAGGAGGTGCGCTCGCGGCTCGAGCGGCTGCTCGCCAACCGGGAGTTCGTGCAGGCCCACTGCGGCGACGACGCGCCGACCGGCGTGAAGATCCTCTACGAAGATCCCAAGCTCGGCTTTCAGGTGCTCGCCCATATCATGGACGGGCCGCGCGTATCCCCGCCGCACGACCACGGCGAGTCGTGGGCGATCTACGGCCAGGCCACGAAGTACACCGACATGACCGAGTGGGAGCGCGCCGAGAACGGCGGCCCGCCCGGCCACGCCGATCTCAAGCCGGTGAAGAAGTATCGGCTCAACCCGGGTCACGCCGGCATCTATCAGGACGGCCGCATACACTCGATCGACTACCCGGCCAAGGCGCGGTTCGTGCGCGTGACCGGCGTCGACCTCGAACGCATCCCGCGCCACAAGTTCGACATCGCGACGGGCGTGGCGACGCAGATGGAATCCCGCACGACGCGCTGACGCGTCTCCCTTGCAATGGCAGCAGCCGTGCCGCGGTCCGTAAGTCCGCATGACCTGAGGGCGATGCTCGCCGACGGGCGGGAGCTAGCGCTCCTCGACGTGCGCGAGGAGCTGATCTTTTCGCGCGGCCATTTGCTGCACGCGCGCTCCCTGCCGCTAAGCCGCCTGGAGCTGCGCATCTTCCGCCTGGTGCCGCGGCGCGCGACCCGGATCGTGCTCGTCGATGACGGCGACGGGCTTGCCGCACGCGCAGCGGCCACGCTCGCGCGCCTCGGCTACAGCGACATCGTCGTGCTCGATGGCGGCGTTGCCGCGTGGACGGCGGCGGGCTTCGAGCTGTTTTCCGGCATCAACGTGCCGAGCAAGGCGTTCGGCGAGTTCGTCGAGCACGCGGACGCAACGCCGAACATCGGGCCGGAGGAACTGGAACGGCTGCTGCAAGCGCGTGCCGACGTGGTGGTGCTCGACAGCCGACCGTTCGACGAGTATTCGCGCATGTCGATCCCGACGGGCATCGACGTGCCGGGCGCCGAGTTGGTGCTGCGCGTGCGCGACCTTGCGCCGTCGCCGGAAACGACCGTCGTCGTCAACTGCGCGGGGCGCACGCGCAGCATCATCGGCGCGCAATCGCTGATCAACGCCGGCGTGCCCAACAGGGTGGTGGCGCTGCGCAACGGCACCATGGGTTGGAATCTTGCCGGGTTTACGTGCGACAGCGGGCAAACGCGCCGCGCCCCGGACCCGTCGGCGGACGGCTTGACGTGGGCGCAATCCGCGGCCGCGCGCGTGGCGGATCGCTTCGGCGTGGCGCGCATCGATGCCGCGGCGCTTGAACGGCTGCGCAGGGACCCGGCGCGCACGCTCTATCTCTTCGACGTGCGCGACCCGGCCGAATATGCGGCCGGGCACGTGGCCGGCAGCGTGTCGGCCCCGGGCGGCCAATTGGTGCAGGCGACGGACCAATACGTCGGCACGCTCGGCGCCCGCATCGTGCTCGTCGACGACAAGGAGGTGCGCGCGCTGATGACGGGGTCGTGGCTGCGCCAGATGGGATTCCGCGACGTGTTCGTGCTGGCGCAGGCAGGGGAAGAACGCGGGGCACCGGCCGATGACGTGCCGGGCCTCGGTCAACAGCCGGATCTCGCGATCGGCCCCGCCGGGCTTGCGGCGCTCGTGGGACGCGACGCCGCGACGGTCGTCGACCTGTCTTCCAGCCGCGCCTATCGGCGCGGCCATATCGCCGGCGCCTGGTTTGCGATCCGTGCGCGGCTTGAGCAGGCGCTCGCGGTCCTACCCGCGCGCGAATGCTTCGTGCTTACGTCCGAGGACGGCCGGCTCGCCGACTTGGCGGCGCCGGAATTCGTCGCGCTGACCGAGCGGCCGGTGCGCTACCTCAAGGGCGGCAACGCCACCTGGCAGGCGGCCGGCCAAGCATTGACGGCGGACGGCGCCAACATGGCCGACGAGCCGATCGACCTGTGGCTGCGGCCCTACGAGCGGGCAGGCGGCGTGAGCGAAGCGATGGTCGAATATTTGACCTGGGAGACCGATCTGCCCGAGCGCATCGCGCGGGACGGCACCGCCGATTTCGCGCGCTATCGGGCGTAGGGCGGGTGTTATCATTGCATCTGTATTTCGCTTTTGTCCTCGATAAAGCTTACAAGTGGGGTCTGATTCGATAAGATGTTACTTATTGACTTTTGCCATAACTATAGGCTATAGCTTATCGCATGAAAGACGCGATTCGCCATCTTGACGTCCGTTTCGCCGCCCTGCGGCCGTTGCTACGGACTCAGCGTCCGCCGAAGGGCTGGTTGCGCGCGATCCGCGACGCGCTCGGCATGACCACGAAGCAGTTCGCCGCGCGGCTCGGCGTGTCGCAGCCGCGCATCGTCGAGCTTGAGCAGTCGGAAGTCAGCGGCAGCGTCACGCTGAATACGCTCCAGCGCGCCGCCGAGGCTCTGGGCTGCCGGTTTGTCTATGCCCTGGTTCCCGACAAACCGCTCGCCGACACTGTGCGCGACCGCGCCGAGTTCGTCGCCCGCCAACGGCAAGCGGCGGTCGAGCAGACCATGCGGCTCGAAGATCAATCGGTGAAAGGCAAGGC
>DASPVJ010000165.1:0-6485 GCA_035622435.1 Xanthobacteraceae bacterium | reverse complement strand
GTATGCGGCTCGCCCCAGGTCTTGCCCTTGCCGTGCGACAGCAGCCAGTTGAGGCGGGCGCCGATCAGCATGACGACGTCGGCGTCCTTGAGGACGGTCGAACGCGCCGCGCCCGCGCATTGCGGATGGGTGTCGGGCAGCAGGCCCTTGGCCATGCTCATCGGCAGGAACGGAACGCCGCTCTTTTCGATGAGCGCGCGGATCGCGTCGTCCGCCTGCGCGTAGGCGGCGCCCTTGCCGAGAATGATCAGCGGGCGCTTGGCGCCCTTCAATACGTCGAGCGCGCGCTTGACCGCCGCCGGCGCGGGAAGCTGGGCCGGCGCCGGGTCGATCACCTTGACGAGCGACTTGGCGCCGGCCTCCGCATCCATGACCTGCGCGAACAGCTTGGCCGGCAGATCGAGATAGACGCCGCCCGGACGGCCGGACACCGCCGCGCGGATCGCGCGCGCCACGCCGATGCCGATGTCGGCGGCATGCAGCACGCGATAGGCCGCCTTGCACAGCGGCTTGGCGATGGCCAGCTGGTCCATCTCTTCGTAGTCGCCCTGCTGCAGGTCGGCGATCTCGCGCTCGGACGAACCGCTGATCAAGATCATGGGGAAGCAGTTGGTCGTGGCGTTGGCGAGCGCGGTCAGGCCGTTGAGAAAGCCGGGCGCCGACACCGTCAGGCAGACGCCGGGCTTCTTCGTCAGGAAGCCGGCGATCGCCGCGGCGTTGCCGGCGTTCTGTTCGTGGCGAAACGAAATCACCCGCATGCCGGCGGCCTGCGCCATGCGGCCCAGGTCGGTGATCGGGATGCCGGGCACGCCGTAGATCGTGTTGATCCCGTTGAGCTTGAGCGCATCGATGACGAGGTGAAAGCCGTCGGTCAGCTCGCGCTCTTCCTCGGCGGCGGGTTTTTCCTGCGTCGCGGCTTGTGCCATGGGAGGTCCTCCCGTTCGTTCGGTCTCGATCAATCGAGATAATCGGCGTGCCGGGCGACGTGCTCGGCAAGTCCGAGGGCATGCTGGCGCACAAGGTCTTCGGCGCGCACGGTGTCGCGCGCCTCGAGCGCCTGGATGATGTTCATGTGATCGCGGATGGAGCGGTCGGCGCGATCCTCCTCGCCGATCGTCTTGCGGCGGATCATGCGCATGTGGGCGAACAGGTTCTCGGCCAGGTCGATGAGCACCGAGTTGTGGCTCATGCGGATGATCGCCTGGTGGAACTCGATGTTGACCTCGGAATACTCGTCGAGCTTGGCGTGCAGTTGGCCGTTCTCGAAGGTGACGAACATCGCCCGTAGCGTCGCGATCTCGTCGCTGGTCGCGTTGAGCGTGATCAACCGCGCCGCCATGCTTTCCAGCGCCGCCCAGGCGGTGATCATCTCGATCACCTCGCGCTTGGTCTTGCGCACGACATAGATGCCGCGGCGCGGGATCGACCGCACGAACCCTTCGCGCTCGAGCTGCGCCATCGCCTCGCGCACCGGGGTGCGGCTGATGCCGAGGTCCTGAGCGAGCTGGCGCTCGTCGAGCCGCACCTCGGTGGGCTCGTCGTAAACGTTGAGGGACACGATCACGTCGCGCAGCGCCGCGTAGGCGCGATCGGCGAAGGTCGACGTGTCGTGAAGCGGTGGAACCACGACCCGGGGCGGCGCCTCGGCGGGTCGCGTGCGCGCTGTGCTCATGGTGCCATCTCGGAGCTGGAGGTCGATCTATTATACATTATACCAGCCGCATCGCAAGCTACCGTACGGCCGTACGAAGCCGCAGGGTGCCGGGGGCGGTTGCGATCAGCCTCTGGCCAGCAGCCGCCCCCGCAGGGGCTTGAGGACGAACAGCGCCAGCGCCACGACCACGAAGTTGATGATCGCAGTGGCGACGAACACCATGTGCCAGCCGCCGGTCGCAGACTCGATGATATTGGCGACCGGCACGAGGAACGCCGACGTGCCCTTGGCGGTGTAGAGCAGGCTGAGATTGACGGTCGCGAACTTGGTCCCGAAAGTGTCCGTGCAGGTCGACGGGAACAGGCTGAAGATTTCGCCCCAGGTCAGGAAGATGAGGGCGGCGAAGAGGACGAAGGCCCAAGGGGCTTGGCCGAGGGCCCCAAGCAGCCAATAGGCTATTCCGCCGAGGCCGAAGGCGATCGCCATGGTGTACTCGCGGCCGATGTTATCGGAAATCCACCCGAACAGGGGACGCGCGGCGCCGTTGGCGAGATTGTCGATGATCAGGGCAGCGCTGAGCGTCGTGGCACCCCAGAACACGACCACGTCGCCGATGTCGAAGTCCTTGGCGATGGGCGCGATCTGCGCGGTCGCCATCAGGCCGCTCGCCGACACCAGCACGAACATGACATAAAGCAGCCAGAACACCGGCGTGGCCAATACTTCCTGGGGCGCATAGCTGCGCGCCGTCTGCGCGACTTTCGGCGGTGGGGCGCCGGCCATCTCGCCGGGATCCGGCCCGCGCAGGAGCCAAGCCAGAACGAAAACGATGCCGCCCTGGACCAGCCCGAACCAGAAAAAGGCAGCCTCGTACCCGCTGGAAGCGATCACCATGCGAATGGGAACGACGCTGACCGCCGCGCCGGCGCCGTAACCCGCCGCGGTCAGGCCGACCGCCAGGCCGCGGCGGTCGGGAAACCACTTCACCGCCTGACCGACAGAGGTCGCGTACACGGCGCCGCCGCCGATGCCGCCGACCACCGCGCCGAGGTAGAGCATTTCGAGGGATTGGGCGTAGGCGTTGATGATCCAGCCAAGGGCGACGGCGATGCCCCCGAATGCCACCACCAGCTTGGGGCCGCGCCGCGCGCCAAGGACGTCGACGATCCAGCCTTCGACCGGCGTGAGCCACGTCTCGAGCGCGATGAAAACGCTGAACGCAAACTGGATCGATGCCAGCGACCAGCCGTGGGTTTTGTTGATCGGGTTGACGAACAGCGTCCAGCCGTATTGCAGGTTGGCGATCAGCACCATGCAAATGATGCAGCAGATCAGCTGACCCCAGCGCCCGCTCAACGATGGGACAGCGCGATCGCCCGCGCTCTGGGATACCGTGGCCATTTCCGCCCTGTGGTTTCTGCAACTGCGCGCGGTTGACCCCGCGCTGGCATACCTTATACCTGAAACAGGCGTAAATCTCTATGCCTAAAATTGTCGCAAGTTCTAATCGTTAACTGACGTTGCGTTACGCGCACCTCCCCGCGGGTGGCGACCGCATCGCCCTCGTCGCGGAAATCTTCGACCCGGCGATCGGTTTCGAGCGTCACATTGTTGCTGCCGCGGCAGGGTGCGATAGGTTGGCCCCGCAATCGGGGCCCCCGTCCATGACCGAACCTGTCGATTTCATCGTCAACGGCCGCAAGGCCAGCATCGCCGTCGAGGGCACGACGCCGCTGCTGGCGGTGTTGCGCAACGGGCTCGGCCTCACCGGCAGCCGGTTCGGCTGCGGGCTCGAGCAGTGCGGCGCCTGCATGGTGCTCATCGACGGCGAGCCGGTTTATGCGTGCACCCGCGAGGTCGCGACCGTCGCCGGCAAGAGGGTCACCACGGTCGAAGGCTTGGCGAACGGGGGAACGCTGCATCCGCTCCAGCAGGCGTTCCTCGCCGAGCAGGCGGGCCAGTGCGGTTATTGCCTTTCCGGCATCCTGATGTCCGCCAAGGCGCTGCTCGACCGCAACCCGCATCCGAGCCGGGCCGAGATCGTGGCGGCGCTCGACCGGCACCTGTGCCGGTGCGGGGCGCATAACCGCATCATCCGCGCGGTCGAACGCGCCGCCGGGAGCGCGCGATGAGCCCGCGCCCGCTGCCCCAGAGCCTCACCGATAATCCGCGCCTCGACCGCTGGGTCGGGTTCGAGCCGGACCGCACCGTGCGCGTCGCCACCGGCAAGGTTGAACTCGGCCAGGGCGTGCTCACCGCGCTCACGCAGATCGCCGCCGAGGAACTCGACGTGCCGCCGGCGCGCATTCGGCTCGTCTCCGGCGTCACCGCCCAGTCGCCCAACGAAGGGTACACGGCGGGCAGCCGATCGATCGAGGAATCCGGCGGCTCGCTCCGGCTGGTGTGCGCCGAGGTGCGCGGACTGTTCCTCGACCACATCGCCACGGTGCTCGATTGCCCGCCGGGGGAACTCGCGATCGAGGATGGCGCGGTCCTGCGCAACGGTGTGCCGACGGGCTTCGATTATTGGTCGCTCAACGAGAAGATCGACCTTGCGCGGCCGGCTTCCGGCGCGGCGCCGGTCAAACGCCCGGCGGACTTCCGCATCATCGGCAAGAACCTCGCGCGCGTCGACCTGCCGGCGAAAATCGCCGGCCCCGCCTTCGTGCACGACTTGGCGCCGCCGGGCGTCAAGCATGCGCGCGTGGTGCGTCAGCCGCTGCGCGGCGCGCATCTGAAGTCCGTCGACGAGGCAGCGATCCGGCGCGCCGCCCATGACCGCGTCGAGCTTGTGCGCGACGGCGATTTCCTTGCCGTCGTCGCCGATGACGAAACCGTCGCCATGCAGGCGATCGAGGTAGTCCGCCGCCACTGCGTCTGGGAGGGCGGCGATGCGATCCCGGCGGACGCGGGTGAGCCGGCGTTCATGACGAGCCAGTCGTCCAAGGACCGCGTGCTGGAGTCCGGTGCGCCACAGCCCGCCACCAATGTGGCGCGCGTCCTGGAGGCGACCTACTCGCGCCCGTTCATCGCCCATGCGTCGCTGGCGCCCTCCTGCGCGCTGGCGCATTTCGCCGACGGCAAGCTGACCGTCTGGTCGCACGCCCAGGGCGTCTATCAGTTGCGCAACGCGGTGGCGCGCGCGCTCGGCCTTGCGCCCGAGGACGTGACCGTCCTGCATCGTCAGGGCGCCGGCTGCTATGGCCACAACGGGGCCGACGACGTAGCGCTCGATGCGGCGCTGGTGGCGCGGCGTTTGCCCGGCCGCACCGTGCGGGTGCAGTGGAGCCGCGAGGACGAACTGTCTGCCGCGCCGTTCGGCTCGGCCATGACGGTGCGCATGCAGGCGGCGCTCGATGCGCGCGGGCGCCCGCTCGATTGGACCCATGAAGTCTGGAGCGCCGTGCACGGCCAGCGTCCCGGCATGGCCGGCAACGTCAATCTGCTCGCCGCTACGGCGCTGCCGAACGCACCGCCGCCGCCCGAGCCGGTCGACGTGCCGGACGCCGGGGGAGGCGGCGGCGTCCGCAACGCCGCGACGCTCTACGACTTTCCACGCCAGCGCGTCGTGCATCATTTGCTCACCCGGATGCCGGTGCGCACGTCGTCGCTGCGCACCCTCGGCGGCTTCGCCAACGTGTTCGCGGCCGAGTCGTTCATGGACGAGCTTGCCGACGCGGCGGGCGAGGATCCGGTAACCTACCGGCTCTCGCTCATGTCCGAGCCGCGGGCCCGCCGGGCGATCGAGAGCGTTGCGCGCCTGTGCGATTGGTCCGGGCGGGGCGAGCGGAGCAGCGGCACCGCTCGCGGACTGGGCTTCGCGCGCTACAAGAACAAGGCGGGCTACGCCGCCGTCGTCGCCGAGGCCGAAGTCGACGAGGCGGTGCGTGTCAAACACGTGTGGTGCGCGGTCGACGGCGGCCTCATCATCGCGCCTGACGGCGCCCGCAATCAGATAGAAGGCGGCGTCATCCAGGCGGCGAGCTGGACATTGAAGGAAGCCGTGCGCTTCGACGCCGGCAAGGTCGCCTCGGTGACTTGGGACGAGTACCCAATCCTACGCTTTTCCGAAGTGCCGGCGGTCGAGATCGCATTGATCGACGCACAGGACGAACCGCCGCTTGGCCTCGGCGAAGTCGTGCACGGCCCGACCGCTGCGGCGATCGGCAACGCGGTCGCCCACGCGCTCGGCGCCCGCATCCGCAACCTGCCGCTGACCCGCGAGCGGATCATGGCGGCGGTGCTGTGATCCTTCCTTACCTCTCCCCGCAAGCGGGAAAAGGGAGATCACGCCGCTTGCGCGGGCCGGATCGCCTGCGGGATCGGCAGCGGCTTGTTGGCGCTGCAGTCGATCGACTCGACCGTCATGAACACGAGGTCGGCGTCGCCGATGTTCTCGAGATCGTGCACCTTGCACTCGCCCGGCCCGTAGGTCTCGTGGCGGGTCTCGCCCGGCTGGTAGGAATATTCGACCGTCGCGCCGTCCATCAGGTGCTGGCGCCCCCGGCCGCCGCTCATGCAAGTCCAAAAATAGTCGAGCACGTGGCGGTGGAAGCCGAAGCGCTGGCCGGGCTTGAGCCGGATGGTCCATACCCGTAGCCGCTCGGTCTCCGACACCAGGCTGTTGCCGACGCAGCCGTTGGGCGCGCGCGCCTCGCGCGCGAACTCCTGCTTGAGCGATTCCGGCCACTCCGCGGTGTCGGCCGCGAGCGTCGCCTTGTCCTTCATGGTCAGCGCCATCGGGGTCCTCCGGGGTTCGCGCGTCGCCGGTAATGTATAGTGACCGCGGGCGTTGGCAAAGGCGGGGCTCGGCAGTGCAGGCTGGCGGCGG
>DASPVJ010000164.1:0-5089 GCA_035622435.1 Xanthobacteraceae bacterium | reverse complement strand
GCGTGGTCGGAGGAGACCACCTGCAAATCGCCGCGCGCGAGCGCGCCCCAGATCGCCTCCTGGTCGGCGGCCGTGCGCATGGGCGGACTGCAAATCCACTTGGCGCCGTCGAGGCCCGGCTTGTCGATGTCGCCGGCGGTGAGGAACAGGTATTGCGGGCAGGTTTCCGCGAACACTTTTAGCCCCTGCCCGCGTGCCCGCGTGATCACCTCGACGCCCTCGGCGCTCGACACGTGGAAGATCATCACCGGTTGGTCGAGGAAGGAAGAAAAGCAGATCAGCCGGTTGAACGCCTCCGCCTCGCCGATGCGCGGGTGGCTCACCGCGTGGAACTTGGGCGCCGTGTACCCGCGCGACACCAGCCGCTTCACCATCCAGGTGATCATGCCGTGGTTCTCGGCGTGCACGCACACGAACGCGCCGTTCTCCTTGGCGGCGGCGAGCACGTCGAGCAATTGCTCGTCGTCGACGCGGATGCGGTCGTAGGTCATGAACACCTTGAGCGTGGCATGGCCCGCGCGCACCAGCTTGGGGATGTCGTGCTTCAACGCCTGCTCGGTCGGGTCGGCGATGATCATGTGGAAGGCGTAGTCGACGACGGCGCCGCGCTCGGCCGCGGCGTGATAATCGGCGACCACCTTGTCGAGCGACATGCCGATGTGCTGGGCGGCGAACGAGATGACCGAGGTGGTGCCGCCGAACGCCGCCGAGGTGGTGGCGCTCTCGAACGTATCGGCGTTGAGGATGCCGGCGGCGGAGACCTGCTCGATATGGGCGTGGGGGTCGACGCCGCCGGGCAAGACGAGCTTGCCGCGGGCGTCGATCTCGCGCGCCCCGGGCCCGAGGCCGTGGCCGATCGCCGCGATGGTCTCGCCGCCGATCGCTACGTCCGCCGCAAAGGCGCCGCGGCTGGTGGCGACCGTTCCGCCGCGGATGACGAGGTGGTAGGGTTGTTCGGGCATCGCAGGCTCCGTGATCGTTGGATCGACTTAAGGAGGCACGGCCGTGGCCGAGCGTAAAGGCGATATTCTCGTCATCAACCCCAATTCCAACCCGGCCGTCACCGCCTCCTTCGACCAGGCGCTGGAAGCCTTCCGTTTCTCCGACGGCCCGGCGATCCGCTGCGCGACCTTGGCCGAGGGCCCGTTCGGCATCGAGAGCCAGCGCGACGTCGAGGCGGTGGCGTTGCCGCTCGCCCGCATGGTGGAGGCCGACAACGCCGCCGACGCCTTCGTCATCGCCTGCTACAGCGACCCCGGCCTGCACCTGTGCCGGGAGGGCACGCGCCGGCCGGTGTTCGGGATTGCCGAATGCGCAGTGCTCACCGCGCTCGCCCGCGGCGACCGTTTCGGGGTGATCGCGCTGGCGCAGCGGTCGATCCGCCGCCACGCGCGCTATTTGCGGCAGATGAGCCTGATCGACCGCTTGGCCGGCGAGCGACCCCTCGACGTGAGCGTCGCGGATACCGGAAGCGAGGCCACGTTCGCCCGCATGGTCGAGGCGGGCCGGGCGCTGGTCGAGGACGACGGCGCCGACGTGGTCATCATGGGCTGCGCCGGCATGGCCCGCCACCGCCGTCCGCTCGAGGACGCGCTCGGCGTGCCGGTCATCGACCCGACCCAGGCGGCCGTCGCCATGGCCATCGGGACCGTGCAGGCGGCGCTCTAGGATGGGTTGAGCGCAACGATGGGTTTCCGTCCGCTTCGCGGGCGTTCAACCCATCCTATTTCACCCCTCCGGCGGCGGCACGGCGCCGGTCTGGCTGGCGATCAGTCCGTAATGCTCGATGCGGCGGTGGCGCGCGAAGTCGAACACGGTCCTCTTGCCGAAGGCGGTCAAGTCGAGATCGCAGGCGTGCACCACCAGTTCGTCCCCCTCGCCCGCGGCTTGGGCGACGATCTCGCCGTCCGGATTGATGATGGCGCTGCCGCCGATCATGGGATGGCCGTCCTCGACGCCCGCCTTCGCCACCGCCACCACCCAGGTCGCGTTCTGGTAGGCGCCCGCCTGCAGCACCAAGTTGTTGTGGAACAGCCGCTTTTGCGGCCCCTCCTTGCGGTCGCTGGCGTTGAACGACGGCGTGTTGTAGCCGAGCACAACCATCTCGACGCCTTGCAGTCCCATTACCCGGAACGTTTCCGGCCAGCGGCGGTCATTGCAGATGCACATGCCGATGACGCCGCCGAGCATGCGCCAGACCGGAAACCCGAGATCGCCGGGCTCGAAGTAGCGCTTCTCGAGATGCTGGTGGTTGAGCTTGGGGTCGTACTCGGAGTGCCCCGGCAAATGCACCTTGCGGTACTTGCCGACGATGCGGCCGCTCTTGTCGACGAGGATCGAGGTGTTGAAGCGGTGGCCGTCAGTCGTCAGTTCCGCATAGCCGAAGCTCATGGCCATGGCGAAGTCCTTCGCCTGGTCGAACAGCGGACGCGTCGCTGCGTTCGGCATGGCGCGCTCGAACCAGGTGTCGACCTCGGCCCAGTCGGTCATGTACCAGCGGGGAAAGAACGTGGTGAGCGCCAGCTCCGGGTAGACGATCAGGTCGCAGCCCTTGGCCTTGGCGGCGCGCATGAGGTCGAGCATGCGCGCGACCACCTGCTGGCGGCCTTCGGCCTTCTGGATCGGGCCCATCTGGGCGGCGGCGACGGTCACGATGCGCATGGCTTCTCCACTGTTTCGGCTCAAGCCGCGACGCGGTGCTCCATCCGGCTCACCAGGCGAACCACCGGCCACAGCAGGACGAGGTAGATCAACGCCGCCAGCACGATCGGCGAGGCGTTGTAGGTGAGCGAGCGCGCCATGTCCGCCGAATACAGCATTTCCGGCAGCGCGACCACGCTCGCGAGCGACGTGAGCTTCACCACCTCGACGGTGTTGGAGACGAGATCGGGCAGCACGTTGCGCACCGCCTGCGGCAGCACGACGTAGAGCGCGGCCTGGACGGTGCCGAGCCCGGTCGAGCGCGCCGCGTCCCATTGGCCGCGGCCGATGCTCTCGATGCCGGCGCGGTAGATTTCGCCGTAATAGGCCGAGTTGTTGAGCAGGAAGGCGAGGCACACCGACACGAACGACGTGGGCCGGATGCCGGCGAACGGCAGGCCGGCGTGGATGAAGATCAGCAGCACCAGCGGCGGCACCGCGCGGAAGAAGTCGATCAGCGCGGCGACGATTGTCCGCACCGCCCGCGACCGCGCGCCCATGGCGAGCGCCACCAAAAGGCCGCCGGCGAGCCCGAGCGGGATCACCACGGCGCACACGATCAGCGTCATGCCGAGCCCGCGCAGCACCACCGGCAGCACGGCCGCCATGATGCTGACATTGAAGAATTGCTGGATGACCGCGTCCATCAGGCGCGTCTCCAGGCGAACCGCGTCTCCAGCCAGCGCCCGAGGATCACGACCGGGATGAACAGCAGGACATAGGCGAGCGCGCCCATGGTGAGCGGCGTGGCGTTGCCGATGAAGCTTTCCGCGGTGGTGGCGACGTTGAGGATTTCCGGCACGCCGATGACGCTGCCCAGCGCCGTGTTCTTGGTGATGGCGATGGTGCGGTTGGTGAGCGGCGGCACGGTCAGGCGGATCGCCTGGGGCAGCACCACGTAGGCAAGCGTCTGGGCGAAGCCGAGCCCGGTCGAGCGCGCCGCCTCCCATTGGCCTTTGCGCACCGAGAGGATGCCGGCCCAGAAAATCTCCTCGGCGACCGCGCCGAGCACCAGGCTGAGCACCAGCCACAGCACCGCGCGGCTCGGCAGGTTGATGCCCACGTTGGGCAGGCCGAAGAAGACGAGCAGCACCAGAACCAGCGGCGGCACCGCGCGGAACACGTCGACATAGGCGACGATCAGGATATCGATCAGGCGCAGGCGGAAGCTGCGCACGAGCGCGAGCATGAGGCCGAGCGCGAGGCCGCTCGCCACCACGAGCGCGGCGATCTCGACCGTCACCAGCATGGCGGCGAGGATGTCGGGGGTGTAGCGGGCGATCAGCTCCGGCCGCAAGAAGCTGTCGATGAAGAGCGAGCGCTGCATCAAGAACCTAATGTTGGCGCATGATGTTTTCCGAAAACCGGTACCCACCCCGGATCGCGACCCGGATCGCGTCCGGGGCGGGTTTTTTCGGCATCATGCGCTAGCGCTCGATCGCGCTCACGAAGGCGCGGGTGCGCGCGCCGGCGTCGGCGCCGAAAATCTGCGCGGGAGGACCCTGCTCGACGATCGCCCCCTCCTCCACGAACACCACCCGGTCGGCGGCGTCGCGGGCAAAGCGCATCTCGTGGCTCACCACCACCATGGTCATGCCGCAGGCGCGCAGATCCCGCATCACCGCGAGCACCGAGCCGCGCAGTTCCGGGTCGAGCGCGGAGGTCGGCTCGTCGAACAACATGATCTTCGGCTCGAGCGCGATGGCGCGGGCGATCGCCACGCGCTGCTGCTGGCCGCCCGACAGCTCGGCCGGATAGGCGCGCGCCTTGTCGGCAAGCCCGACCCGGGTCAGCGCCGCCAGCCCGACCGCGTCGGCCGACGACGCGTCCATGCGCAGCACCTTGCGCAAGGCGAGCGTCACGTTGCCGAGCGAACTCATGTGCGGATAGAGGTTGAACGACTGGAACACCATGCCGATGCGCCGGCGCATGGCGTTGAGGTCGGTCGACTTCGCCATCATGTCGACGCCGTCGACCAGGATCGAGCCGCTGGTCGGCTCTTCCAGGCGGTTGAGGCAGCGCAGAAACGTGCTCTTGCCCGAGCCCGAGGGGCCGATGATGAACACCAGCTCCTGCGGCTTGACGGATAGATCGATGCCGCGCAGCACGTCGTGACTGCCGAACGACTTCCACAGCGCCCGCACGTCGAGGATCGGCGCTGGCGCCATCGTCACGACGCCCGGCGCATTTGCGCGGCGAGGTTCCGGCGAATCCTCTCCGCGATGTTCTCGTCGACGGCGCTGACGATCTCGCCGGTGAGCTGGTAGAAGATGGCGGCGTAGCGGCGCGCGAGTTCCTCGACCATTGCCGCCGGCGCTTCCGGCAAGACCGCGTCCTTATAGGGATCGCAGTGCGCGATGAACCACAGGCGCAGGAATTCCTTGTCGAA
>DASPVJ010000163.1:0-2630 GCA_035622435.1 Xanthobacteraceae bacterium | reverse complement strand
CCTCCGATGCCAGGATGATGGCGGCGGCGCCGTCGTTGACGCCGGAGGCGTTGCCGGCCGTCACCGTGCCGGGGCTGCGGAACGGCGTCTTGAGCTTGGCGAGCCCGTCGAGCGTGGTCTCCGGGCGCGGGTGCTCGTCCTTGTCGACCACGCTCGGCCCGGCCTTGCCGCCCGGCACTTCGACCGGCACGATTTCCGCGGCGAAATATCCGTTCGCGATCGCCTGCCCGGCGCGCTGCTGGGAGCGCCAGGCGAACGCGTCCTGGTCGGCGCGGGTGACTTGGAACTCCTCGGCGACGTTCTCGCCGGTCTCCGGCATGGAGTCGATGCCGTACTGCGCCTTCATGACCGGATTGACGAAGCGCCAGCCGATGGTGGTGTCGAACACTTCGGCGCTGCGCGCAAACGCCTCCGGTGCCTTGCCCATGACGAAGGGCGCCCGGGTCATCGACTCGACCCCGCCGGCGATCGCGAGGTCCATCTCGCCGGCGCGGATGGCGCGCGCCGCCGCGCCGGTCGCCTCCAGGCCCGAGGCGCACAGGCGGTTGAGCGTCACCCCGCCGATCGAATCCGGCAGGCCGGCGAGCAGCAGCGCCATGCGGGCAACGTTGCGGTTGTCCTCGCCCGCTTGGTTGGCGCAGCCGAAGAAGACTTCGTCGACCTGCGACCAATCGACCTTGGGGTTGCGCTTGACCAGCGCCTTGATCGGCGTCGCCGCGAGGTCGTCGGTCCGCACCTTGGCGAGCGCGCCGCCGTAGCGGCCGATCGGGGTTCTTGCCGCATCGCAAATGTAGGCGTCGCGCATGATGGTCGTCCTCGCGGGCTCGCCTTCTATCTAGGCTTTTTTACCGGCGAGGGAAATACGCTCGCGCCCGTGCGGGGCCGGTCATTCGGCAAACTATCGATTGCGCTTGGGCGGCAAAATATCGGACACTCGGCGCGACGGGCCTGCGCCCGCGCAGCCGCGCGCGCTTGGCTTGCTTACGGCACCGCCTTCGCGCATTCGTGAACGGGCACGCCTCGTCACCGGCGACGAAAGCGGTACAAGTTCAACAAGCCGGCCATGGGCTCTGCGGAATGCCGAGCACCGACGCCGGCAGAGGGAGGACACGAATGACCATACGCAGTTCAACCGGAATAGGGGTGGTATTGGCCGGCAGCGTCGGCGCGCTCGTCGTCGCCGGCTGGCCGGTGCTCGCCCAGCAAACGCCGGCCGCCAAAGAGCCCCCGCCGCCGTGGGCGCAGGGCCGCCCGGCCGGAGACATCCAGTTGGCGCCGATCGCGCCGCCGCCGATCGCCACCGCAGCCGACAAGCTTCCGGTCGACAAGCTGAAAGTTCCGAAGGGATTCAAGATCGAAGTCTATGCCAGCGGCATACCCAACGCGCGCTCGCTGCGGCTCGGCGACAAGGGGACGGTCTTCGTCAGCAACCGCACCTTGGACAAGATCTACGCGATCGTCGACAAGGGCGGCAAACGCGAAGTGAAGGTCGTCGCCAAGGACCTCTACCGCCCGAACGGCATCGCGCTGCACGACGGCACCCTCTACATCGCCGAGCTGTCGCAAATCTCGAAGATCGAGAAGGTCGAGGACAACCTCGACAACGAGCCGAAGCCCACCGTCATCTACAACGACCTGCCCAAGGACGAGCCGCACGGCTGGAAGTATCTGACCGTCGGTCCCGACAACAAGCTTTATTTCAACGTCGGCGCCCCGTGCAACATCTGCCTGCCGCCGCCCACCCACGCGCAGATTCGCCGCATCAACCTCGACGGCAGCAACCCGGAGGTGGTCGCGCGCGGCACGCGCCAGATCGTCGGCATGGACTGGCACCCGACGTTGAAGCAGCTCTACTTCACCGAGAACCAGCGCGATTGGCTGTCGGAGGAACTGCCCAACGACAAGCTCAACCGCTTGACCCAGCCCGGCAAGGACAACTTCGGCTATCCCTATTGCCACCAGGGTAACATTCCGGATCCGGAGTTCGGCTGGGGCCACTCGTGCGACGAGTTCACCCCGCCGATCGCCCTCCTGGGTCCGCACTCGGCGCCGCTCGGCATCAAGTTCTACACCGGCAACGCGTTCCCGCCGGAATACCGCGGCCAGGCCTTCATCGCGCGGCACGGCTCGTGGAACAAGACGAAGAAGATCGGCGGCGACATCGTCGTCGCCAAGCTCAACAAGGATGGCACGGTGAAGTCGGTCGATCCGTTCATCACCGGCTTCATCGAGAACAACAACTACCTCGGCCGGCCGGTCGATCTGCTCGTCATGAAGGACGGCTCGCTGTTGATTTCCGACGACTATAACGGCGCGGTCTATCGCGTCAGCTACGGCAACAACGTCAGCCACTGAGCCGACGCGACAACGCCACGAGGGCGGCGCCCGCCGCCCTCGTCATGCCCGGCCTTGTGCCGGGCATCCACGTCTTGAAAACGCAAACAAACCGTGGATGGCCGGGACAAGCCCGGCCATGACGTGCGAAGTAATAGGGCACGCATGGCACCGACGGTTTTTGCCGCGTTGGTATTAGTTGCCGCCGCGGCGCTTCCCGCCGTCGCGGCCCCGCTTGTCGAGCGCTTGGCGCCGTGCCTCGCCTGCCACGGCGAGAAAGGCCAGTCGGAAAATTC
>DASPVJ010000162.1:0-4615 GCA_035622435.1 Xanthobacteraceae bacterium | reverse complement strand
TGTTCATATCCAAGGAGTTAGCGGAAATCGTAATCCCTCCATGGGAGAAAACCTGGGAGGGACGGCGACATGCGCGGCTTAGGGGCTTATTCGACGAGTTTACCGATGGCGGCTTTATCACCGTTGCCGAGGACCCGCACGACAAGGATGCCCGTGCGATCTTGGCGCGAGTCGAGCCTATTGCGTATGAAATCTTCGATTTTAGATGTCTTGACCCACAACCCGGAATACGGGCGATGGGCTGCTTCTCCGAAACCGATACGTTTGTCGCGCTCATTTGGAACTACCGTGAAAATATCGAGAACGACAAACATTGGCGCACAGAGGTCGAGCGCTGCAAAACCGAATGGGAGAAGCTCTTTTGCGGACTTCCACGATTCAAAGGACGCCAGCTAAATGAATACATCTCATACAACTTTCGCGCTGTCTGAGCCAACGGGCCGCGATCTAATTCCACCCGGAGTTTTGGAATATTTCCAGACCCGCAATCGGATGCGCGTCTTTTCGTTGGTGCAGCGCGAATTTGATGACTCTGGTATCACGAAGGCAGAGCTTGCCGACCGACTGGGTAAGGGCCCGGACAGAATCTCCCACTTGCTCGGCGCTCCCGGCAATTGGACACTTGATACGGTCAGCGACCTTTTGTTTGCAATTTCGGGAGCTGAGATCGAGTATCGAATAGGGTACCCGTTGCGTCGTCCGGCGAGAAACATGACAGCCCCTGAATGGCTCTACCAAGAACCCGTTCAAATCAAACTTGCCAGTGGACCAGTGATTCAAGCAACGTTCGTGCAAACACCCGGCGGATCAGTGACGCTGCCTAGTATAAGGTTGCAAGTACCATGACGAATGAACCACTTGAGCCTGAATTAGGTGTGCCACAAGGGACGGAAAAGGCTGACACTTTCAGAGAGTTCTACAGCAACCACTTTCGATTAGGTGTAACGCCATTCGATCTCGTGCTGACGTTCGGGCACATTGTGGAAAAACCAGGTGAAGGCACTACGGCAATCGTTGAGGACATGGCGGTCAGGCTGTCTCCTCAAACATTCAAATTTATTACTCAAGCCCTACCAGGGGCTATGACATTATGGGAATCGCAATTTGGTCAGGTCCAAGTCCAAGTCAAACCGCCCGAAGAAGTGCTGGCCGCAATGAAAACATTGGCGGAAGAATTGAAGAAAAAGGGCGCGCTTTAAGGCTTGTCTTTCCACCGAGACTTTGCCGCCTCCCGCGCAATTTCCGCACGCCTTTTAGCGGTCATTGATTTAGCTCGTGCTTTTCCACCCTTGCGCCCCAAAGCCGCCGCCGAATCCTTCCCCTGTTCCTCGGGGGTCGGATCTCGGTCCTCGACCTGCGCCGTGGCGATATCGATCATGAACTTGGCGAGTTGGGCCGGATCGCGTGGGCGCTTGCCAAGGCGGTTCTCGCGCATGGTGCGAGCATGCCGGGAAGGCCGCTCCGACGCCAGAGCCCATCTCCCGCTGCCTTAATCAAAGGCGCCCACTCTCCGGCACCGACGACTGTTGTGCCTCGGCCGATCACCCCGCCGCGCCGTCGCCGACGATGGAGAAGGGGCCCCAGAACGCCGGGTAGGGGTTGGTCGGGTCCGACGGGTCGTCGAGCATGCGGAGCATGGCACGACGCAAGGCCTCGGCACGCCCCACGCGGTCGCCTTTGAGGGTCGAAAACGTCGTCGTGGTCAGCCGCGCCCCCGCCCGGGCGATCACCGGCCAGTGCGACACCAGGAGCGCGCGGGCGCCGGCGTAGAAGAAGGCGCGGGCGAGCCCCGACAGCGCCTCGGCGCCGGGCTTGTCGCCCGCCGCCGTGTTGCAGGCGGACAGCACCACCCAGTCGGCGTTGAGCTTGAGTTGCGCGATCTCGCTCGCCGTCAGCAGGCCGTCGTCGAGTTCGCTCGGTTGCGCCGGCAGGGTGAGCGCGAGCGCCGGCTCGGCGATGCCCTTCACGTCGCCGGCGACGAGCCCGTGGGTCGCGAAATAGACGATGCGGTAGTCCGCGAGCGGCGCGCTCTTGACCGTGGTCTCGCTCGCATCCGCCCGCAGGTGGAGATCGCCCGGCGCCGCACCGACGCTGGCGGCGACGGCCTTGAGCTCGTCGGCCGTCGTCGGGACCCGCCGCAGCGCGCGCGCCAATAGCGCGCGATCGACTCCCGCGCCATGCCAGAAGTCGGCGTAGGGCGTGGCGACGCTGGGCGCCTCGGTCGCCTGCCGCACCGGCGCGGCGGCCGGCGCGGCGCCGATGCCGGGCTGCTCGGGGCCGAAGATCGGGTCGGCGAAGCCGACCAGCGGCTTGGCCGCGTGCTCGGCGTTGGCGAGCGTGCGCAGGACCCGGAGGCTCGAGAGCGCCGGCAGCACCGCGAGCGCGTGCCGCCTGATCAACCAGGCGGCGTCGCGGTAACGCACCAGATCCGCGCCGGTGACCTTGTCCTCGCCGGTCGGCACGGCGGGAGCGGCGCTTTGCGTGACCAGCAGCTGGAACGGAAGCGCGGTGAGCGGGCCGGACGGCACCAGCAGGAGCAGGTGCTTGCCGGCGATGAGGTCCTTCACCGGTTCCATCAGCAACGCATAGAGTTCGTGCGCCGTGTCGAGATCGAAGAGATCGGCTTTGTTGCGCACCGCCCTGAGATCGAGCCCGCGGCGGAACGCGGCGACTTTCCGCGTCAGCTCGGGCCGCGCGAGCGCGATGGTTCGCCAGGCGACCGCCTCGCGCGTGAGCGCGAGGACGTAGCTTTCCTTTTGCGCGACGAGGAACAGCACCACGGCCTCGTCGGCCGACAGCAGGGCCTGGATCTCGCGCGAGGTCACGGGCCGGGGATGGGACAACGTCGCAAAGCCGGGGAATTCGGCGGCGATCTGCGCGCGCACCGCACCCGCCTCATCGGCGATCGCGGCGAGACGGTCCTTGATCCGCTGCTCCAAGGCGGCATTGCGTTGCGCCGGCGGCCTGGCGGCCGCCGCCATGATCGCCCGGTCGAGCGAGCTTGCCTCGGCGGCGAGGTCCTGGTCCTTGCGCACCAGTTCCGCCAGCGCGCCGCTCCCGGCGGATACGCGGACGGCAAGCTTGTCGAGCGCGGCCGCGGCCGAGGAATAGGAGGCGCGCTCGACGACGGCCAGTCCCTCGTCGAAGGCGCGGGTCAGCTCGATCGCGCCGGCGCGCTCGGCCGCCATCAGCACCGGCATCGCCGTCTCCGGCTCGGGCCGTTGGTGGGCGATCGTGGTTTCCACCAGCCCCAGCGCATCCTTGAAGCGGCCCAGCGCCCGGAGGATGTCGGCCAGGAGGCTTTGCGTGCGGGCGACGTCGGGATGCAGCGGGCCGAGCGTCCGCTCGTTGATGGCGAGCGCGCGCCGGGCGAGCGGCTCGGCCTGCTTGGCGCGACCCTCGAGCAGATCGAGCCTGGCCATGTTGCCGAGCACTTCCGCTACGGCGCGATGATCCGGTCCGAACGCCTTCTCGCGGATCGCCAAGGATCGCTGAAACAGCGGCTCGGCCTCGGCGCCCTGCCCGGTTTCCAGATAGAGCCCACCCAGGTTGTTGAGCGCCTGCGCGACATCCGGATGGTCCGGGCCGAGCGCCCGCTCCCAGGCCGCCGATGCGCGCTTGAGCAACGGCTCGGCCTCGGCCAGCCGCCCTTGTCCGCCGTAGGCGTCGGCGAGGTTGTTGAGCACGCGGGCGACATCCGGATGGTTCGGGCCGTACGCCTTCTCGTAGATCGCCAGCGCGCGGCGAAACAGCGGCTCGGCCTCCGCGTAGCGATATTGCCGGTGGTAGAGGCCGCCGAGGTTGTTGAGCGCCGTCCCCACGTTCGGGTGCTCGGGGCCGAAGGCGCGCTCGTAGATCTCCTGGGCTTGTTTGTACAACGCCTCGGCGCGGCGGAAGCGGCCTTGCGCCTCCTCGAGCGAGGCCAAGTTGTTGAGCGCCATCGCCACATCGGGATGGTCGACCGGCAGCACGCTCTCGCGGATTGCCAGCGCGCGCCGAAAAAGCGGACCGGCCTCCGCGTAGCGATCCTGGCGGGCGTAGAACTGCGCCAGCGCGTCGAGCACCCCGGCGAGGTCGGCGCTGTCGGGTCGGGCCGTCTCGTCGATCGTCAGCGCCCGCCGCAGCAGGGCCTCCACGTCGCCATAGCGGCCTTGGGCGAAGTGGAGCTGGGCCAGGCGGCCGAGCGTCCTTGCGACGTCGGGGTGGCCCGGGCCTTGGGCGCGCTCGCGGATGGCGAGCGCCCGCTGCAGCAGCGGTTCGGCGTCGCCGTAACGGGCTTGCAGGTGATAGAGGCCGGCGAGGTTGTCGAGCACGTTGGCCACTCTCGCGTCATTGGGCCCGTACGCCTTCTCGCTCAGCGTCAAGGCGCGCCGGTAGAACGGCTCGGCCTCCGCGTGCCGGCCCAGGTGGCCGTAGAGGGCGGCGAGATTGTTGAGGCCGACAATCAGCGCCGGGTGGTCGGGGCCGAGCGCGCGCTCGCGGATCGCCAGGCCGCGCTGGACGAACGGCAGGGCTTCGCCGTATTTGCCGGCCAGATAAAGTTCGTTGCCCTTGCGGTCGATGGTCGCGATGTCCTCTTGCGCGCGCGCGGGCGCGGCGACGGACACGCATGCGA
>DASPVJ010000161.1:0-8308 GCA_035622435.1 Xanthobacteraceae bacterium | reverse complement strand
GAGATCATGTCCGCGCGCGGCGCCTTGCGCCGCTCGGCCACCAGGCGGCGGAAATAGGCCGCCATCGCGTGGGTGCCGGTTTGGGCGCGAGCGTATTTGTCCGGCGTCGTGCGCGCGATGCCGACGAACAGCGCGATGTCGTCCGACCACGCTTTCATCGCCGCGAGGTCGCTGCGCGGGACGCCGAGCATGTCCATGATCACGCTCGCCGGCAGCGGATAGGCGAAGTCGGCGATGAGGTCGGCGCTGCCGCGCGCGGCGATGGCGTCGATCAGATCGTCGACGATGCGTTCGATGTTCGCCCGCAGCGCCTCGACCGCGCGCGGCGTGAAGGCGCGGTTCATCAGGCCGCGCAGGCGGGTGTGATCGGGCGGGTCTTTGAACACCGCCCACAGGGTCAGATAGTGCTTGAGGTCGGCGAGCTTCTGCTGCTCCTCGCCCGGCAGCACGGCGAAGAACGGCCGCACCCGGTCGGCCGACATCTCGCGGTCGAGCGCGACCGCGCGCACGTCGTCGTAGCGGGTGACGACCCAGCCCTTGAGCGCGTCGCACCAGTGCACCGGGTCTTCGTCCTGCAGCCGGCGGAAGATCGGAAACGGATCGGCGTTGGTCGCCGGGTCCGCCGGATTGAAGCGCAGCGCCGCCATGCGTCGTTCCATCGTGTTGTCGACTTTCAGTTACGCGTCCCCGGAATGTGGCGCAAGGTACGCAGAAGGGTAATGGCGCATGTTGACGGCCGACGCGAACTTCTGCAAAACCACATGATTGTTCCAGGAGAAGGTGATGGTCGCGGTCGTCGCATTGGTGCACGGAAAGCCCGGCGCCTATGGCATTTCCTTCCCGGCTGCATCGCCGGCGGCGGCACCGTCGACGAGACGTTGCGGCGCGGGCGCGACGCGCTCGACGTTCACGTTGAGGGCATGCTCGCGGTCGGCGAGCCGCTGCCCAAAGTCCGCGACATCGCCGAGATCAGGGCCGATCCGGCCTGCGTGGAGGATTTCGTCGACGCGCTCGCAACGAACGTTGATCTCGAGGTTTTCGAGCGCTGAATCGAAGCGAGCCGTCGCTTTTTTACGCCACCCGCTCCAGCACGTCGACGCCGCGCTGGCGGTCCACCAGATAGATGAGCCCGCGCGCGTCGACCGTCACGTCGTTCGACGACACGCGCTCGCAGCCGGGCGGCGGGTCGGGCTTGAAGAAGCCGACTTCGCGCGGCCGGAACGGATCGGCGATGTCGACGAGGCGCATCCCTTGGGCGAACCAGGCGAACGGGATGACGGTGCCGGTGACGACCTCGCAGGGCTGATGGCAGCCGGTCATGACCGGCTGCGGCGCGCCGTCCTTATCGAGGCCCTCGACGTCGAAGGTTGCGATCGACAGCGGCTGGCGCTCGTCGGTGACGTCGTAGATCCAGGCAAACGACGGCGGCGAGGGCCGCAGCTTGGCCACGTCCTCGTCCGCCACCACCATGATGGCGCGGCCTCTGAGCTTCTCGGGCATCGCCAGGCACGTATGGGTCGGATGCGGATGCGCCGGGCTGGTGTTGAGCCCGGAGACGAGGCGCGGCTTCGCCAGGTCCGCCACGTCGAGGATGAAGAAGCCGTGGTGCCAGTAGGAGACGTAGAGGCGGTCGCCCAGGCGCAGCGGATGATGGCAGCGCGGCTTGACCCCGCCGACCGGAGCGGCCGCGCCGGTCGCCGCCTCCTGGCCGGGAATCCACCAGCGGCCCGCTTCCTGCGGGCGCGCCGGGTCGTTGAGATCGAGGATCACGACGATGTTGCCGACGTAACCCTCCATCGTCGAGGAGAGGTAGGCGTAGCGGCGGTCGAAATCGAAGCGGTGCACGCCGCCGCCGGCGGTGCGCCATTTGTGGATCAGGCGCGGGCGCGCCGGCGCCGACACGTCGTAGATGCCGAGCCCGCCGCCGAACGAGGCGTCGCCGTTCTCGCCGTGCCGCTCGTGGTTGACGATCATCACGCCGTCGCGGGCGCGCACCTTGTGGGAATGCCAGCCGGCGGGAATCTCGACGTGCGCCAACAGGCGCGGGGCGCGCGGGTCGGCCACGTCGTAGATCGAGGTGCCGGCCGGCGCCTTCATGTGCGCGACGTAGAGCGTGGTGCCGTCGATCCACACTTGCCCGCCGCCCGGGCAGTCGATGTGGGAGAGGACGGCGATGTTGCGCGACGTCGGCATGGGGCGGCAGGCGGGCAAGGCGGGCGTTAGCGGCAGGGAGCCAATCATCCTCCCCCGCAGGCGTCAACCAAGCCCCTCCGGCGGCGCACAAGCGCGGCGCCGAGTCAAGCCTAGGTATAGCCCAATTATACATTGGTATACATAGGGTTAACGCACATCCTTCGTTCAGCCGGCGTTCATCTTGCGGATGACACTTACCGACATACGCCTGCAGTGTTTTGCGGAATCAGAACGGGCGATTGGGGTGGGCTTGGCAAACGTGGACGGACGCTGGGGGCTGATCTCGATGAAGCTGGCTTCTGCCGTTTCGCGGACGTCGTCCGCGCTGCTCATTCTCATACTGTCGACTGCGCTTGCGGCCGGTGCCGAGCCGGCGCGCAAGGCGCCCGAATGCGCGGTTTCGGCCGCCGCCTTCTCGACCGGCCACTGGTTTGCCCGCACCGCGGCCCGCCTCCAGCAGGGCAAGCCGGTGACGATCGTCGCCGTCGGCTCCTCCTCGACCTTCGGGGTCGGCGCAAGCTCCTCCGCCGCCGCCTACCCGGGGCGTCTCGAGGCGCTGCTCAGAGACCGCTTCCCCGCGGCGTCCATCAAGGTGCTCAACCGCGGCGTCAACGGCGAGGAAGCGGCGCAGATGCTTGCCCGTTTCGACCGGGACGTCATCCCCGCCAATCCCGACCTGGTGCTGTGGCAGGTGGGCACCAACGCGGTGTTGAATTTTCCGGTCGTGACCGGCCAGGCGTCGTTGATCCACCGCGGGATCGAGCGGCTCAAGGCGACCAACGCCGACGTCCTCCTGATCGATCCGCAATACGCCCCGGTGGTGATCTCCCGGCCACAGGCGCAGCGCATGGTCGACATGATCGGCTTCGAGGCGAGCGAGGAGGGCACCGGCGTGCTGCGGCGCTTCGCGCTCATGCGCAACTGGTATGAGATCGGCCACATGCCGTTCGGCACGTTCGTGTCGCCCGACGGCCTGCACATGAACGATTGGGGCTACGACTGCATCGCCAGGCAATTGGCCGGCGCAATCGGCGACGCGGCCAGCAAACCCACGACCACGGCGGCCGTCGCGGTTTCCGTCCGCTGACTTTCTTATCCCTCCCCCTTCGGGGAAGGGATTAACTTTCCAGCCCCGTCGGCACGTTCTTGTTTTCGCTCGTGAGCGTCATGCCGGCCATCAGCGCCATCGTCTCGGCGAGCGCGGCGAAATCCTTCCGCAAATAGTCCTCGGCATCGGGCTTGCGATGGGCGGCGCCGAAATGGCTCTGCAGCACTTCCCGCGCCGCCGCCGTCACCGGCATCGGCACGTCCTGTTCGCGGCCCAGCGCGAGGCCGAGGTCGAGGTCCTTGCGCAGCAATTCCGGCGTGAACGTGGTGGTCCAGTCGAGGTTGACCAGCGCCGGCGACTTGTAGCGCGTGAACATCGAGCCCATCACGCTGTTGTTCAGGAACGCGAGGAACGCGTGGCGCGGCACGCCCATCTTGTTGGTCAGGAGCGTGATCTCGATCAGGTTCTCGATGACGACGCCGAGCATCACGTTGTGGGCGATCTTGCAGACGCGCGCGAGTTCGCCCGCGCCGACGAACGACACGCCCCGCGGCGCGAACGCCTCGATCAGCGGTATTACCGCCTTGCAGGCGGCCTCGGGGCCGGAGACCACCGCCGACAGCCGGCCGGCCTTGATCACCTTGGCGTTGCCGCTCACCGGCGCGCACACGAAGGCGACGCCGCGCGCGGCGAGGCGCTGGCGAATGGCGGCGGATTCATCGACCCCGATGGTCGAGCAATCGACCAGGATGCCGGGCAGCTTGCCGTCGCCGCCGGACATGACGCCGTTCGCCCCGAACAGCACCTCGTCGAGGTCCTTGCCGGTCGACACGATGGAGAACAGCACGTCGACCGCGGCCAGACCGACGGGACGCTCGACGATGCGTCCGCCCTGGCCGGCGAGCGGCTCCGCCTTGGCGCGTGTGCGGTTCCAGATCGTGACCGCGTGCCCGGCCTTGACGAGCCGCTCGGCCATCGGGAAACCCATGCGGCCCATGCCGATCCAGCCGATTTTGCGCTTGTCGTCGGGCATCGCGAACTCCCTGCCTGTTCTCCGCGCCGCGCGGGCAGTATCACGGCATACCTTCGGCATCAATCGCGCGGGGGCTTGACGATCGCCCGACGGCCGCTAAACAGCCTGACGTTTCATCGAACCCGAAGGAACCATCATGGCCGACATCAATAATCTCAACGTGCTCGTCATCTGCGGTTCGCTCCGCAAAGGCTCCTACAACGCCATGGTGGCGAAGAGCCTGCCGCCGCTGGCGCCCGCCGGCATGACGCTGACGCCGTCGCCGACCATCGCGATGCCGCTCTATAACGCCGACGTGCAGACCGAGCAGGGCTTTCCGGCGCCGGCCACGGCGCTCGCCGACGCCGTCCGCGCCGCCGACGGCGTCCTCATCGTCACGCCGGAATACAATTACTCCATGCCCGGCGTGCTCAAGAACGCGATCGACTGGGTGTCGCGCATGCCGAACCAGCCGTTCGCCGGCAAGCCGGTGGCGATCCAGTCGGCGACGCAAGGGCCGCTCGGCGGCGGGCGCATGCAGTATCACCTGCGCCAGAGCTTGATCTTCCTCGACGCCTTCGCCTTCGGCCGGCCGGAAATCTTCATCGGCAGCGTGCAAACCAAGGTCGACGCCGCCAAGGGCGTGCTCACCGACCAGCCGACCCTCGACATCATCAAGCAGCAGCTCGCCGCGTTCGCCAAGTTCATCGTGCGGGTGAGCGGAACCTAGGTGCGTTCCCCGGCATCTGCTATAGTGACGTTCATTCAACTGCCCGCACCGAATGGAGGATCCCATGGCGGTCTCAACCGCTGAGAAAAGCGCAACGCGCCGCGCCCCCGGGCCCAAGGACAACGTCGAGGCCATCCGTCGGGCCTATTACGACCGCATCGCCGTCTACGACATGGCGCCGTTGTGGGAGGTGATGAAGAACCTGGTGATCAACGAGCCGCGCTCGAAATGCGCGCCCGCCATCTGGCACTACAAGGATGTGCGCCCGCTGATCGCCGAGGCGGGCGAACTGATCACCGCCAAGGAAGCCGAACGCCGGGTGCTGGTGCTGGAGAATCCGGCGCTGCGCGGCCAGTCGCGCGCCACCAGCACGCTGTTCGCCGGGCTGCAGTTGATCATGCCGGGCGAGATCGCGCCGGCCCATCGCCACACCGCCTCCGCCATCCGCTTCGTGCTCGACGGCGAGGGCGCCTATACGGCGGTCGAGGGCGAGAAGACCGTGATGAAGCCCGGCGACTTCGTCATCACCGCCAATTGGGCGGCGCATGACCACGGCAACACCTCCGACAAGCCGATGGTGTGGCTCGACGTGCTCGACCTGCCGACGGTCAACTTCTTCGAGACCATGTTCGCCGAGCATCTCGACGAGGAAGCACAGTCGACCGGACGCGAGGACGGCGACTCCATGGCGCGCTACGGCTCCGGCGTGTTGCCGGACGGCGCGGTCGCGTCGACCAGGCAGACGCCGATCATCAACTACCCTTATGCGCGCACCCGGCCGATCCTCGAACGGCTCAAGCGCGCCGGCGAAATCGACAAGCGCCACGGCGCGCGGGTGCGCTACGCCAACCCGGTCAACGGCGGCTGGGCGCTGCCGACCATGGGGGCGCACCTTTCGCTCCTGCCCAAGGGCTTCAAGGGCGAGAGCCACCGCTCGACCGACGGCAGCATCTTCGTCTGCGTCGAAGGCAAGGGGACGACCAAGCTCGACGACAAGACGCTCGAATGGTCGCCCGGCGACGTGTTCGTGGTGCCGTCGTGGAAGCGCCACGCTCACGCGGCGAGCGCCGAGGCGGTGCTGTTCGGCATTTCCGACCGGCCGGTGCAGGAAGCGCTCGGCATCTGGCGGGAAGGGAATTAACAACCGAGTCGTAGGGCGCAATAGCGGCAGCGTATTGCGCCGGGTCGGGGCATGCGGCGCATTACGGCCTTCGGCCTAATGCGCCTACCTACTCGCTATTCGCTACTCCCTTTTCGGAGCGTTTGCATGCAACGGCATTGGATCGCCTGCGCCATCGCGGCGCTGCTCGCGGGCACGGCGGCGGCGCAGGTGCAGAAGATCGGCGATCCGCCCGAGGCGAAGAACATGCGCCTCGTCGGCTATGACGACCTGCAGGCGCGCAGCGCCTATCAGCCGACCATTCACCATCAGGGCGACCGCTGGATCGCCTATATCGGCCACCACGGCGGCACGCCCGCGATCCCCAAGCCGCTCAACCCGCTCACCGGCAACGAGGAGTTCAACGGCACTTCGCTCGTCGACGTGACCGATCCGGCGCATCCGAAATATCTCGCCCACGTCCCGGGCACCGAAGGCACCTACGAGCAGGGCGGCGCCCAGATGGTGCGGGTGTGCGACGGCAAGAGCTTGCCCAAGGGCGATCCGGCCATGGTCTACATGCTGCGCGTGTTCGGCGGCCGCGCGCATGAAATGTGGAACGTCACCGATCCGGCGCACCCGGCCCTGATCACCCGCATCGTCGAGGGGCTGCGCGACACCCATAAAAGCTGGTGGGAGTGCGACACCGGCATCGCCTTTCTGGTGTCCGGCGTGCCCGGCTGGCGCGTCCCGCGCATGACCCAGGTCTACGATCTCTCCGACCCGGCGCACCCGGTGAAGATCCGCGACTTCGGCCTGCCGGGCCAGGAACCGGGCGCCACCGGCGCGGTGCCGACCGAGTTGCACGGCATGATCTCCGCCGGACCGCAGGTCAACCGCATCTATTTCGGCTACGGCACCAACAAGGGCGGCATCCTGCAGATCGTCGACCGCGACAAGCTCATCAACGGGCCGAAGGAGCCGACGCCGGAGAACCTGCGCTATCCCGAAGTCGGACGGCTCGAAATGACGCCGGTCAACGGCGCGCATACGACGCTGCCGCTGCTCAAGATGCCGATCGCCGAGTTCGCCGGGGACAAGGAGGGCATCCGCGACATCGTGATGATCGTCGACGAGGAAATCCTCAACGAGTGCCAGGAGCCGCGCCAGATGGTGTGGTTCGCCGACGTGACGATCGAGAAGCGGCCGATGATCATCTCCAACTACACGGTGCCGGAGGCGAGCGGAAACTTCTGCCAGCGCGGCGGCCGGTTCGGCGCGCATTCGTCGAACGAGTTCATGCCGCCGATGTTCGACAAGAAGCTCGTGTTCGTCGCCTTCTTCAACGCCGGCGTGCGGGCGCTCGACATCCGCGATCCCTACCGTCCGCGGGAGGCGGGCTATTTCATCCCGGCGATCACCGAGAAGACCGACAAGCGCTGCCTCAAGATCGGCGGCGAGGAGCGCTGCAAGGTGGCGATCCAGAGCAACAACGTCGAGGTCGACGACCGCGGGTTGATCTACGTGGTCGACCGCGCCAACACCGGCATGCACATTCTCGAACTGACCGGCGACGCCCGCGCCATCGCCGGGATGCCATAGGGTGGGCTGGCGGGCGAGGCCCGCGTGACCCGCCGAACGCGACCAAACAAACGGTGCGATCCGGTTACAAGGTTTGCTGCCACGCTTCCGGAACGAACGCGTAGCTGCCGTTGCGGCGCGCGACGTGGCCGAAGCCGGGGAAATGCAGGTGCATGCCGGTCACCGGCAGCCGGTCGGTGGCCGCCATGTCGAGGATGCGCCGGCGCGAGGCGGCGGCGCCGGCCGGATCGGTGTCGACCACGACCGTCACGTCCGGGCGCGGCACCTGCACCTCGGGCACGTGCACGGTGTCGCCCCAGATCAACAGCTGGTCGTTGCCGGACGCGATGAGGAACGCCGTATGGCCTGGCGTGTGGCCGTGCGCCGCAATGGCGGTCACGCCGGGAAAGACCTCGCCGGCGCGGAACAGGCGCATGCGGTCGCGATAGGGCGCCATCTGCTCGCGCGCCTGCTGGAAGAACAGCTTCTTCTCCCGCTCGCTGCCGCGCGCCATGGCGGCATCGTCGTTCCAATGGCGCGGTTCGTTCTCGTGCACCACGAGCTCGGCATTGACGAAGTTGCGCCGACCGGTCGCAAGATCGGTGAGCCCCGCCGAATGGTCCGGATGCATGTGCGTAAGCAGGA
>DASPVJ010000160.1:0-14377 GCA_035622435.1 Xanthobacteraceae bacterium | reverse complement strand
TTGAGCTCGTCCGACCAGATCTGGTTGGCGACGTAGAGCATTTCCGGCACCGCGATGGCGTAGGCGATGGTCGTGGTCTTCACCAGGTTGACCAGGTTGTTGTTGAGCGCCGGAAGGCTGATGCGGAAAGCCAGCGGCAGGATCACGTAGACGTAGGCCTTCAGCCGGCTGTAGCCGAGCGCTTCGGCGGCCTCGATCGTTTCCTTCGGCACCGCTTCGATGCCGGCGCGGAAGATCTCGACGTTGAACGATCCGGCGTAAAGCGACAGGCCGATCGCCGCCCAGGCGAAGTTGGAGACGACCGGGACCGCGATCCCGCTCGGGCCGGTCACCCGCAGGTACGATCCCAGGGCGAAATAGAAGAAATAAAGTTGCACCAGCGGCGGCGTGTTGCGGAAGAACTGGATGTAGCCCTGGGTGACCGCGCGCAAGAGCCGCAGGTGCGAGCCCTGGATCCACGCGCCGACGACGCCGATGGCGACGCTCGCGGCGAGGCAAATGCCCATCAAGCGGAGCGACGTCAGGAAGCCGTTGAAAAACCGCGCCCGGTCGAACGGATCGTAGAAGATCGTCAGGTTGATTCCGGTCGTGTCGTGGAGCGCCCGGAACCAGTCCCAGATCGGCTGCAGGTCCATGATTGTCACCCTCCCCCGGATTCTTCCGATCCGTCGCCGGCTACGCTCGCGACGGATCGATGAGTCGGGGAGGGTCGCATGGGCGGCCTCCGGCCGCCGTTCTTATGTTGAAGAATGCCGACGCGGAGCGTCGGCTGTGATGAGCGAGGCGCACGCGGTCGGGGTGGAGTGATGCAAACAAACGCGCGAATCCGCTCGACCTCCACCCCTCGCCCCTCCCCACAAGGGGGAGGGGAAGAGCGGAGAGGGCTCGTTGCTTCACTGCGTCATCGCCTGTTCGTGCATCTTCTTGAGGAAGGGCGACGGCGGGATGCTCCACTTCTTCTCCAGCTCGATCAGCTTGCCGCTCTTGTGCCAGTCGGCGACCGTCTTGGCCATGAACTGCCCCCACGGTCCGTCGCGCTCCTCGAGCTTGACCGCGAGGCCCCACGGCTCGACCAGGATGGATTCGAGCGGCATGTCGTAGGCCGCCCATTTCGGGTCGGTGAGGCGTTCGACGAAGAAGGTGTCGTCATAGACCCAGCCGATGCAGTTGCCTTGCAGCAGCGCCGTCTCGGCCTCGGCCGTTCCCTTGAACGCGACGATGTCGGCGCCGTATTTCTCCGCGATCGTCTTGTTGTACCAGGCGCCCTGGATGGCGCAGATCTTCTGGTCCTTGAGCTCGTCCCAGGATTTGAGCGCCGCCTTCTTGATCGCGAACACGTTGACGCCCGAGGCGTAATAGTCCGGCTCGATGATGCCGACGATCTTTCGCCGTTCCGCCGTGTCGTTCATGGTGGCGATCATCAGATCGATCTTGCCTTGCTGCAGGAACTGCATGCGGTTCGACGAGACGACCGGTTCGAGCTCGAGCTTCGCGCCCAGCCGGTCGGCCACGTCCTTCGCCAGATCCGGCTCGAACCCGACGATAGTGCCGCTCGGGTCGCGAAAGCCGAACGGCTTGTAGTCGGCCTTGCTGCCGGCCACGAGGACGCCGCGTTGCTTGATCTTGTCGAGGGTCTGCGCGGCGGCCGGCAAGGCGGCGGCGGCGAGGGCGGCAATCGCCGCCAGGATGCGCACCAGCATGGGTCGATCTCCCCTGTAAGGCGTTGCGGAAAGCCTAAACGAGTGGCGCGCGCTTTGGAACACGCCCGCCGTGCGATTATACTCGCCCGATCGCCGCGACAGTCGGCGCCAATCGGGAGGAAGCCATGGTTGCACGTCGCGATTTTCTCAAAGGTGCCTCGGCGGCCGTAATGGCCGCGATGTCCGGCCTGTCGGTTCGCAGCGGCCACGCCCAAACCGTGCCCTGGTCGGCCGGCACCGAGCCGCCCAAGCTCAAGGCGCCGGCCAACGCCTGCGACTGCCACATGCACGTCTACAACGCGCGCTTTCCGGTGGCTGCGAATGCGACCCTGAAGCCGGCCGATGCGCTGGTCGCCGACTATCGCCTGTTGCAGCAGCGCATCGGCACCACCCGCAACGTGATCGTGACGCCCTCGACCTACGGAACCGACAACAGCTGCACCCTCGACGGCATGGCGCAACTTGGCGCCAACGTGCGCGGCGTTGCCGTCGTCGACGCCGGAGTCACCGACGCCGAGCTCAAACGGCTCAACGGGCTCGGCATACGCGGCACCCGGTTCAACCTCGTGCAGGCGGGCGCCACCACGGTCGAGATGCTCGAGCCGCTGTCGCAGCGGGTGAACGACCTCGGCTGGCACATTCAGATCAACGCCAAGCCGGAACTGATCGTGGAGATCGAGGCGCTGCTGCTGCGTCTGCCGTCGCCGTTGGTGTTCGATCACCTGGCGCACGTTCCGCGCGACGCCGGGGTCGAATCGCCCGCGTTCAAGACCATGCGCAAGCTGATCGACAAGGGGGGCACCTGGGTGAAGCTTTCCGGCGCCTACCAGGACACGAAAGTCGGCCCGCCCACCTACGCGGACGCGACGCCGGTCGCGCATGCCTACGTCAAGGCGGCGCCCGAACGCATGGTCTGGGGCAGCGACTGGCCGCACCCGACCGAGAAGGACAAGCCGGACGACGCGGTCCTGTTCGACCTCCTGGCGCAATGGGCTCCCGACGAGGCCACCCGCAGGCGCATCCTGGTGGAGAACCCGGAGGCGCTCTACGGCTTCGCAAAAGCTGCGTGAACCGCGCCTTTTTTGGCAGCCATCGCAAGGCCGCGCCGGTATCCCGCGGCGGCGCTAACAAAATAGGCTGTCTGCCGCATTTTTACGCGGAGGCGCCGAGCGGCGTTTCCTCCGGACGCCGGTGTACGCAAAAATTCCAGCGTTTTCTAGTGCGTTAGCGGCCCTGGCGGAACATGGCACGGGACTTGACTCCCCGGTGACGCGATGCCCCAAGGGGATGCGTCCTCATGGGGCGGCGTCGCCGAGGCTGCCGTCGGCCGCCGCGCCGAGCCGGGTCAAGCGGGGAATTGACACCCATGAAAATCGTCATGGCCATCATCAAGCCGTTCAAGCTCGACGAGGTGCGCGACGCCTTGACCGCCGTCGGGGTGCACGGGCTGACCGTCACCGAGGTCAAAGGCTACGGGCGCCAAAAGGGGCACACCGAGATCTACCGGGGCACGGAATATGCGGTGAATTTCCTGCCGAAAATCAAGATCGAGGTGGCGGTGGCGGCCGACCAAGTCAACAAGGTCGTCGACGCCATCACCACGGCCGCGAAAACCGGCCAAATCGGGGACGGAAAAATCTTCGTGCTCGGAATCGATCATGCCGTGCGCATCCGCACCGGCGAGACCGACGACAACGCGCTCTGAACCCGGCACCGCATCTTTCGACCGACAGGAGTCTACGTCATGGCAGTCAAGAGAGCTTCCCGCGCCGGGCTTGCCGCCCTCGTGTGCGCCCTGATCGTCGGTGCGTTCATGGCCGTCGCGATGGTCGACGTGTCCCTCGCCCAGGCGCCGGCGGCCGAGGCGCCCGCGGTCGCTGCGGCCCCGCCCGCGTGCGATGCCAAGACGCTCAAGGACTGCGCGCCCAATCCCGGCGATACCGCCTGGATGCTCACCTCGGTCGCCCTGGTGCTGATGATGACCGTGCCGGGACTAGGCCTGTTCTACGGCGGCATGGTGCGCAAGAAGAACGTGGCCGACACGGTGATGACGAGCTTCGCCATCACTTGCCTGGTCACCGTGCTGTGGGCAATCGTCAATTACAGCACGGCGTTCACGGAAGGGACGCCGTTTATCGGCGGGCTCAGCCGGGCGTTCCTGCAGGGGATCAAGAGCGACATCGCCAAGGGCATCGGCAACCCCAACTCCCTGGCCCCGACGATCCCGGAAGCCGTCTACATGTGCTTCCAGATGACCTTCGCGATCATCACGCCGGCGCTGATCGCCGGCGCCTTTGCCGAGCGCATGAAATTTTCCGCCATGCTGTGGTTCATCGGGCTGTGGGCGATCTTCGTCTACGGGCCGATCGCGCACTGGGTGTGGGGCCCGGACGGCTTCCTCAACAGCGGCAACGACGCGGCCTGGACCAAGGTCCTCGATTTCGCCGGCGGGACGGTGGTGCACGTCAATTCCGGCGTCGCCGGCCTGATGTGCGCCCTCGTGCTCGGCAAGCGCCAGGACACCGCCCCCGCCCACAACGTGGTGTTGACCTTCATCGGCGCCTCGCTGCTGTGGGTCGGCTGGTTCGGCTTCAACGCCGGTTCCGCCGTCTCGGCCGGCATGCAGGCCGGCATGGCCATGACGGTCACTCAGGTCGCCACCGCGACGGCGGGCCTCGCGTGGATGTTCTTCGAGTGGGCGCACCGCGGCAAGGCGACGCTCGTCGGCATCTGCTCGGGCGCCGTTGCCGGCCTCGTGGCGATTACGCCGGCGTCCGGTTTCGTCGGCCCCGCCGGCGCGCTCGCCATCGGCGTTGCGGCCGGCGTGATTTGCTACATGGCGGTTACGTGGCTCAAGGCGGCTCTTGGCTATGACGACGCCCTCGATTGCTTCGGTGTGCATGCGGTCGGGGGCGCGGCGGGCGCCATTCTCACCGGGGTCTTCGCCGTCGGCGAGTACGGCGGCACGTCCGGGTGGATCGAGGGCAACGGCCCGCAAGTGCTCAACCAGATCAAGGGCGTCGTGGTGGTCGCGGCCTACGACGCCATCGTTTCGCTGATCATCCTCAAGCTCGTCGACGTCTTCATCGGACTGCGCGTGAGCAGCGAAGTCGAGATCGAAGGGCTCGACGTCAACCTGCACGGCGAAACGGTGCAGTAGCGACAACGCCGCGCCGCCCTCGCGACGCAAGGCCCGGTCGTTCAAGCGGGCTTTTGCGCCGGCGCCAGCCGCATATACGGCACGTAGCTTTTCGCCGGGCCACCAGCGCATTGCCGATTGCCGTCGGTCGGGCATTCGCGCCCGGCGAGGCGGCGCTTGTTGTGATGGAATTGCCACAGCGGATCGAAAACGATCGCCGCCGGCGGGTATTTTCTGAATGCTGTGATATTCTTTGAAGCTGGTCTCGCTGTGTCATTTGCGCCACAGGTGGAACCGGCCTGCAATCGTTGATGGGAGCCGCATTTTCCTCGTCCGAGCGATGTTTAGCTATGCAATGTTTATGCTCTCTTTCGAAAATTCATATGGACATTTTAGCGCGAGGTACGTGACGATCACGGCGCGGTTTGGGGACAGCGAACGGACCCGGGGGGGCTCGTCATGCGGAAATCTCTGGCAGGATGTCTCGCGCTCGTCGCAATGGTGGCGGCCGGCTCGGCGCGCGGCGCCGACATGCCCGTCAAGGCGCCGGCCGGCGCAGAGTGCGATCCTTACAAGAACTACAGCTGTCTCGACGCCTACCTGGGCGATGGCTTCTGGACCCGCCTGATCAACTACTACCGGCTCGAGTGGGGCAAGGACAGTGCGCCGACCGATCCGAAGGCGCCGCCGTCCCGCCGCGACGGCTGGCCGACGACGCCGCAGACCACGCCGCCCATGCCGTTCACCGAATGGCCCTACGGCGGCTCGACCCTTCTCGGCGTGACCAGGCCGAATTCCGTCGACAGCCCGCTGATGGCCGCGCTCGGCAACACCCAGCTCGGCAAGGTCATGAGCGACGCCCACGTGCAGGTCTACGGCTGGGTCAACGTCGGCGGCAACATCAGCACCAACGACGTGAAGCCGGGCGGCAACTTCCCGGCGGCCTACATGTATACGCCCGACACCATCCAGCTCGACCAGGCGGTGGTCTATATCGAACGTCTGCCCGACACGGTGCAGAGCGATCATATCGACTGGGGCTTCCGGTTTTCGGCGCTGTACGGCGAAAACTATCGCTACACGACCTCCTACGGCGTCGCGAGCTATCAGCTGCTGGGGCAGAACCTCGTCAACGGATACGACTTCCCGATGGTGTACGGGGAGCTCTTCATCCCGCAGATCGCTCCGGGCGGGCTGCTGATCCGCGTCGGGCGCTTCATCTCGCTGCCGGACATCGAGGCGCAGCTCGCGCCCAACAACTACATGTATTCGCACTCGCTGACCTATGCCTACGACAACTACACCAACGAGGGCATCCAGACCACGTGGGGAGTGACCAAGAACCTGTTCCTGCAGGTTGGCCTGACCGTCGGAACCGAAGCGGCGATTTGGCATTGGAACCAGACCATGCCCAATCCGTTCCCCAACCCGCTCTACCCCAACGCCACGATGCTGAAGGATCCGGGCGCAACTCCGTCCATCACCACCTGCGTGCGCTACCAGACCGACAGCGGCGACGACAACATCTATCTGTGCGCCGACGCCATCAACAGCGGCATCTGGGGCTACAATAACCTGCAATGGTACGGCTTGACCTACTATCACAAGTTCAACGATCAGTGGCACATATCGATCGAAACCTACATGCTCGGCGAAAATCACGTGCCGAACGTCAACAATCCGACGGTCCAGAACATCATCGCCAACGGAGGCACGCCGTTCTCCAATCCGTTCAGCGGGATCGTCTTCAACGCGCCGAACGGCGCGCAATGCGCGAACGTCAACGTGCTCACCTGCACCGCGACCACGTTCTCGGCCGTGGCCTACTTGAACTATCGAGCCACGGCGCTCGACAATATTTCCTGGCGCGGCGAGTTCTTCGACGACGAGGAGGGGCAGCGCACCGGCGTCAAGAGCCGCTACGTCGAAGGCACGATCGGCTGGCAGCACTGGCTCTCGCCCCAGGTCGAGCTGCGTCCGGAAGTCGCCTACTACCGGTCGCTCGACGCGCCGGCCTTCGACGGCAACTCCAATGCCCTGCCGGTCCCGATACCGCCGACCAAGTACTATGCCGTGATCGGCTCGGCGGACATCATCTGGCATTTCTGACCGGACAGCATCTCGCCGCAGCGCCGAGCGACCCTGGCCGCACGACCCGCGGTCCGGCGCGGGGACACGCGAATTTTGCGATAAGCGCCTGGGTTTGGCCCGAGCCCGAATGGTTCGGGCGGCCGACGTATATGCTGCGGCTATACCTGCACCGACAGGTTTTTATCGATCGGCTATGTTGATCGGCATAGATTCTGCATAAACAGTGTCGCCGGGGGGAATGGACCTGCTCAGGAAAATTGCCTGGGAGACGGGGATCGCACGGTGCACGAAATCTCGCAGACGGCGAACGGCGGGTTAGAGCATGATGCCGAAAAGTGGGTACCGGTTTTCGGACGAACATCATGCTCCGACAATAAGATAAAGCGGGATGGCGATTCGAAGAAAAGCCATCGCGGTTTAGCGGCGCCCGTCGAGCGACGATCGGGCTGGCGGTTTTGGTCGGGGCTCGGTGCTCCCGCCGCCGCTTGGCCCGTTCCGGGCCCGCTTGCGGCCGGTCTCGGCGTGTTCCGCGGCGCCGCCGCCGAGCGGCTCGCCGACATCAGCCTGTTTCCCATTTTGGCGTCGCTCGGCCTCGTCGCCGCGATCACCGGCGTGCTGTCGTTTCTGCACGGCGTGTTCCCTATCGAGCACGTCACCCTGGTCTTTCTCGTGCCGGTCCTGATCTGCGCGGCGCGGTGGGGCTACGTGCCGGCGCTGACCGCCACCTTTGCCGGCGTTGCCGCCGCGGACTTTTTCTTCTATCCGCCGCTCTACAGTTTCGACGTCGCCGATCCGCGCGACGTCATCGATCTGATCGCCTTCACCGGCGTCGCGGTGGTGACGAGCGAATTTGCCGTGCGCCTGCGCCGCGCCGCCGAAGCGGCGCGCCGCCGCGAGAAGGAAGTCCGCGATCTTTATGCCTTCTCGCGCCGGCTTGCGGCTTGTACCGAGGCCGCGGAAATCCATGCGGCGATCCAGGACTATCTCTCGAACAATCTGGGATCGCGGGCGATGCTCATCGAGACCGCGGCCGAGCGCTGCGACGACCCGTCGCTCGAACGGCTCGATCTGCCCGACGCGGTGCGGCGGACCGCCCTCGACATGATCGCCGCGCGCGATCTCGATTCGCGCATGGCGACCGACGCGCGCACCGGGCATGTCTGGCTGATCCGTGCCGTATCGCGGGAATCGTTCGATTTCGGCGTGATCGCCGTCGAACTCGGCGGCGCCGCGGGAAAGATCGTCGATGCCGTCGAACGGCGCATCGACGACGTGCTGGCCGATGCCGCGACGACGCTCGGGCGCCTCGACGTGGCGCGCCTGATCGACGAGGCGCGGCTGCGCGCGCAGACGGAATTGCTGCGCGAGGCCCTGCTCGGCTCCGTATCGCACGAGCTGCGCACGCCGCTCGCCTCCATCCTGGGCGCCACGACCGTGCTCGTCGATGCGCCGCCGATCCGCCGCGACCCGCGGCTGAGCGCCCTGCTCGAGGTGCTGCACGGCGAGGCCGGGCGGCTCAACGACGACATCCAGAACCTGCTCGATGCGACGCGCATCACCAACGACAACATCCGCCCGCAGGCGCAATGGGTCGATCCGGCCGATATCGTCAACGCGGCGATCGAGCGCCGGCGCCCGCGGCTGGCCGGCCGCCGCATCGATACGCAGATCGCCGGCGACTTGCCGTTGATCAAGGTGGAGGCGCGTCTGATCGAGCAGGCGTTCGGGCAGATTCTCGAGAACGCGGCGAAATATTCTCCGTCCGGCTCGCTGCTCGCGATCCGCGTTGCGGCGGACGGCGATCGCGTCGTGCTGTCGGTGCGCGACGAGGGGATCGGGTTGACGCGCGACGAGCAGCGACGGCTGTGGGACCGCTCGTTCCGCGGCGCCCGTCATCCCGATGTCGGCGGCGCCGGCCTGGGCCTGTGGATCGCCCGCGCCTTCGTCGTCGCCAACGGCGGGACCATCGACGCCGCGAGCGCGGGACCGCGGTGCGGCACGACCATCTCGGTCACGCTGCCGGGCAAGCCCCTTGCGGCCTGCGAAATGAAAGAGGCGTGCGATGCGTGAACCGTTGCCGGTCGTCCTCGTCATCGACGACGAGCAGCAGATCCGGCGGTTCCTGCGCGCCGGCTTCGAGCTGGACGGGTTTTCGGTGCTGGAGGCCGGCAGCGGCGGTGAAGGCCTGAGGGCGGCGACGCTGCGCTCGCCCGACCTCATCCTCCTCGACCTCGGCCTGCCCGACATGGACGGCAGCGAGTTGCTCGAGCGCTTGCGCGCGTGGTCCGACGTTCCGGTGATCGTGCTCTCCGTACGCACCGACGAGGACGAAAAGGTTCGCGTCCTCGAAAGCGGCGCCGACGACTACGTGGTCAAGCCGTTCGGCATGGCGGAGCTGCTGGCCCGCGCCCACGCCGCCATGCGGCGGCATGTGCGCTGCTCGACCGGGGACCCGGTGGTGCGGGCGGGGCCGCTCGCGATCGACCTCGTCACCCGCCTCGTCACCCTCGACGGGGCGCGGATCAGCCTGACGCGCAAGGAATATCGGCTGCTGCAGGTGCTCGCTCAGCACGCCGGCAACGTCGTCACCCATCAGCAGCTGCTCAGGGAGATCTGGGGCGCCGGCCACGTCCAATTCACTCAGTACCTGCGCATTTTGGTGCGCAAGCTGCGGCACAAGATCGAAGCCGACCCGGCCCGTCCGGGCATCGTGATGACCGAATTGGGCGTCGGCTATCGCCTCGTCCAACCCCAACCGACCCGCGCGGAACAACCGGCCGAGCCCGCGTGCGCTTGACCGCGCCAGCCGGATCGTCGCGGCGTCGTATTCCCGATCGATGTTAGGATGGCTTCCCCCGCGGCGGCGGAGGCCGCCTCCTGAAGGGTTCGGATCGCCGCGCTCCCCGCCACGGCCCGCGCTTGATCTCGCGGCGGTTCTGGAGGACAACGGCGGGCGCGCCGCCGGAGGTGCCCATGCCAGCCGAGCCCGAAGACGAGCCCGGAACCGAACATCACTACCACAGCAAGAAGGACCGGGTGTTCGTGCGCGCCATCGCCGGGCATTACCGGCTCAGGGAGGAACTCGCCCGCCTGCGCGCGCTGCCGCGGGTGCGCAGGGGCAAGGAAATCAAGTTCATCGACGGGCCGCAGGCCTACAGCCGCCACTACGTCGAGCCCAAGGACGGCCTCGCCCAGACGCTGCACCTGCACATCGAGGAATACGCGCCCGGCGGCAAGTCGCAGAAGCACGGCCACGTCAACGAGGCGGCGTTCTACATCCTCGACGGCCGCGGCTACGAGATCCACGACGGCGTCCGCTACGACTGGCAGGCCGGCGACGTCGCGGTGGTGCACAACAATTGCGTCCACCAGCACTTCAACGCCGACCCGAAGAAGCCGGCGCGCGCGCTGGTGATGAAGTGCAAGCCCATGTACATGTTCATGAACATGCTGTTCCAGAAGCTCATCGAGCCGCGCCCGACCGAGCCGGCGCCGGGCGGCGTCGGCTTTGCGCCGCGCGAGCACGAGCACGACTTCAATCACGATCGCGGCCACGATCATGACGACGATCATGATCATGGCCATTCCTGAGGTGCGCTATGGCCTGGGGTGAATCGAAAGCATGGCTGACCGGAGGGCTCAACAAGAAGCTCTATCAGGACATGCTGGACGACGCCGCTGCGGCGCCCGCGCGCAACGCCAAGCGCAAGAAGATCGTGCGGCCCGCCGAAATGCCGTGGGAGATGGCGCGGCAGGGGCTGCTCAAGCACCTCCTCAACGAGCAGATGAACACGCGCATGGAGACGGTCGACGCCTACATGCAGGTGATTCCGCCGGGCAGCCGCTCGGGCAGGCACCGCCACCTCGCCGAGGAGTGCCTCTACGTGCTCGAGGGCCGCGGCTACGACCTGCACCAGGACTGCGACGTGGAAATCACCGACACCTATCACTGGAAGCCGCAGGCGGAGATCAAGCGCTACGAATGGGAGGCCGGCGACGTGATCTATATCCCGCCGAGCACCATCCACCAGCATTTCAACGCCGACCCGCGCGAACCGGCGCGGCTGATCTCGGTGACCAACCGCGTCTACAAATATTGCGGCCTCAACGACCTGGAGCAGTTCGAGGACGCGCCCGAATACGATCCCGCCGTCGTGCTCGATGCCGAGCAGGTGAAGCGCTATCTCAAGGCGAAGGTGGCAGAGCCGGCGTGATGGATGTCGAGGCGAGCCGCGTGCTCCTCCCTCTCCCCTCCGGGGAGAGGTGAAGTGGAGAAATCCGACCACATCGACGTTGCCTCGCTCGAGCCGATGTTCCGGCCGGCGTCGGTCGCGATCATCGGGGCGTCTTCCGACCCGGCGCGGATCGGAGGCATGCCGCTCGCCTTCCTCAAGGCCAACCGGTTCTCTGGGCCGATCTATCCGGTCAATCCCAGGGCGCCGATCATCCAGGACTTGCCCGCCTTCGCCTCGATCCGCGACATCGGCCGCCCGGTCGATCTGGCGCTCATCGCGGTACCGGCGGTGCACGTGATCCCGTCGCTCGAGGCATGCATCGACGTCGGCGTGCGCGCGGTCATCATCTTCAGCGCCGGTTTTGCCGAGATCGACGCAGAGGGCGCGCGCCAACAGGAACGCATCGCGGAAATCGGGCGGGCGGGCGGCGTCCGCATCATGGGGCCGAACTGTATCGGTCTCGTCAATTTCTCGACCGGCCTCTACATGAGCTTCCATCCGGCCTTTGCGTTCAGCGGCAAGCCGGGCGGGGCGCTCGGCATCGTCACCCAGAGCGGGGCGTTCGGCGGCCATGTGCACCGCATGGCGCTCGATCGCGACATTTCTTACAACTACTGCATCACCACCGGCAACGAAGCCGACGTCGACGTGGCGGACGGCCTCGCGTTTCTCGCCGAAGATCCCGGCACCAGGGCGATCCAGGTCTATCTCGAGGGCTTCCGCAACGGGCGCAAGCTGATGCGCGCGCTCGAGATGGCGCAACGCAACGCCAAGCCGGTCATCGCCATCAAGCTCGGACGCACCGAGGCCGGCGCGGCGGCGGCGCAATCGCATACCGCGGCGCTCGCCGGCGCCGACGCCGTCTGGGATGCGGTGTTCCGCCAGTTCGGCGTCCATCGCGCGGAGAGCATCGAGGAGTTCCTCGAAATCGGCATTGCCTGCGCGACGGCGCGGCCGCCGGCAAACGACCGCGTGGGGCTCGTGACCGTATCGGGAGGGGTCGGCGTGCTGATGGCCGATGCGGCCGCGGATCGCGGGCTCGACGTTGCCGCGATGCCCCAGGCGCCGCAGGACAAGATCAAGGAACTGGTGCCGTTCGCGGCGACCCGCAACCCGATCGACATCACCGGCCAGGTCGTCAACGACTTCAGCCTGCTCGGCCGGGCGATCGAGATCATCGCGGCGGAAGGCGGCTACGGCAGCCTCGTGCCGTTCATCGGATCGAGCGCGCGGGTCCCCGAGCGCGCCGCGCGCCTGCTCGAGCAGTTCGCGCAGCTGCGCACCCGATACCCGGAATTATTGCTGGTGGCGGCGGCGATCTCGCCGCCGGAGTTTCGCGCCGGCCTGCAGGCGCTCGGCTATCTGAGCTACGAGGAGCCGGTGAACGCGGTGCGCGCGGTCGCGGCGCTCGCGGCTTTCCGCCACCATTTCGAGCGCACGGATCGGCCGCCCGAACCGCCGCCGGCGATGCCGGCGCTCGCGTGCGGCGGCCCGCTGTCCGAGTTCGATTCGCTGCGGTTCCTCGGCGCCGCCGGCCTGCCGGTGGTGGACGCGCGGCTGGTCGGCTCGGTGGGCGAGGCCGAGGCGGCGGCGGCCGCGCTCGGTTACCCGGTCGCGCTCAAGGTCGCCGCCGCCCACATCCTGCACAAGAGCGACGTCGGCGGGGTGGCGCTCGGTCTCAATTCGCCCGCCGCGCTGCGCGAGGCCTATGCGGCCATGGCCGCGGGCGTGGCGGCAAAGACCGGCCGGCCGGTCGAGACCTTCGTCGTCGCCCCGATGATCGGCGACGGCGTCGAGACCGTGCTCGGCGTCGCCCGCGATCCGGCGTTCGGCCCGGTGGTGATGTTCGGCCTCGGCGGCATTTTGGTCGAGGCGCTGGGCGACGTCGTGTTCCGCGCGGCCCCGTTCGGCCTCGACGAGGCGCAGCGGATGATCCGCGAGATCCGCGCGTACCGCCTCCTCGCGGGCGTGCGCGGGCGGCCGGCGGCCGATATCGATGCGCTCGCCGCGGCGCTCGCCCGCCTGTCGGTGATCGCCGCCGCGCAAGCCGGCGCGATCGAGAGCATCGACGTGAACCCGTTCCTGGTGCGGGCCAAGGGGCAGGGCGCCGTGGCCCTCGATGCGTTGGTGATTCCGCGCAAAGAAAGCGAATAGCGAATGGCAAATGGTGGGGGAAGAGCGACAAGCTCGACTTGCCATTCGCTATTCGCTACTCACTATTCGCGCAGACAAAAGCCCAAATAGCCAGGGAGGAACCGATGCGCCCGTTGCTTGTCATGATGTTCGCCGCGGCGTTGCTGCCGGCCGGGTCGATCCAGGGCTTCGCCCAGGACGCCGCCGTCTACGGGGCGACCTACGTCGAGGTTGCGCCCGGTGCCGTTGGCCAGGGGCTTGCGCTCCTCAAGGCGCTCGACGCCGCGAGCCGCAAGGAGGACGGCAACCTGCGCTTCCAGGTGGTGCAGGAACGCGACCGGCCCAACCGCTTCGTGGTGATCGAGGCATGGAAGGACCAGGCCTCGTTCGACGCGCATCGCAAGGCCCGGCCCTATGCCGAGTTCAACGAGAAGCTCGGCCCCATCCGCAATGCGCCGCCCGACGAGCGGGTGCACAACGCGCTGGCGGTTGCTCCCCGCATGCCGGGGTCGAGCCGCGACGCCGTCTGGGTGGTGACCCACGTCGACGTGCCGCCGCCGAGCAAGGACGCGGTCATCGGCGAGCTCAAGACGTTGGTTGACGCCAGCCGCAGGGACGCCGGCAACGTCATGTTCGAGGTGGTGCAGCAGACCAGCCGTCCGAACCATTTCACCGTCGTCGAGGTGTGGCAGGACCACAAGGCGTTCGACGCCCATGGCATGGCCGAACACACGCGGCGGTTCCGCGCGAACCTCGGGCCGATGCTCGGTGCCCCGCACGACGACCGGGTGTACGCGGCGATCGAGTGAGGTCGCAGCGGTCTCGGCGATGGACGAAAGCTACGCACTGCTGCCGACGCCGCCCGGGGTGGAGGACTATTGCCGATTGCGCGTTGCCGCCGGGCTGAGCCCCAAGACCGTCGAGGCGGCGCGCGTGGGGCTCGCCGCCACCTATTTCGGCGTTTCGGTCGTGCAGCGCGGCGCTTTGGTCGGCATGGGCCGCATCGTCGGCGACGGCGGCTGTTTCCTTCAACTCGTCGACATTGCGGTGCTGCCCGAGCACCAGGGCAAGGGCATCGG
>DASPVJ010000159.1:0-9419 GCA_035622435.1 Xanthobacteraceae bacterium | reverse complement strand
CGCGCGGGTGCCGGAGCGGGCGACGGTGCCGAGGTCGTCGATCAGCTCCTGCCGGCCCATGCCGATGCCGGTGTCGGCGACGGTCAAGGTCCCGGCCTTGGGGTCGGGCGCGATGCGGATCGAAAGCGCGCCGCCGGCCGCGAGCAGGTCGGGCGTGGCGATCGCCTCGTAGCGCAGCCGGTCGCAGGCGTCCGACGCGTTGGAGATCAGCTCGCGCAGGAAGACGTCGGCCTCGGAATAGACCGCGTTGACCATCAGGCGCAGCAGCTCGGCCACCTCGGCCTGGAACGGATGGGTCTGGGCGGTCGGGGCGGCGGTATCGGCGTCGGTGCTCATGCGGCCGGCTCGGTTTGTTGAAGAGATTGCGGAGAGCCCTGGATATAGCGGGAAAGCGAACTCCCGCAAGGGTTTCAGCGGTGGTACGCCCCCAGCCTCGTCGGCACTCGGTCAAGAGAGTGCCAGGAACCAACGCGATATCGGCGCGTTGGATTCGAGCGGAGTGGTGCAGCTTTGGTAACGCCGGGCATGGGCTGGGCGCACCCGCTGACTGCTCACGCCGTCGACGCGGGAGCGCAGATGTCTCGGTATTTTTTCAATCTTATGGGCGAGCACGCCGTGCACGACTTCGACGGCCTGGAGCTGGCGGACGAGGACGCCGCCCGCCTGCACGCCATCGAGCTGGCCCAGGCGCTCATGCGGCGGACCCGGCTGTTTCGTCTCAACCCGCAGGGATGGAGCATGCAGCTGGTGGACGCCGATCGGCGCGAGATCGCCGTCATCGGCTTCGCCGAGGCCGCGACCTCGGGGGCCGGCTGCCGGGCGGTGAACGGGCGGACCGGCTTTGCCGGACGTCTCGACCGCAAGGTGCAGCTGCGGCTCGGCCGGGAAATGGCCAATGCCGACCGGGACGTTCTCGCCCTCGAGATCCCGGCGCGGTTTCGCGACTTGTTGGCGCGGTTGGATCGGCTGCCGGACTGAAGGAAGCCCACCCCTTGACCGCGCCCGCCCGCCCGGCGCAATGACGGCGCGGGAGAGCGGGATGCGACCGGTGCGGACGGGATCAGCGATCGGAGCCTTGGCCGTCGCTGCGGCGCTCATGGGCGCGGCCGCCGGACCGGCGCGCGCGGCCAACTGCCAGACGCAAAGCTTCGAGCGCTGGCTCGACGGCGTGCGCCAGGAGGCGGCCGCCCAGGGCGTGTCGGCGACCGGGCTCGCGGCGCTCGACGGGCTCGCGTTCGACCCGGCGATCGTGCGGCGCGACCACGGCCAGGGCGTTTTCCAGCAGAGCTTCCTGCAGTTCTCCGACCGCATGGCGGCGGGCTACCGCATCCAAGGCGGCATCGCGATGATCAAGCGCCATGCCGACCTGTTCGCGCGCATCGAAAAGCAATACGGCGTGCCGCCGCCGGTGATCACCGCGTTCTGGGCGCTGGAGAGCGACTTCGGCAGCAACAACGGCAATTACCCGATCCTGCGCGCGGTCGCGACGCTGGCCTACGATTGCCGCCGGCCCGAGTTCTTCCGTGCCCAGCTGATCGATGCGCTGCGCATCGTCCAGCGCGGCGACCTGCGCGCGAGCGAAATGATCGGCGACTGGGCGGGCGAACTCGGCCCGCTGCAGTTCACGCCGTCCGACTATTACAAATACGCGGTCGACTTCGACGGCGACGGCCGGCGCGACCTCATTCACAGCGTGCCGGACGTGCTCGCCTCGGGCGCCAACTTCCTCGTCGGCCTCGGCTGGAAGCGCGGCGAGCCGTGGCTGCAGGAAGTGCGCGCCCCCGCCGCCATGCCGTGGGAAGAGGCGGACCTGTCGATCAAGCACCCGCGCTCGCAATGGGCGAAGTGGGGCGTGACGCTCGCCGACGGGCGGCCGCTGCCGGCCGACGACATGCCCGCCTCGCTGCTCCTGCTCATGGGCCGTCTCGGGCCGGCGTTCCTCGCTTACGACAATTTCCGCGCCTATCTCGGCTGGAACGCCTCGCTCGTCTATTCGACCACCGCCGCCTACCTTGCCACCCGCATCGCCGGCGCGCCGCCGTTGCGCCGCGGCAGCCCCAATATTCCGGTGCTCAGCGCGGCGCAGATTCTCGACATGCAGCAGCTGCTGGTGCGGCGCGGCTTTTCCACCGAGAAGCCGGACGGCAAGCTCGGCCTGACCACCCGCGCGGGCGTGCGCGCCGCGCAAGTCAAACTCGGCCTGCCGGCGGACGCCTACCCGACCGCCGAGCTGATCGAGCGGCTCAGGGCCAGATGACGGATGTCGGATGTCAGATATCAGAGGTCAGAGATCAGACGGACTCATTTACCTTTTCTTAATCCGACATCCGACATCCGACATCTGTCATCTGTCGTTAGCACTTCATTAGCCTAAATCACGTCAAGATTTCGCATCGTTCGTCGCGCGCCTGGATTTAGTCATGGGTGCTGCGTATCGCTTAACGGCGCCGAACCGAAAGTGGGTGAGGGACGTTGAGCTTTCCAGCGCGCGTGACCATGGCGGTCGCGTTCTCGGCCGTGCTGCTCGGCGGCTGCGCCACGTCGCAGATCGAAGCCGAGCAGGACCGCACGTCGAGCATCATCGTCGGCAGCCTGCCGAAATGGGCGGGCGGCGAGCCCGCCAACGTGCCGCCGCGTCCGGCGACGCCGCCGGCCTATCCGGCGATCAACGTCCCGGTGCCTCCGCGCGAGATGCAGCCCATGACCGCCGAGGAGCAGAAGAAGGCCGTTGCCGATCTCATCGCCGCGCGCGACCGCGCGGTCGCGCTAGCCAAGGCCGCGCACGCCGACGAGGACGTAGCCGCCGACGAAGGCCTGGCGCTGGCGCGCGGCAAGTACGCCGGCGCCTCCCCGCCCAACAGCAATTGACGAAACGTAGTTTCGTCATGCCCGGCCTTGTGCCGCGCATCCACGTCTTGCCTTCAGCAAAGAAGACGTGGATGGCCGGGACACCCCCGGGACGAAGTGCCCGGGGGCGGCCATGACGGCTTGCATCGTCGCCAGTCCCGGTTGGCATCACATCCCTGCCTTCGGCGCCGCCTCGCCGTCGCGGGCGAGCAGCGCTGCCTCCGGTTCCGGGCGGCGCAGCCGGCTGGGCTCGAGTTCGCCCGCCGCCTCCAGCACCGGATAGGCCGCCGAGCAGATGTGCGAGTGAATGCGCTTGAGGTCGCGCAGCACGTCGAGGTGGAGCGAGGTCGTGTCGATGCTTTCCGGCCGGCCGGCGCGCAGGCGCGCCAGGTGGCTTTCCGCCGCCGCCAGCTCGGCCGAGCGAAGCTCCGCCTTTTCCTCGATCAGCTTGCGCGCGACCTTGACGTCGCCGGACATGAACACCCCGAAGGCGAGCTTGAGGTTTTCGACGACGCGCTGATGGAAGGCGACCAGCTCGGCCGCGCCTTCCTTCGAGAACTGGTACTTGTGCCTGATCTTCTTCGCCGCCAGCTCCATCAGGTTCTTGTCGATGATGTCGCCGATATGTTCGAGATTGATGGTGAAGGCGATGATTTCCATCGCCCGCCGACCGTCGCGCTCGTCGAGGCTCTCGCGGGTGATCTTGGTGACGTAGAGCTTGATCGCCTCGTCGAGCCGGTCGACGGCGTTGTCCGTGCGCGACACCTCGGCGACGAGCTTGCGGTCGTCGGTCATCAGCGCGACGATCGCCTGGCGCAGCATGGTCTCGACGATGTCGCCCATGTGCAGGGTCTCGCGCGCCGCGCAGGCGAGCGCGACCGAAGGCGTGGCCAGCGCCGTCTCGTCGAGGTAGAGCGGCGCGGCCGGGTCCGGCTTTTTCTTGCGGTCCGGCAGGATGCGGACCAGGAGCCACGCCACCGCGTCGAGCGGGCCGATGAAGGCGAGCGCCAGCACGAGATTGAAGGCGATGTGGGCGTCGGCGACCATCCGGCTGGCGTTCGGCTCGAGCCGCGGCAGCGCGTCGGCAAGGACGCCGAGGAACGGGTAGGCGATGGCGACGCCGACCGCGCGGTTGATCAGGTTTCCGACCGGCAGGCGGCGGCTCGCCGGGTCGTCGAAGGTGCCGCCCTCGAACAGCGGATTGATCGCGCTTCCCAGGTTGGCGCCGAGGACGAGCGCCAGCGCGGCGAGCGGCGTGACGAATTGCGAATAAGCAAGCGACATCACCAGCAGGATCACCGCCACGCTCGAATGGGCCGCCCAGGCGAGCAGGGCGCCGACGACAATGCACAGCCAGGGTTGGCCGCCGGCGACGGCGAAGAGCGCGCGCACCTCCGGCGCCTGCTCGGCCGGCACCAAGGTGTCGAGCAGGATGTGGAGCGCGAGCAGCATGAGGCCAAGCCCGATCGACACCCGGCCGACATCGCGGGTGCGCGTGCGGCCGCCGCGGCGGAAAGCGACGACGCCGGCGATGAGGAAGACCGGCGCGAGCGCCGTCACGTTGAAGGACAGCACCTGCACGATCAGCGCCGTGCCGACGTTGGCGCCCAGCATCACGGCGAGCGCCGGCACCAGCGCGACCAGGCCGCCGGCGGCGAACGAGGCGGTCATCAGCGCGGTCGCGGTGCTGCTCTGGAGCAGGGTGGTCACCGCCAAGCCCGCGAGGAACGCGCGCACGCGGTTGCGCAGCGCCGCGCCCAGCAGGCGGCGCAAGTCCGAGCCGAACGCGCGCACGATGCCGCTGTGGACCATGTGCAGGCCCCACAGCAGCAGCGACACGCCGCCCAACAGGTCGAGAAGCACGTAGCTCGTCATCGCAGGTCGCCGGAAAAGAGCAACACTGCCCCGACATCTAGTCCTGTTGCCGCGCAATTCAAAGGCCGCGCGGCATCGACCCGAAGCGCGGCGAAAGCGGGCCGTGCGGCGCGCGCGAGTTGACAATCGCGGCGCCCAAGTCGAAGCTTTGCCGCAAGGCCGCCCCGCCGCGACGCGCGCAGAAGCGGCCGCGGGGAGGTTTCGCGCAGTATTCCGCCGTTCCCCGAGCATGATTTCGGTCGGCACGACGGCCGCGCCACGCGGCCGCACACGGGAGGACGGCATGTTCCTGCGGGCATTGGCGGCAGCGGCGATCGGCGCGGCGATGGCGACGGGCGCGTGCGCGCAAGAGGCGAAGCACTACCGCTTCGCCTACGACCAGCCGCACACCACCGGCTACGGCGTCGCCGCGGACCTTTTCGCCGACAAGCTCACGGAGCTGAGCAAGGGCGCGTTCCTGATCGACCAGTACCCGGGCGCGCAACTCGGCCAGGAGCCGCAGGTGCTCCAGTTGTTGAAATCCGGCGACATCGATTTCGCCATCACCTCGTCGGCCAACACCGCGACGGTGTCGCCGCAGGCCGGCGTCATGTCGCTGCACTTCCTGTTCCGCTCGGAAGACCACTTGCGCAAGGGGATCGCCGACCCGCGGGTGGCGCAGGCGGTCCACGCCATGATCGAGGACACCGTGCAGGGCGCCCACGTGATCGGCCTCGCCACGCTGGGGTTCCGCAGCATCTACAGCAAGAAGGAAATCCACAAGATCGAGGACATCAAGGGCATGAAGGTGCGCGTGCAGGCGACCGCCACCGAGGACACCATGTTCCCGGCCTACGGCGCCCAGACCGTGCACATGCCGTTCGGCAGCGTCTACACCTCGCTGCAGACCGGGGTGGTCGACGCCGCCGAGAACGGCGTCAACGTCTATCTGGTCAACAAGCACTACGAGGTGGCGCCGATCCTCTCGATCACCGAGCACGAGGCCAACAACAGCGTGGTGTGGATCAGCGACAAGCTGTGGTCGAGCCTGACGCCGGAGCAGAAGGCGTGGGTGCAGGCGGCGGCCGACGAGGTCAACCGCCAGGAGCCCGCCAAGGCGCTCGACCTCGAGCATCAGTCGGAGACCAAGCTCACCGCGATCGGCGTCAAGGTGGTGCACGACGTGGACAAGTCGGGCTTCGTCACCGTGGCGGCGCCCTACCTCGACAAGCTCGCCGCCGGCCTCGGTCCGCACGCCGTCAAGATCCAGCAACTGATCGGCTCGATCCAATAGGCCGGCGGTCGCGAGAATGACGCCTCTTCGCCGTCATCCTGAGGAGGCCGCGCCGGGGTCCCCGTCGCGCTCGCGCGATGGGGTGCCGCGGAAGCGGCCGTCTCGAAGGATGGCCGCAGGCTCGGCGCTTGTTTCCATCCTTCGAGACGCTCGCGCGCAGGCGCGCGACCTCCTCAGGATGACGGGCGACAGGAGTCGGCCCAAACATCGACCGCGCATCGTGCCCGCATGACGGCCGCGCACCGCTTGGTCCTCGCGCGCCAGCGCCACCTCAAATGGCCGGCGCTCGACCGGCTGGAAAAAGTGCTGATGGCGGTGTGCGGACTGACGCTACTCGGATTCTCGACCTCGGTGATGTGCGACATCGTCACCCGCACCATCGGCCATCCGTGGCTGTGGCTGCAGGAGGTCACCTCGACGTTCTTCGTCTACGGCATTTTCGTCGGCGCCGCGGTGGCGACACGGCGCAACGATCACCTCTATCTCACCGCCGTGGCCGAGGCGCTGCACGGGCGCGCGCGCCTCGCGGTCGAGACGATCATCCGCCTGGTGATCCTCGGCTGCGGCCTCGTCATGGTGTGGTTCGGCTACGTCAATTTCCTGCGCGGCTTCGGCAGCTTCCGCATGCCGTCGATGACGCCGATCGCCTCGCTCTATGCGGCGATCCCGCTGTGCGGAGTGCTGGTCGCGCTGTTCGCGCTCGAGCAGCTCGTCAACGGCTGGCGCCACGGCTTCGACCGGCCGGAGGAGGACGCGGACGCCGAGGCGCCGGAAGACCGGGGCTTCTGATGGGCTCCGCGGCGATCCTCACCCTGATGACGGTGCTGTTCCTGGTCCTCGGCTACCTCGGCGTGCCGGTCGCCTTCTCGCTCGTCGCCGGCGTCATGGTCGGCGCGCTGTTCACCGACGTGACCCTGCCGTCGCTGATCCAGAAGATGTTCGACGGCGTCGATGCGGAGGCGCTGCTGGCGGTGCCGTTCTTCCTCCTGGTGGGCGAACTGATGACGTCGGCGAACATCGTCATCCGCATCGCCAACCTGTCGCAGGCGCTGGTCGGTCACATCCGCGGCGGCCTCGGCCAGGTGGTCGCCGTGTTCAGCATGTTCTTCTCCGGCATGTCCGGCTCGACCTCCGCCGACGTGGCGGTGCTCAGCCGCACCATGGCGGTGCCGATGCGCAACGAGGGCTACGACGGCGCCTTCATCGCCGCGCTGATCGCCGCCGCTTCGACCATCGCCTGCTTGGTGCCGCCCAGCATCATGGCGGTCGTCTACGGCGCCATCGGCAACGTGTCGATCGCCGGCCTGTTCATGGGCGGCATCGTGCCCGGCCTGATGATCGGCTTCGGCCTGATGATCTACTGCTATTTCTTCGGGCCGGTCGGCTTTCGCCGCCCGCGCGCGACGTTCCCGCAGCTCACCGACGCCACGCTCGCCGCGGTGCTGCCGATGATGATCCCGGTGATCCTGTTGGGCGGCATCCTCACCGGCTGGTTCACCCCGACCGAGGCCGGCGCGGTCGCGGTTGCCTGGATTCTGCTGGTGGTGATCCCGCTGCTCAACCGGCGGCATCTGCGCCTCTTGCCCTACGATTTCTGCCACGCCGGCCTGATCTATTCGCTGCCGCTGATCACCATCGCGGCGGCGTCCGCCTTCGGCTGGATGGTCGCCTATTTGCGCGGGCCGATCGTGGTGTCGGGATGGATCACAGGCATCGCCGGCAACGACCCCTATAAGATCATGTTTCTGCTGGTGCTGGTCTTCACCATCGTCGGCGACTTCATCGAGCCGATTCCGGCCATCATCATCTTCATGCCGGTGGTCTACGCACTCACCCAGGCCGCCGACATCAACCCGGTGCACATGGGCGTGGTGCTCATCGCCACGCTGGCGTTCGGGCTGATCACCCCGCCCTATGGCCTTGCCTTGCTGATGGCGTCGAAATTCGTCGGCGTGCGCTTCTCGCGCGGGCTCAAGGCCTCGCTGCCGATCTACGTCATCTTCTTCGGCACCATCGCGTTTACCATCTTCTTTCCGAGCGCGATCCTGTGGCTGCCCAAGCACGTGCTCCCCGAATCGGTCGGCTGCTTCAAGGCGCCGGGCGGGACCGGGTATATTTGCCCATGAGGGGCGCCGGCTTTTACGTCATTGCGAGGAGCCCGAAGGGCGACGAAGCAATCCAGGAACCGCAGTCACGCGCATGCCTCTGGATTGCGTCGCTGCGCTTGCAATGACGGGCCAGGCGGTCTTGACGTGGGCGTCCGAACGTATTACGTAGCGGGATCGTCTGTATTACAAGAAGCCCATGCCGCTCCCCGTCCAATCGATCCGGGCCCGTCCCGAGCATCGCGGCATCCTGCAGGCGGTGGCGGAACTGCTGCGGCAAGGCCGCGCGCCGCTCGTGCGCAAGCTCCTCGACGACGCGACCGCGCGGCCGGTCGGGCCGTTCAAGGACGAGGCGTCGGCCCTCGCGTTCCTGCGCGACCGGCTGGTGGTCGCGCTCAAGCCGCGGGCGATCTGGCAATTCGGCAGCCGCGCGCGCGGCGACGCCGACGCGGACAGCGACTTCGACCTGCTGGTCGTTTTGCCGGACGGATTGCCGGCGGAGGCCTATGCGCCGAGCCGGGCGGCGGAGGCGGTCGCGGGTTGCGGCTTGGGTCACGACATCGTGCCGTGCTCCTGGAGCGAATTTCGCAAGGACCGCGACGTTCCCGGCTCGCTTGTTCATAACGCGATCGCCGAGGGGAGGCCGATCTATCGCGACCGCGTGTTGCGCAAAGCGGAAGCGGCGGCGTGAAAGCGGCGGCCGCGAGCTTCATTGCGCTGGCGAAAGAAGATCTGGCGGTTGCCCGCAAGCTCATTTCCGCCCATCCGCGCCACAGCGCATTCGCGATCGAGCAGGCCGCCGAGAAATTGCTCAAGGCCGTGCTGACGACCGAGGGCATTCCCTTCTCGGCCGGCCATCAGCTCGGGCGCTTGGCCGAACTGCTGCCGCCCGCGCATATCTGGCGCGCCGACCTGATGGCGTTCGACAGCTACACGAGCTTTGCGACGGCGACGCGCTATCCGAGACCGGGGGGCGGCATGCCGCAGGTTCCGTCCCGCGACGTTCTCGAAGCGGGACTGAAGGAGGTCGCGTCGCTCGTCGGCGAAATCGAGGACTGGTGTCGGGAGCAGGGCCGCTGATGAAGCACGAGTTCGTGCGCCCTGGACGAGGGCGGCGGATTGCGGTGTGATGCGGGCCTCCTCAGGGCCCGGCGCCGCGCCGGCGCCGCCAACGTTCATCCACCCGCCAAGAGGTCACCCATGGGCAAGCCGCTTTCGCTCACCGCCGCCGACGCGCACAAGCTCGGCGCCTACCGCGCCGATCCCGCCGGCCGATCGCGCGGCGGGGTCGTGGTCGTGCAGGAGATTTTCGGCGTCAA
>DASPVJ010000158.1:0-10345 GCA_035622435.1 Xanthobacteraceae bacterium | reverse complement strand
GAGGCGAGCGCGTTGACGCCGGTCTGGCCGCCGATCAGGCAGAAGCCGGCGATCGTCGCCGCGATCAGCAACAGGGGCGGGGAGGCGACGACGAAACCGAGCGCGGCGATGAACAGGCCGGCGAACAAATAGGCGGGCGCGAGCACGCGGTAGGCGCCGTAGGCGTCGACCGCGCGACCGCCGACGAGCGTGCTGATCACCCCGCCCGCCTGGAACAGGCCGGTCGCCATGTTGGCAAGCGCAAGCGCGATGCCGGCGTCGTGGGTCAAGGTCGGAAGCCAGAAGTTGATGAGGAAAATGTTGAGCAGGCTCATGAAGAACACGATCCACAGCAGCACGGTCGGAACGGCGCGGCGCTCGCGGAACAGGTGCCCGACCGGGACGCCGCGGCCATGCGCTTCGCCGATCGAAAAGCGGGTGCCGTCGGCAAAGGCGAGCGCCGGGTCGATGCGGGAAAGGATGGCGCCGACGCGCGCCGCCCGCTCGCCGTGCACCACCAGATGGCGGATCGATTCCGGCAGCTGCGCGAGCAGCAGCGGCACCAGCGCGATCGGCAGCGCGCCGCCGAGATAGAGCACCGCGCGCCATCCGAACGCCGGGATCATATAGGCGGAGACGAATCCGGCAAACGACGCGCCGAGCGGAAACCCGCAGAACATGACCATGACCATGGTCGCCTGCCGGCGCTTGGGCGCGTATTCGGCGGTCATGGCGATGGCGTTGGGGATGGCGCCGCCGAGCCCGAGGCCGGTGAGAAAGCGCAGCGCCACCAAGCCGGCGACGGAATCGGCGATCGCCCCGGTGAGCACGGTCATCGCCCCGAACGCCAAGGTCGAGCCGATGATCACCGCGCGGCGGCCGATCATGTCGGCGAGCGGACCGAGCGAGAGCGCGCCGATCATCAGGCCGAACAGGCCGGCGACGCCGACCGGCGCCATGGCCGGCCGCGCGACCTTCCATTCGGCGATGATCGAGGGAACGAGATTGCCGATGACCTGGGTGTCGAAGCCGTCGAGAAACGCCACCGCCGCGCACAGCGCCATGACGCGGACTTGATATTTGCTGATTTTTTGCCGGTCGATAAGGTCGGTTACGTCGACGACCGCGGGCGTGGTCACGCTATCCCCCCGTTTTGCGGGCTTGTTGGCCGCGGCGCGGCCGTTTATGGCCGCATGGTGTCAGGCGCGGCGCCGGCTTGGCAACAGAAAAGCCCGCAAAGCCGGAGGCGGGCGTTGGCGCGCGGCTCCGATCTTGTTATGAGCGTGGAAGGCCGAGCGATCCATGATCGAGAGCGACACTCCGGAGCAACGTCCGCGGCCGCCGGTGCCGCGCCACGGCGCCGGGCGCGTGCTCTCTCCGGTCGTGGCGGTCGTTGCCGCTCTCTACTTCCTCATCGACGCGCTGTTCCTGCCGCCGATCCGCGTGCTCGGACGATGGATCGGCGGCTTCGCCGTCTTCAGGCGCCTTGCCGACTGGATCCGCACGCTCGGCCCCTATCAGACCCTGGCGCTGTTCCTGGTGCCGCTGATCATCCTCGAGCCGGTCAAGCCGGTCGCCGCCTATCTGGCGGCCAAGGGCCACTTGACCCGCAGCGCGATCGTCCTCGTGGTCGGGGAAATCCTCAAGGTCACCATCGTCGAGCGCCTGTTCCACATCGGCCGCGACAAGCTCATGACCATCCGGGCCTTCGCCTGGACCTATACTTACGTCATGCAGTGGCTCGCCTACTTCGAGGCGTTCGCTGCGTGGCAGGCGGCGAGGCGCTATGTCAGGGCGATCAAGGCGCGGGGGCGCGCGGTGTGGATGCGGCTGCGCGCCCGGGTCCGGTCGATCGTCCGTTCCGCGAGGACCGACGCCTGGTGACCGCCGAGCATAAGACCCCTGTCGTTCTCGGCACCGCCACGCCCGGCGGCGGCTTTCCGCTCTACGGCGAGGCGGTGACCGCCGTCGTCAACGAAATCGACGCGTCGCTCGCGCTCGAGCCGCGCAACACCAAGGGCTCGACCGAGAACATTCCCCTGCTCGAAGCGGGCAAGCTCGACATCGCGCTGGTGACGGGCGAGCCCGCCTACGAGGCCTTCGCCGGCATCGGCCGCGCGCGCACGGACCTGAAGATTCTCGCCGCCATGTATTCGACCCCGGGCATGTTCGTGCTGCGCGCCGACAACCCGGCGCGGTCGATCGGCGATCTCGCCGGCAAGCCGGTCGCGTTCGGGGCGCGCGGTTCGGGCCTCGTCATCCTCGCGCGCTACGTGCTCGACGGCATCGGGCTCGACCCGGACAAGGACTTTCGCGCGGTCTACCTCGACCACGCCGGCGACGGCCCGCCGATGGTGCTCGACGGCCGGGTCGCGGCGTTGTGGGGCGGCGGCCTCGGCTGGCCCGGCTTTGCGGCGGTCGCCGCGGCGCCGGGCGGCGCCCGCTTCATCGCGCCCGACGCCGGCGAGCAGGCGCGCATCCGCGCCAAGCACGCCTTCCTCAAAGAGATGACGGTTCCGGCCAATAGCTACGCCGGCCAGGCGGCGCCCATCGTCTCGGTCGGGTCGTGGAGCTTCATCCTGGCGCGGCCGGCCCTCGCCGAGGACGTCGCCTACCGCCTGGCGCGCGCGCTCCATCGCGGCGAGGCGGCGCTCGGCCGGCGCCTCGCCCAGGCGCGCGAGACCACCGCCGCCAACACCGCTGCCGCGGCCCCGCGCCTCGATTTGATCCACCCGGGCGTGCTGCGGTATTTGCGGGAGATCGGGGTTATCAGATGACGACGGAGGTGGTTATACCAGGTGTCATATAGCGCGACTCATACCTCGTCATCCTGAGGTGCTCGGCGCGACGCGCCGAGCCTCGAAGGACGCACTCCCTCTGGATCATCCTTCGAGGCTCCCCCGGCGCAAGGCCGGGGTCGCACCTCAGGATGACGGTGATTCTTTGTGACTACTTGTATTAGATAACCCACGCTACGAATTGTCGGGAGAAGCCCATGCCCTCTCGCATCGACCCCGTGACCCGCGACCCTCCGAGGACGTGGTGGCTGACTCCGGCATTAATCCCGTTCTGCGGTTTTCTGCTGTCAGGCGCTATCTCCAATGTGTATCTGATCTGGATTCCCGCGCGCTTTGTTGCAGCATGCGCGGACTCGGGCAATCGGATCGATGCCGAACCGTGGAATTGGATCGTCTTCAATGCATTGTGGATTCTATCCGCCGCCGTTCCGTTTCTCACCCGCAGCAATGCGTTCGCTGTTTTCGCCATTGTTGTGTGGGTGATCAATTTCTTCCTGCAAATCGCGATCTTTGCCGACGAATTCGGCTTCCCGATCAATTGCTATAAGCGCCTTGGCTCCGGGATCATGGCAATGTTCCTGATATCGGCACTCGCCGCGGTCCTGATTCTGGCGGGCGCGCTCGTGAGGATCGTTGTATTGTTCGCCTCGACCCTTCTAGGCGTTCAGCGTCGTAGGGCGGATTAGGTCAGCGCCGAAGGCGGCGTAACCCGCCGGGTGCGTCCGAACAAACAAATTGGTGGGTTACGGCGCTGCGCGCCTAACCCACCCTACGTCAATACATCAATGCCCCATCCGCGCCGAGGCCGGATGGCCCGGCACCTTGAAGCGCTTGCCGGTGTCGGTGATGTTGGTGCCGTCGACCTTGAGGATCGAGAAGTCCTGATCGAGGTAGTTGCCGACCAACAGATACTTGCCGTCCGGCGTGAACACCGCCGCCTCGGGCAGCCCGCCCACCTCGATTTCCTTGACCTTGGTGACCTTCTTGCCGTCGATCTTGAGCACGGTGACGTGGCCGTTGCGGTGATAGTACCAGGCCGGCTTGTTGTTGGAGCCGGCGAGGATCACCGACACCGCCACGTTGCCCTTCGGGCTGATGGCGAGCCCCTCCGGCCCGTCGCCGACCACCACCCGGTCGATCACCCGCGGCGGCTGCGCTTCGAGGTCGATCACGCTCGCGGTGTCGACGCTGCCGTCGGCCGAACCGGCGCCGCCGTTGTCGGAGGTGAGCGCGATCTTGCCGCCGGGGACGACGACGACGTTATAGACCCACAGCCCGCCCGGCAGGTCGAACTTGTTGTAGGTGACCTTGTCGCCGTCGACGTCGAGAATCGCCACCTTGTGGGCGGAGAATTTGGGCGCCAGCGCGTGCTTGCCGTCCGGCGTGAAGGCGACGTGCGAAACCTCGTCCCCCATCGCAATGGTGTCGATCACCTTCACGTCGGTGCCTTTGACCGAGAGCACGGTGATCGACTTGTCGGCGCGGTTGGCGACCAGCGCGATGTTGCCGGACGGGCTGAAGCTGAGCCCGGAGGGCTGCTTGCCGGCGGCGATGGTGGCGGCGAGCTTGGGCGGGTTCGCCTTCATGTCGATGACGTAGATTTTGTCGTCGGGCACCTGCTTGAGCGCGTCGCCCTCCTTGATCACGTTGATCGAATCGGCGACCAGCGCGACGGTGCCGGTGGGATCGATGTCGAGGTTGACGGGCGGGCCGACCACCGAGTTCTTGATCGGCAGGTTGGCGACGATCTTGGGATTGAGCGGATCGGCGAGATCGACGATCAGCACCGAATCCTTGCCGGGCGGCGACAGCACCGGTTTGCCGGCATCGTCCCAGACGATCTTTTCGTCGTTGCCGACGATCATGAGCGGCGCCGCCCGGGCGGCGGCCGGGCCGAGCGCGAAAACCGCGGCGACGCCGAAAGCTGCCGCGACGTGTGAACGCATGGACGTCCTCCCTGTGCGCGGGTTCGAACCGGCCCGCGCCGCGATACTTGCGCCGCCGCTTGGCCGGTGCAAGGGCGCTCGGCCCCACCGTAGCCCGGATGTCGCCTCGCTGCGCGAGGCTCGTCCGGGCTACCGGCCGCTCACCGGATCGGCGGGGCGTATTGCAGGCCGCCCTTGGTCCACAGGGCGTTGAGCCCGCGCGCGATCTTGAGCGGCGAGCCCTGGCCGACGTTGCGCTCGAACACCTCGCCGTAATTGCCGACGTGCCGGACGATGCGCACCACCCAGTCCTTGGTCAGGCCGAGCTGCTCGCCGTAATTGCCCTCGGTGCCGACGAGCTTCTTGACGTCGGGGTTCTCCGACTTGAGCGCCTCGTCGACGGTCTTCTGGGAGACGTCGGCCTCTTCCGCGTTGAGCATGGCGAAGTGCACCCATTTGACGATGTCGAACCACTGGTCGTCGCCGTGGCGCACCGACGGGCCGAGCGGCTCCTTGGAGATGATTTCCGGCAGCACCATGTGGTCGTCCGGCTTGGCGAAGCGCAGCCGCTCGCCGTAGAGGCCGGAGGAATCCGTGGTGAAGACGTCGCAGCGGCCGCCTTCGTAGGCTTTCACGGTCTCGTCGTTGGTGGCGAACGTCACGGTCTTGAGCTTCATCTTGTTGGCGCGGAAATAGTCGGCGAGGTTGAGCTCGGTGGTGGTGCCCTGGCCGACGCAAACCGCCGCGCCGTCCAATTCCTTCGCCGACTTGACGTTGAGCGCCTTGCGCACCATGAAACCCTGGCCGTCGTAATAATTCACCCCGGTGAAGTTGAGGCCGAGCGCGGTGTCGCGCGAGCTGGTCCAGCTGGTGTTGCGCGACAGCACGTCGACCTCGCCCGACTGCAGGGCGGTGAAGCGGTCCTTGGAGGTGAGCGGCACGAACTTGACCTTCTTGGGGTCGTCGAAGATCGCCGCGGCGACGGCGCGGCAGAAGTCGACGTCGAGGCCGCTCCAGTTGCCCTGGGCGTCCGGCAGGCCGAAGCCGGCAAGCCCGGGATTGGTGCCGCAACTGAGCATGCCCCGCGTCTTCACGGTGGCAAGCGTCTGCCCATGGGCCGACGGCGCGACCAGCGCGAGCGCGGCCGTCCAAATGATCATGCCGAGAATCTGTTTCATGACGCGTCTTGCTCCGATGTTTCGCCGCCGCGGCGACATTCCCCGGCGCGAGACTAGCCGGAAACTTCAGCGGCCGCACCCGTGTCGCGGCCGAGCGCGGCGATGATGGCGTTGACCATCGGCTTCATGTGGAAGCTCTCGGACGGGGCGATGGCGACGCGGCCGCCCGCTTCCTCGATCGCGCCGGCGACCACCGGCCCGACCGCCGCGATGGTGGTGCGCTTGAGCCCGACGGCGAGCGCGGCCTCGCGTCCGCCCGCGGCGGCGACCGCGCGCAGGCGCTTGACCTGCGGCGAACTCGTGAACGCGATGAGGTCGACCTCGCCCGCCGCCATGGCGTCGATCACCGCGGCGACGTCGCGGTCCTCGCTCTGCGACGCATAGGCGTAGCACAGCACGGGATCCGGGCGGGCGCCGGCGGCGCGCAGGAAATCGATCAGCGCGGCGTTGGGGTTGTCGGGGTAGAGCTGCACCGCGACCCGCCGGCCGGCGAGGTTTTCGGCGTTGAGCGCGGCGATGACGCCGGCGGTGGTCGGCTCGGGCGCCGGCACGTCGGGCTTGAGGCCGAGCGAATGCAGCCGGCGCGCCGGCTTGGGCCCGCGGGTGATCTTGCGCACTTGGGCGAGGGCGGCGAGGAACGCCGCCTCGATGCCGGCGCGTTGCGCAAAGCCGACGAGGCGGCCGAGGCCTTCGCCGGTCAAGAGGATGAGGTCGTCGGGCGGATCGGCGATGAAGCGGGCAAGCCACGCTTCGACCGGGCCGGCGTCTTCCACGTCGCGGATCGCGACCAGCGGGCAGCGCACCGCAATGGCGCCGTGGCGCTCCAGCATCTGCGCCAGCAGGTCGAGTTCGCGGGTTTCCGGCAGGACGATGCGCCGGCCCGCCAGGGCATTGCTCATGGGCGGCCTCCCGCCGATGCCCTAATATAGGCGCGCGCCGACGGTTTGGAGTCTCGCATGAACGACGGTTCGCGGGCGCAAACGCTCAACGCACGCTGTTGCATCGTCGGCGGCGGGCCGGCCGGCATGATGCTCGGCGTCCTGCTCGCGCGCGCCGGCGTCGACGCGCTCGTGCTGGAGAAGCACGCGGATTTCTTTCGCGACTTCCGCGGCGACACCATCCATCCCTCGACCCTCGAAGTGGTGCACGAATTGGGCCTGCTCGACGACTTCCTCAAGCGTCCGCACCAGGAGCTGCGGGAACTGCGCGGCTGGGTCGGCGACGCCATGGTGCCGGTCGCCGATTTCTCCCACTTGCCCACCCGTTGCAAGTTCATCGCCCTGATGCCGCAATGGGACTTCCTCGATTTCCTCGCCCGGCACGGCCACGCCTATGCGAACTTCCGCCTGCGCATGCAGGCGGAAGTCACCGGCCTGATCGAGGAGGGCGGGCGCATCGCCGGCGTGCGCGCGCGCACGCCGGAAGGACAGCTCGACGTGCGCGCCGACCTCGTCGTCGGGGCGGACGGGCGCCATTCGACCGTGCGCGCGGCGGCGGGCCTCGAAACCGTCGACCTCGGCGCGCCCATGGACGTGCTGTGGCTACGGCTGTCGCAACGTCCCGGCGACCCCAGGCAGAGCCTGGGGCGGTTCGATCCCGGCCATATCTTCGTGATGATCGACCGCGGCGATTACTGGCAATGCGCCTTCGTCATCCCCAAGGGCGGCATCGACGAGGTCAAGGGCCGCGGCCTCGACGCGTTCCGTGCAGAGGTCGCCCGGGTGGCGCCGTTCCTGCGCGACCGGGTCGGCGAGATCGCCGCCTGGGACGACGTGAAGCTCCTCACCGTCGCGGTCGACCGCCTGCGCCGATGGTATCGGCCCGGGCTGCTGTGCATCGGCGACGCCGCCCACGCCATGTCGCCGATCGGCGGCATCGGCATCAACCTCGCCATCCAGGACGCGGTCGCCGCCGCCAACATCCTCGCCGCGCCGCTGCGCCGTGGGCCGGCCGCGCTCGCGGATCTGCGCGCGGTGCAGCGCCGGCGCGAGCTGCCGACCCGTCTGACCCAGCGCGGCCAGGTGCTCATCCAGAACAAGGTCGTCCGCCGCGTGCTCGCCGGCGCCGGGGCAAAGCCGTTCCGCCTGCCGCTGCCGCTGCGCCTGTTGCGCGATTGGCCGTTCCTGCGCCGCATCCCGGCCCGTCTCGTGGGCATGGGGATCCAGCCGGAGCATATCAAGATTTAGTATGGTAGCCCGCATTGAGCGCAGCGAAATGCGGGGTCCCCGGATTTCCCTTGCACTCAATCCGGGCTACGAACTGGTCCGACGTGCGGGCCTTGCGAGGTGGCAAATGAGCGACGTCAAAATCACCGTCGGCGGTGCCGTGGAAGACGAGGCGACGCGACGCTTCGTCGATGCCTGGCACCGCGCCGAACGCGGTGAGACCTTTCATGAGCGCCGTCTCGCGTTCGAGAGTTGGGACGCGCTGGCGCGCGTGTTGACAAATAAACGGATGGACCTGCTGCGTTACGTCCGCCGGCACCAAGTCAAGAGCGTCCGCGCGCTGGCGAAGGCGCTGGGGCGCGACTACAGCAACGTTCACGCCGACGTGCAGGCCTTGACCGCGGCAGGCCTTCTCGATGCCGCGGACGGCGGCTTGCGTGCCGACTACGACACGATCGAAACGAAAATCGCGATTTAAAGCAGGGAGCTGGTAGCCCGCATGACGCCCGCGCAGGCGGGCGGAAATGCGGGGTCCCCGGATTTCGCTTGCACTCAATCCGGGCTACGAGTCGGAGGTTTCCTATGCAACCGCTCGAAGACAAGACCGCGCTCGTCACCGGATCGACCGACGGCGTCGGCCGCGTGGTCGCGCAGAGGCTCGGCGACATGGGCGCGCGCGTACTGGTGCACGGCCGCGACCGGGCGCGCGGGGAAGAGGTCGTCGCCGCCATCGACAAAGGCGGCGGGACGGCGGAGTTCCTGGCAGCCGATCTCGCCGCGCTCGCCGAGGTGCGACGCCTGGCCGAAGCCGTGCGGTAAACGACCGACCGGCTCGACATCCTCGTCAACAACGCCGGCATCGGCTCCGCCGGCGCGGGGCGGCAGACGAGCGCCGACGGGCACGAGCTGCGCTTCGCCGTCAATTATCTCGCCGGGTTCCTGCTCGCTTATCTGCTGCTGCCGCTTATCAAAGCGAGCGCGCCGGCGCGCATCGTCAACGTCGCCTCGGCCGGGCAGCAGGCGATCGACTTTGCCGACGTGATGCTCGCGCGCGGCTACAGCGGCGGCCGCGCCTATTGCCAGAGCAAGCTCGCGCAAATCATGTTCACCACCGACCTCGCCGAGGAACTCGCCGGCACGGGCGTCACCGTCAATTGTCTGCATCCAGCGACCTATATGAACACCACCATGGTGCGGCGCGCCGGCGTGACGCCGGTGAGCACGGTCGAACAGGGGGCGGACGCGATCCTCAACCTCGCCGCCGCGCCCGCGCTCGCCAGCCGCAGCGGCCTCTACTTCAACGGCCTGCGCGAGGCGCGCGCCGACCGCCAAGCCTACGACACCGCCGCGCGGGCGCGCCTGCGCGCGCTCAGCCTGGAACTGACGGGGTTGCGCGCGGACGAAAAGGTGTAGGCTTGTCCCGGGCGCGCTGCAGCACGAAGTGATGCGGCGCAGACCCGGGACCCAGAACTGGACCCCGGATCAGCGGTGCACCGCTGCGCGCTGCACCGCGTCCGGGGAACGCGGATGGAAAACCGCATGGGTAAGAAACTGACCGACGCGCAGATCGAGCGCTACCACCGGGACGGCTTCGTCTATCCGGTCGACGCCTTCAGCAGCGAGGCGGCGCGGCGCTACCGGCGCGCGATGGAAGAGTTCGAGGCGGCGCAGGGCACCCGGCTGACCAAGGGGCATAACTTCAAGCCGCACCTGCTGTTCACCTGGGTCGACGAGATCGTGCACCATCCCGCCGTGCTCGACGCGGTCGAGGACGTGATCGGGCCAAATATCCGGCTGTTCCATCTCTCGGTCTGGCCCAAGGACGCGGGCGACCCGGCCTACGTGAGCTGGCACCAGGACGCGACCTATTTCGGCCTGGAGCCGGCGGCGCAGGTGACCGCCTGGGTCGCGCTCACCGACGCCTCGATCGAGGCCGGCTGCATGGAGGTGATCCCGGGCTCGCACAAGCTCGGGCAGCTGCATCACGCCGAGCATGACGATGCCAAGAACCTGCTCTCGCGCGGCCAGACCGTCTCCGCCGACTTCGACAAGAGCCGCACCGAGTTCATGCCGGTGCGCGCCGGGCAGTTCTCGCTCCACCACACCCATCTGCTGCACAACTCGCGCCCGAACCTCTCGGCCGACCGGCGCGTCGGGCTCGGCATCAGCTACATCCCGACGCAGGTGCGCTGCACCGGCAGCACGCGCCTGACCGCGATGCTGGTGCGCGGGACCGACACGTATGGCCATTTCGACGACGAGCCGCGGCCGCAAGTCGATTTCGGCGCCGCCGAGCGCGC
>DASPVJ010000157.1:0-9693 GCA_035622435.1 Xanthobacteraceae bacterium | reverse complement strand
AGCATCTCCTGCACGAGATCGTCGTAGGAGCGGTCGTCCAATGCGGGCGGATTGAGCGGCACGGATCACCCCGCTTGCAACGAGACGCCGATCTGACCCGGCGCGTTGGTCCGCAACAGGCGATAGTGGATCTGGACGTGGATTTGGCCCGGCGCGCCGTCGACGGTCGCCACGTCCACCGCGTCGACGGTGATCCGGGTTTCGTACTGCTGCAGAGCGTCCATGATGGTGCTCTGGATTTCGCGGCGCACCGCGACGGTGTTGCCCTCGTCGAGGAAATTCTGCAGGCCGGCGCCGAACAGCGGCGTCATCAGCTGCTCGCCGGGGCGGGTCGTCAGGATGATCCGGATCGAATCGCGCACGCTCTGTTCCAGCGCCGGAAAGGCGAGCGCGCCCCCCACCGGCACGGGGAGAAACGGCCAGCCCACCGGATCCGAATATTGAGCAGCGGTCATCATGGGTCGTTCTGCTGACTTGGCTGGGGCACCGGGATCGGGATGCAGATCTTGATGATCGGCAGCCAGAAGAAGACGAGGTTGAGCAGCGTCAGGAAAATGTTCAGCACGAAAAACGCGCAGATCGTGATCAGCGGAATGCTGAATCCGCAAATCCAGCCGAGGCCGACCCCGCCGCCGCTCTTGGAGACCTTCCCCGAGCTGAGGTCCGACAGCTTGGTACCCTGCATGGCGTTCATGAGCGTGGGGGGCACCGAAAAGAAGCAGTTGGGCTTCGCGCTGTTCCTGAAATTGGGATCGAACGGATCGGGCAGCGGCACCGGGGCGCGCGTGCGATCGGCGCTCTCGTGCCAGGCGGCGATGCGGAACGGATCGCTGTACTCGCTCCACACCAGCTTGGGCGGGCATCCGCATATGTCGCTCTTGACGCGCAGGAAGACGCGCAGCCGGTAAAGCCTGGTCGCATCCTGGAAACGCCCGGTGGGCGCCGTGACTTGCGTGCTGCGCGACTGCAAAAGGGCTTTAATCTGGTCAACGACGTCCTCGCCCGTCGCGTCCCAGGAACGCGGCATCCTCATGCTCGGCGTCGGCCCGCCGCTGTTGGGATCGTAATCGATCAGCACCTTGGCGGCCTGCTGGTAGAACGCGCCCATCGGCAGCGAGGTCGACAGCGGCAGCTCAAACCCATCCACCGTCGTGCCGATATGGACGTTATATTTGTTGAGCGTCGCAATGAGGCTGTTGGCCGGCGGCGTACCGTCGAACGCCCCGAACACCGTGGCCATCATCCGCAGCGTGGTCGAAAATACGGTGAAGGCCGCGGCCGACTGCGCGATCGCATAATCGTCCGACATCCATTGGTAATCGACGAGCTGGTCCGAGTGCGGCATCGCCACGCTGTGCGCGCGCGGTTGCAACAATGTCGGAAGAATGCCCTCAAGGTCGCTGGTCGCATAGGTCGGCACCGTCGGCTTGGACGTGCTGATATCCGAACTGGCGGTGGGGACGACCGCATAGACCAGCGTCCGCTTGGCGGCGGCGCAAACCGCCGGCGCCGCCACGAACGCCGGCGTGTAAACCTCGCTCCTCGCGACCGCGAGCGACTGCAGGGTCAAGAGGCGGTCGAGAGCCGGCTGGCCGGAGTACAACTGCGGCCGCTGCGTGGGGTCCGGATCGTCGTCCTCGTGTAACGGGTCCAAAGGCGACCACTGGAATTGGCCCTGCGCGTCTCGCGTCCACGCCCAGGGAATGCCGTGAAGCAGGTCCCCTTTTTGTCGCTCGATGCGCCGGATGACCACGCCCGCCGATAGCACGCGCGTGGGATCGAGCCGCGGATATCGCACGCTCTCGCACGCAAGCTGCACCAGGGCGACGGGCAGGATGCGATGCACCGGCTGATAAAGCGTCGCCATCGGCGCCGGCGGCGTGGGCTGCGTCGGCGGCGGCGGCGGCGGCGGCGTCTGCGACGGCGGGGTCGGCGAGGTTTCGACCTTGGCGACGGTGGAACCGGGCGTGGGCCCGCCAGCGGAGAGATCCGCCAGGAAGCGCGCGGGGAAGTCCTCGTCGTTCATTTGCAGCAGGATCGGCGTGGGCGGGGTCTGCCAGCCGGCGCCTGCGCCGGTCGTTTGCGGCGGCGGCGGCCTGACCGCGCCGTTCGGCGGCGGCAGCGGGTAGACGATCGGCAGTCCGGGCGGACACGCACCCTGGACGATGACCTGGTGACTCACCATACGTTTCCCGCTCCCGGCGTATAGGTCGTCCCCACCACGGTCGTGGCCTGCAGGACCTGGCATTGAACGATGCCGCTGAAAGTGCTCATGGCGGCCGACACGTTCACCGTCGGCGCCGTGACGTCGACCTCGCTCGCCGCGGTGATCTGCACCGTGCCGGTCGGCGCGTTGATGGTGACGCCGGACGAATCGATCGTGACGGCGGTCTGCGCCGAGTTGGTGAACGCGATCGACCCGCCGCCGGCATCGGTCATGGTCCCGGTGAGCCCGCCCGGGGTCGAAAACTCGATCGTCGGGCTGCCGGCGCTGGCCTCGACGATGGCGATGCGCGTTCCGGCCGTGCCGGTGATGGTCCAGCGGTCGACCACCTGGCCCGAGCCGCCCAGCGTCTCCGGCGCCGCGTCCTTGCCGTTCCACAGGCTGCCGATGACGATCGCCGAGCGCGCGTCCCCGGCCAGGAAGACCACCACGACCTCGTCGCCGACGTTGGGAATGAAGAATGCGCCGCGCTTGCCGCCGGCGAACGGCACGGCGACCCGCGCCCAGATCGGACCGTCCTGGCCGGCAATGCCGTCGGCATTGAACAGGCGCACCTGCACGCGGTTGCGGCTGTCCGGGTCGTTGACGCCGGTCACCGTGCCGAGGAAGGCGGTCGCCCCCAGCATCGCGAACGCGTTCTCGCGCAGGAGCAGGCTCATGCCGCGTTCCCCAGATAGGCGCTCTCGGCGGTGAACTCGGTCTCGTATCCCTTGTCGGGATCGAACCGATGCACCGCCGCGGTGGTGTAATAGTCGTTGGAAAACCGCGGCCCGAGCCCGGTCAGCGTCAGCCACGAGCCGACCCGCAGCTTGGGATTTCCCTCCGCCACCCCGTGCGCGACGGCGAAGCGGCGCATGCGCTGCGCGAACTCGGCGTCGACGAGGGCCTGCGCTTCGCTCGCGTTGAGGTTCGAGAACTGGCCGAGCTGCTCGGAGCGGTGCTGCACGAGCCAGTCCTTGCCGGTCTTCCCCGACCCCTGCCCGAACGCGGTCGCCTGGCTGGTCACCGAGATCGTCTGCCCCTGCTGGTAGTCCCAGCCGGTCGCCGTCACCTGGGTGACCTGGTGCGCCAGGTCCGCCAGCACCCGCACCTCGCGGAGCTGGCTGTTCATGTCGAGTTCGATCGCGTTGCGCTGCACCTGGCTGCGCGGGGACGCATGCAGCTCGTTGCCGACGACCTGCAGATCGGCGTCGTAGCGCGCGAGCAGGCGGCGCAGGAAGTGCAGATCGGTTTCGTTGAGCTGCTGCTCGGTGCCGATGCCCGCGTCCAGCCCGGAAACGGCCGGCGTCAACCCGACGTCCGTTGCGATCTGGGTGACGATGTCGCCCAGCGAGGTCGCGTCCCAGGTCTTGGTGCGGCGATTCATGCGCGCGCCTTGCAGGCCGTCCTCCGCGAGGACGATGAGCTCGGGCGGCCCCATCCGCGGGTAACGTCCTTCCAGCGCCGTGACCTTGCCGCGGAAGATTTCGGTCGGAGAATTCACGTCGCCCGCATAGACCGTCAGCGCCGTCCCCAGTTGCAGGACCTGGCCGTCCTCGAACGCCAGATCGGCGCGCCCGCCGGAGAACGAGCCGAAGTTGCTCAGGCGCAGCTCCAGCGACGACATCCCCGCCTCCTGCTCGCGCATTTCCATGGCGAGCAGCTGATTGACGATCATGTCGTTGAACTGACCGTCCACCTGGATCGTGGGGACGGCGCTGTAGACGGCAGCCGAGGTCAGCGGTTGTTCGGGCATCGGTCAGTCCGCCTTGAGCCGCAATTCGCGCTCCGCCAGCGTTTCCTTCTCGGCGCGAAAGTTCGTCGCTTGCTTCGGTGCCGCAGGCTGCGCGGGAGCGTTCGCCGGCGCCGCGCTCCTCTGCACGTCGACCTGCATTTCATCGATCGTCACGGCCATCGCGCGGTCCTTTCCTTGCCCGATCAGCCGCTATCGAAAACCAGCTGGCTGTTGAAATTGAAGCTCGCGCCCACGTCCGAGGAGAAACCCGCCTGCGCACGCGCCGCCCCGCCCAAGCTGAAGCTGGCGTTGGCATCGGTGGAAACGTCGGCGCTGGTGGTGGAGCGCAGCATGCGCAGCGGATCGAGCCGCGTCGTCGTGCTGACGGTGGCGCGGCCGATCTCGAGGCCGGCGAACGCGCCGGCGGTCGCCGGCACGCCCGCCGAAGCCTGGCCGCCGAACAGCGCGCCGCCCCCGGCGCCGGCCGACAACTGCAGGTCGGCCGACGCCGCGACGCCCGCGCTGGCGCCGAACGACACGCCGGCGGAGACGCCGGCGCCGGCGCCGAGCGAAATGCCCGCCGAGGCGCCGGCGGAGATGCCGGCGGAACCTCCGATCGACAATCCCGCCCCGGCGCCGACCGATGCCGAAGCGGAAAACCCGGCCGCGGCGTTCAACTGGATGCCGCCGTTCACCTGCAGCGCCGCGCCGCCGGTGGCACGAAGACTGTCGAGGCCGTTGTCGGCGCCGAGCTGCCGCGCCGCGCTCGGATCGCCGCCTTTGGTGGCCGCCGATGTCGCGCTGTCGCTCGCGGAGGTCGGAACCAGGCTGCCGCTGACGTTGGTGGTCTTGAAGGTCGCGCCTTGGTCGAACACCTGGTCCTGGCGCGACAGGCCGATGCTGACCAGCGAGCGCAGCGGGACGCCGTCGGCGGAGAAGAAATCGATCGTCTCCTTGAACGAGTCCATCGTTCCCTTGAACTCGTAGGAGCCCCACTGGAAGCTGAGCACCGGCGGCGCCTGCGGGTTGCCGCTGCTCGGGTTTTTCCCGGCGTTCGCCGAGGCCTGCATGAACAGCGCCACCTTGCTGGTGATCTGGCGCACGTCGGCGCCGGTACCCGTCGTGTCGAACTGCAGGTCCATCGTCAGCTTGCCGGAGAACTGCGCCGCAAACTGCCTGCGTGTCGGGTCGCCCGACTGCTGGTTGTTGGAATTCTCGATCGTGTAGACGAGGGACGCGGGATTGAAATGGACCATGACCGCGGTGTTGTCCGAGAGGGACTTGAGCTGCGCCTTGACGGTCGTCGGGATGGGAAGGTCCATGGGCTTACCCGCTCACCGGTACCGACGAAATTCCCTCGTGCACGAGGTGCAGCTCCTCGATGCCGACCTCCGTGCCCTTCGCATTGAGGTCAGCGAATTTGAACTTGATCGGCATGGCGCGATCGAGCTGCCAGGCGATCACCGGATCGCTCGTTATGTCGAGAAGGGTGATGGTCACCTGCAGGCGCGGGGCGAACAGGCCGGAGCTTACCGCGTTGAAGATTTGCCAAAGATTGCGGTTGGTGCTGATGCCGCGCTTGAGAATCACCGTCGCGAACGTGATCGGCCCCGCCCGCTGCGCCACCCCGTAGTTGGTGCCGCCTTCCTTGATCGCCTTGGGCTCCATGGTGGCTTCGAGCCCGGTGCATTCGGCGAAGGCGCCGGTGCACACGTCGATCGCGCCGCCGGGCCCGCCCGAGCCCAAGGTCTCGGATTTGAAATCCACCTGAAACCGGAAGACGTTCAGCGGGACGAGGGCCATCAGCGTGCCCCCGCCGCTGCCGCGATGCGCTGGGCGCTGGTGCCGCTCGTTTCGAGCGCCAGGGTCACGCGGATGAGTTCGATCGTCGAAGCCGCGTTGAAGATCACCACGGCCACGAGGCGACCGTTGTCGAGGTCGTTCTGCGTCATGGTGCTGCGGTCGCAGCGCACCGAGAACGCGTCGGTGATCGTGTCGCCGTCGAGCGCGTTGAGTTGCCACAGGCGCAGCATGAGCTGGCGCAGGAACGTCTGCACCCGCGCCCACAGCAACGGCCCGTTCTGTTCGAACGCCGCGTCTTGGCCGAGTTGGCGGCACGCGCGACGGATGACCGCGACCAGCCGGTGGATGCGCCCGGAGCGATAGCTCTCCCCGGGATACGCCGTCACGTCCGACAGCAGCGCGAGGCCGGCGGGCGTGAAGCCGAACAGGCTGAACCGCTCGATCAGCGCCTTCTGCGGCGAATTGGGTCCCCATTGCAGCGGGGCGTCCGGCACCGTCGTTTCCTGCGCCGGCAAAATCGGCGAAAGATCGAACACCTCGGCGGGCGCGACCTTGGTCGCGCTGTTGAAGGTGCCGCGCGTCAGCGCGTTGCGCGCGAGAATGCCGGTCAGGGCGCCGTCGGGCGGTTCGAGGCCCTCCAGCAGCACGGACGAGCCGGTGGTCTTGAGCCACGGATAGGCCAGTTGCAGAAAGGTCGTGGAGATGCCCGCTCCGGCAATTTCCGGCATCTGCGCGGCGACGACGTCGTGAATATCCTGGGTGAGGGCGTCCGACGGGTTCTCCGCAGCGGCGGCGACGCTCGTATCCTGCGGCAGGGGAAACGCGGCCACGAACAGCATTTCCTTGAGGCTGTCGCCGTTGGCGAGAAACTGGGTCACGCTTTGCACCGCCTGGGCCCAGGACGCGTAGTCGGCCGGCACGAGGCGCGGCGCCGCCGCCCCGTACGTGATCGCCGGCGTGGCCGTGACATCGGGAGGCGCGCATTCGACGAACCGGGCCGGGCCGCCCGGGACGAGCGGAACCTGCCCCACCGCCCCGACCGGCGTCGACGCCGCCAGGATCGGCAGGTCCGGCATCGCCAGGAACGAGACGTCCGGCAAGCCGGCGAGATGGCCGGCGCCGTGCCACCCCGATTGATCGGCCGTGCCGAAGGGGCCCGCCGGCAGCAGTTGTTGCAACGTGTCCTGCCGCGACGCCTGGGTGTCCGCCGGCGTTACCGGATCGCCCATGCGAACGACGTAGCAGCGCTTTCCGCCCTGGGCGAAGAACGTGCGCACCGCCGCGGCGACGTAATCGGTGCCGAAACTTGACGCCGAGCCGCCGGGATCGAACACGGCCGTGAACGCCGGATAGCTCTCGATCGGGATCGGAACATCCGCGATCGGCATGGCGATCGGCGGAGGCGGCATGCCGACCGGCGGGGCCGGATAGGGCAGCCGCACGAACGGTCCCTCGCCCGCCCAACCGTGCTGCTCGAGCCAATCCTGCACCGCCGGCGGCAGCAGCGCGCCGGCAATGCATCTGACGAGCCCGACGAAGCACGCGACATCCGCGCGCGCGGGGTCAACCTCCACGAGGGGCCGCTCGTTTTCGAAGACAATGCGACTCATGGCTGCCCACGGATGTCAGCAGTCGTTGCGCGATGCGGCGCGGCTCACGAAGCCGGATCGATCTCGAAGCCTTCGGCCGAGAGCACCAGTTCTTCCATCGCGACTTCCCCGCCGCCCTTGCCGGCGAGCGTCGGACCGGTGTATTTCATCGGCACCGCGCTGCGCAGCTTCCACGACTGCACCGACGCGCCCGATTCATCGCGCAAGGTGATCACCACGTCGCGCTGCGCCGCGACGCCCTGGGTTTCCGTCTGCGTGATCCATTTCCACAGCTCCGAGGAATCGACCACGCCGCGTTTCAACGTCACGTCGCCGACCTTGTGCGAGCCGGGAATTTTGCGAACGTGCGGCTCGGCCTCGTTGCCGTCGCGATATTCGGAGATGTGAATCTCCGTGTTCAGGCCGGACACGTCGGAAAAGCCGCCGAGCAGCGCGTTCGGACCGACCTTTTGGCCCCAATTCACGGTGTAGTTATATGAGGGGTAGGGAGCCGTTCTGCTGGCCATCGTGGTGCTCCTGTCTCGCTTGACTGTCGATTAGCTCTCGGTGCCCGCGGTCATCTGCCCGATGCGGAAGATCACGAACTCGGCCGGCTTCAACACCGCGACGCCGATCAGGCAGATCATGCGGCCGTTATCGAGATCGTTCTGGGTCATCGTGGTGCGGTCGCAGCGCACGAAATAGGCCTGCGACGCCGAATCGCCGAGCAGCGAGCCTTCCTTCCACTCGTTGTAGAGGAAGGAGTCGATCGATTCGGTGACGCGCGCCCACAGCGCCGGGCCGTTGTTCTCGAACACCGCCCATTGCGTGCTGTTATCGATGGAGTGTTCCAGATAGATGAGGTAACGGCGCACGTTGACGTACATGAACTCGGTATTGGACGTGGCCGTTCGCGCTCCCCACACCAGGTTGCCGCGATTGGGGAAATAGCGCAGGCAGTTGATCCCGAGCGGGTTCAACGCCGCCTGCTCGGCGAACGATATGTTGCGTTCGAAGCGGGTGGCGCCGAGCACCACCTCGTTGGCGGGCGCTTTCGCCACCCCGCTGTCCTCGTCGTTGCGCGCATAGATGCCGGCCATGAATCCGGACGGCGGCACCGCGATCGCCGCCGGTATCGCCGGGTTCCCCGTCACCGCCAGCGGATTGGGCGTGACCACCCACGGCACGTACAAGGCGGCGTAGCTCGAATCGATCTGGCTGCGGACGTTTTCGTTGTCGGACGCCAGTTGGTTCGGCGGCGTCTCCAGGATCGCGATCCGGTAGGCGCGCTGTTGGCTGACGTGCATGATGAGCGCGTTGATGATGTTCTGCGAGTCGTCGAAGATTCCCGATCCGGGTGCGGCGACGATGGCCACGTCTTCGAGCGCCGTGAAGTTCGCCAACGCGTTGGCGAAGTCGGTCGACAGCGGCTGGGTGCCGTCGTCCCCGCCGGTCAGCGTGAAGGTCTGCGAATTGCCCGTCAGCGGGAAGGCGGGCGTCGGGAAAAACCCATTGAACAGAGCCACCGGGTTTTGCGCGGTTGGCGGCTTGAGGGTCGACCCGATGTTCAACCAAATTTGGTTTTGCAGCGCGTCGATATGGCGCGGCGGCGTCTGGCCGAGGGTCGAGCCGAGATAGTTCGGGTGCGCCGGATCGAAGCCCAAATTGTTGTAAACCAGAGAAGAGCCGGCGGCGCCGGGCGCCGTCACGCTCAGGGTCAACACGTACAGCGTCCCCGACGCCGGCAGCGTCAGCGCCTGCCCGCTCGCGTTCGTAAACGTGCTGCCGGTGCCGTTCCAGTAGTAGGTGAACGTAACGGGCGCCAGATACACCTGCGCGCCGACGGCGTGCGCCGTGGCGGACGCGGCGCGCGTCACGGTCAGGATGGTGTTCGTCGCGTCCACGTTTGTTACGGTCATCACTTCCGAATCCACTTGCACGGACGCGGGATGTTGTTCGCCGGCAGGCAGCGCGGCATTGAGGGTGATCGTCGTTGCGGAAGCGTTGACGGCGGTTTTGAGGGTTCCGAGCGCGGCGGGAGCGACCGCCAGCAGCGAGCCGGTCGGCAAACCGCTCACCGTCTGCGTCTTCACCGCGTTCAACGTCGCCGTCACCGTTTGATTGTTGAGGTAGGCGCCGGGGAACATGGCGGTGACGACGACGTTTCCCGCCGCCGGCGTCCCGCTTGCGGCAAGACCGGTGTCGGTCGGCGATGTCGGAGCGAAGACGCGCGACACGTAAAGCTCGGACCCGCCGTTGTTAAAGAACGCCTGTACGCTCAGCGCCATGTAGTTGGTGTCTTGCAGCGGGTTGCTGGTGTTGGCGATGCCGAGGTTGCCGAACCCGCCGTAGATGTTCTGGAA
>DASPVJ010000156.1:0-3098 GCA_035622435.1 Xanthobacteraceae bacterium | reverse complement strand
GTATTGACGCCGATGGCGATGCCGTAATCGTCCGCGCACAGCTTGATGTGCCGCGGCGCCGACGACGCAGGACGGACGACAGCGGACGGAGACGCCGCCGTTTGATCATCCGTCATCCGTCCTCCGTCGCCCCTCGTCGGTCTCTACTCCGCGGCGGTGCGCGCCGTCGCCGACGTTTCCCGCTGCGCCGCGTCGGCATGCTTGATGCTGTGCTCGGCGACGAAATAGACCGGCCGGCTTTTCAGCTCGGACAGGATCTTGCCGATGTACTCGCCCATGATGCCGATCATGATGAGCTGCACCCCGCCGATCACCATGATGCCGACGACGAGGGACGGGTAGCCCGGCACGGTGTGCGCGTAGATGAACGTCTCGACGATGGTCCAGGCGCCGAACACCAGCGCGCTCGCCGCGAGCGCGACGCCGAGCAGGCTTGCGAGCCGCAGCGGCGCCACCGAGAACGAGGTGAGCCCCTCGATCGACAGGCCGACGAGCGAATGGAGGCCGAAGGTGGAGCGCCCGTGGATGCGCTGCGCCGGCTCGTAGTCGACGCGCATCTGGCGAAAGCCGATCCAACTCGCCAACCCCTTGAAGAAGCGGTTGCGCTCGGGCAGCTGCCGCAGCGCCGCGGCGGCGCGCGGGGAGAGCAGGCGGAAGTCGCCGGCGTCCTCGGGAATCTTCGCCCGCGCGCCCCAGTTGAGCAGCGCGTAGAACGTCTTGACGCCGAGCCGGCGCGCCAGCGGCTCGTTCTCCCGGTGCGCCTTGGCGGTGAAGACCACGTCGTAGCCGCCGTCGAGCCAGTGGCCGGCGAGCGTCTCGATCAGGCTCGGCGGATGCTGGCCGTCGCCGTCCATGAACAATACGGCGCCGAGGCGCGCGTGGTCGAGGCCGGCGAGCAGCGCCGCTTCCTTGCCGAAGTTGCGCGACAGCGAGAGCACCTGCAGGTCGAAGCCGTCGGCCGGCAGGTCGCGTGCGATCGCCGCCGTGCCGTCGGTGCTGCCGTCGTCGATGTAGACGATTTCGACATTAAGATTGCGCGCCGCCCGCAGTCGCCCGGCCGCCTCGGCGATGCGCCCGTGCAGCGCCACGAGGCCGGCGGCCTCGTTGTGCAGCGGCACCACGATCGAAAGCCCGGCGGCCTGGGGTCTTGCGGCCGCGGCGCCCGGGCGGGGCACAGGCGTGCTCATGGGTTTTTCTATAGCGCAATCGGGCGATAGTGTCGCGCCGGGCGGGCGGGCTCGGCGCGCCGCCGCGAACGTGCTAAGCGGTGCGCCCATGAAATCCGCCCCCCGATCCGTCCCGCTGTCCCAGCGCCTGTTCGATCGTCTGGCGACCGCGTGGGATGAGCGCGCCATCATCCTCAAGGCGGCGAGCTTCGCGGTCGTCGGCGCGGTCAACACGGCGATCGACGCCGGCGTGTTCTTTCTCGCCCTGTGGGCTCTGGTCGGATCGCCCAGCCGCGCCGGCACCGTCACGCTGATCGCCGCCAACGTGTTCTCCTGGTCGGTCGCCGTGTCCGGCTCCTACGTGATGAATTCCTTCGTCACTTTCGCAGCCGAGTCGGGACGGCAATTGCGGCTGAAGGCCTATGCCACGTTCGTCGCGGGAGGCATCCTCGGCGCCATCGGCAACACCACCGCCCTCGTCGTGGTGGCGCAGTTCGCGCCGGTCCTGGTCGCCAAGGCGTGCGCCATCGTGGTGAGCTTCGTGCTCAATTTCTCGATGTCGCACTTCGTGGTGTTCCGGGCGCGTCATCCGAAACCCGGCCGCGCGGCGCGGCCGTCGTGATCACCCCTTAAGCCCCGCCTCGAGCCGGGCGTAAAGCGGGTTCGCGCGCGTGAACACGTAATCGAGCCCGCTCACCGTCACCGCCTCGGCGCCGTGGTCGCGCAGGAAGCTCGCGAGCGCCTGGACCGCCTCGGGCGGGCAGTGCAGGGTCACCACGCCCGCTTCGACCGCGCCGCCGAGCGGCGCGGTTGCCGCGAACCGCTCCCGGGCGGCCACGGCGAGCCGCGCGTCGGCGTTCGGAATGCGGGCGCGCACTTCGCGCACCGCCCGCGCGCCGGCCTGGGCGGCGATGCGGTCGAGCATCAGGCGGGCGGCGGCCCGTTCGTCATCTCCCCACGCGGCAGCGCGCGCAGCGACCAGGTTCGCCTGGGAGCGCAGGATCACGCCGTCCTCGATCACTTTGAGCGCGTTGGCCGCGAGCGTCGCGCCGGTCGTCGTGATGTCGACGATCAGCTCGGCGCTGCCGGCCGCCGGCGCGCCTTCGGTGGCGCCCAGGCTCTCGGCGATGCGGTAGTCGATGATGCCGTGCTCGGCGAAAAACGCGCGGGTGAGGTTCACGTATTTGGTGGCGACCCGCATCTTGCGGTCGTGGCGCAGGCGGAACGCGGTGGCGACGTCGTCGAGGTCCGCCATGGTGCGCACGTCGATCCACGCCTGCGGGACCGCCACCACCACGTCGGCCTCGCCGAAGCCGAGCTTGTCGAGGAGGACGACGCGCGTCGGCGCATCCGGGATCATCTCGCGCACCAGATCCTCGCCGGTGATGCCGAGATGGGCGGCGCCGAGCGCGAGCTGGCCGGTGATCTCGGCCGCCGACAGATAGGCGATTTCGACGCCGTCGATTTCGGCGATGGTGCCGCGATAGTCGCGCGCCCCGCGCGGCTGCAGCAGGGTGAGGCCCGCGCGCGCGAAGAACCCGTGTGCGTTCTCCTGCAGGCGGCCCTTCGACGGCACCGCGACGACGAGCGCGCTCACGCGGTCCCCCCGAGCGCGGCCAGCCGGTCGACCCAGACGGCGAAGCCCACCGCCGGAATCGGCGCGCGCGCGCCGAGCCGCGTCAGGAGCCCGTCGTAGCGCCCGCCCGCGACCAGTTGACCGGGCGCGCGCGCGGCGGGGTCGAAAAGCTCGAACACCATGCCGGTGTAGTAATCGAGGCCGCGGCCGAAGGCGGTGGAAAAGCGGATGCGCGCAACGTCGACGCCGCGCGCGTCGAGGAACCCGGTGCGGGTTTCGAACAGGTCGAGCGCGCGATCGAGCGCGAGCGAGGCGTCGGCGGCGAGCGCGCGCAAGTCCGCGGCGGCCTTGTCGGG
>DASPVJ010000155.1:0-4550 GCA_035622435.1 Xanthobacteraceae bacterium | reverse complement strand
GTCGCGCCCGGATGGCGCGCCGACATGTCGCGCGCCAGCATCACGCCGACCTTGTCGGCGAAAATTTCCTCGCCCTCGTTGTCGACGACGCCGCAACGGTCGCCATCGCCGTCGAAGGCGAGGCCCACGTCCGCCTTGGCGCGGCGCACTTCGTCGCGCATGGCGTGCAGCATCTTCATGTCCTCGGGGTTGGGATTGTATTTCGGGAACGTGTAGTCGAGGTCGCAATCGAGCGGCACCACCTCGCAGCCGATCGCCTCGAGCGCCTTGGGCGCGAACGCGCCGGCGGTGCCGTTGCCGCAGGCGGCGACCACCTTGAGGCGGCGATCGAGCTTCGGCCGGCGGGCGAGGTCGGCCATGTAGCGCGCCGGAAAATCCTCGACGAATCGATAGTCGCCGCCGCCCTTCAGGTCGAAGCGGGCGGCGAGCACGATGTCCTTGAGCCGGCTCATCTCGTCGGGCCCGAAGGTGAGCGGGCGGTTCGCCCCCATCTTCACGCCGGTCCAGCCGTTGTCGTTGTGGGAGGCCGTCACCATGGCGACGCACGGCACGTCGAGTTCGAACTGGGCGAAGTAGGCCATGGGCGAGAGCGCGAGCCCGATGTCGCGCACCTTGCAGCCGGCCGCCATCAGGCCCGACGCCATCGCCATCTTCACCGCGGCCGAGTAGGCGCGGAAGTCGTGGCCGGTGACGATCTCCGGCCGCACGCCGAGCTGATGGATGAGGGTGCCGAGCCCCATGCCGAGCGCCTGCACGCCCATCAGGTTGATCTCGCGGTCGAGCAGCCAGCGCGCGTCGTACTCGCGAAATCCGGTCGGCTTGACCATGGGACCGGATTCGAACGCGTAGGTGTTGGGCTCGAGCGCGGGGCTGGGAGTGGGAAACATCGGATCCTCGGAGGCGCCGGCAACCGGCAGGCCGCGAACCAACGCCGGAACCGGGAACGGGTTCGCCGGGCGCGCGACGAGCACATACCCGATGCGTGGGGCGGGGGAAAGTTGCAGCGGGCGGCGGCGGCTACTCTTCCAGCACCAGCCGGCCTTCGCGGTATTCGAACCGCCGCAGGCGGGAGAGGAACGACAGGCCGAGCAGGTTTTCGCCCAGCGCCTGATCCGGCATGACGATCGCGTCGACGTTGCGCACCATGACGCCGCCGACTTCGACCATGTCGAGCTTGACCGGCGCGGCGCGAACGGCGCCGTTCGCGGTCCGCACCTGGACGACGTAGTCGCGCGGCACCGGGTGATAGCCGAGCCGGCTGGCGTCGCGCTCGGTCAAGGCGACGACCGAGGCGCCGGTGTCGACCATGAAGCCGATGCGCCGCCCGTCGACCGCGCCGTCGACCGCGAAGTGGCCGCGCTCGTCGCGCCGGATCTCCACCGTGCGCCCGCCGCCGGAATAGACCGGCGCCGCCGCGACCGTCGGCGCTGCGGTCGCCGGGGCCGGCACGGCCGGCGCACGACTTGGCACGGGCGGGGCGGCGGCCATCCGCTCGAAATAGCGCGGCGCAAGGACGGCCGCGACGAGCGCCACGACGGCAAAGACGATGATGTTGCGCATGCTCCGCGGCATCACAGCAGCAATCGGCGACCGCCGTCCTAATGGCCGCGGCGGCCGGCGCGGCGATCGGGAGACGTGGCAAATGGGTGGTTAAGCCGACCGTTCGAATTTGAAATGATCGAGTTGTCGCTCGTCATTGCGAGGAGCCCAAAGGGCGACGAAGCAATCCAGGACCCGACGCCGCCAAGCGCATTGGCCTGGATTGCTTCGCTTCGCTCGCAATGACGCCCTCTATTTCGTCCCGTACATGCGGTCGCCGGCGTCGCCGAGCCCCGGCACGATGTAGCCGTGGCTGTCGAGGCGCTCGTCGACGGCCGCCGTCCAGATGTGCACCTCGGGATGATGGGCGCGGAACTTCTCGATGCCCTCCGGCGCCGCCAGCAGGCAGAGGAAGCGCATGTTGTTGCAGCCGCGCTCCTTGAGCCGGTCGACGGCGGCGATCGCCGAATTGGCGGTGGCGAGCATCGGGTCCATGACGATGACCAGGCGGTCGGCCACGTCTTCCGGCGCCTTGAAGTAATATTCGACCGCGACCAGGGTCTTGGGCTCGCGGTAGAGCCCGACGTGGGCGACGCGCGCGGACGGCACCAGCTCCAGCATGCCGTCGACGAACCCCAGGCCGGCGCGCAGGATCGGCGCGAACACCAGCTTCTTGCCGGCGAGCACCGGCGCCTTCATGGGCGCGAGCGGCGTCTCGATGTCGATCAGCTCGAGCGGCAGGTCGCGGGTGACCTCGTAGCACAAGAGCATGCCGATCTCGTGCAGGAGCTGGCGAAAGGCCTTGGTGGAGCGTTGCTTGTCCCGCATCAGGGTGAGCTTGTGCTGGACCAGCGGATGGTCGACGACCGTTACGCCCTGCATCGATCAGTCTCCCGTGTTGTCAAAACACCGTGCCGTCGCTTTCGACCCGGATCGGCGGACCGCCGTCCGGCCGCCGCTCGCGCGCGAGCCGCCGGCCCGCCGCCCAGGTGCCGCCTTCGAGCACGCGGGCAAGCGGGAACGCCGGTGCGCTGACGCCGAGCCGTTCGCGCACCAGCGGCGCGATGCGGTCGAGGAGCGCGACGGTGAGCGCCCGCCATTCGACCACGAGGGGCGCATCGACGGGGTTCGGCCGCTCGGCCGCCGCCGGATCGCGCAGCGCGATGATGCCGGCGTCGACGAACAGGCCGCCGTTGCGATATTCGGCCAAGCCGGTGAGCCCGTCGACGTCGGTCACGGCGATGCCGGCGTCCTGCAGCGGCTCGATCAGCGAATAGGCGAGCCATTGCGAGAGCTTGTGGAACGGGATCAGGCCGTCGCTGGCGTCCGCGCGCTTGACCGCCGGGTGGCGCCAGGTATCGCCGAGGCCGATGCCGCCGAGGGTCAGCCGGCCCGGCCAGATCTCGGCGAGGTGGACGAGCAGCGCTTCGAGGATGCGCGGCGCCGGCACCCGCTCGCCCCACGCGGCGAGCAAAAAATCGAACAGGCCGGCGGGGCGCGGCGAATCGCGCCGGGCAAACACGCCGGGATTGCCGGCGACCGCGCGGCCGAGCCGCGCCAACAGGGCGGCGCGGCCTTCGAGGCCGGGCAAGGGGTTGGCAGCGTCCGCCTGAAAGCCCGCCGCGAGCGTCGCCGCATCGAGGCCGGCCAGCCGCGCGGCGTCGGCCCGCAGCGGATCGGCCGGGTCGGCGGAGAACACGCCTGATTCGAACATGCGCAGGCTCGCGAGCGCCAGCCCTTCGGAGCGGCCGACGTCGGCCCCGGTCGCGTGGTCGCGGTAGCGCCAGGCGCCGCCGGCGCCGGCGTCGAGCAGCACCGAGACGGTGGCGAGATCGAACGCCGCCCGCGCTTGCTCCGCCGCATCGCGCCACCGGGTCGCGGCAACGCGCTCGCGCCACAGGTCGCGCCCGGCAACCACGAAATGCCGCCAGCGGGCATGGAACGGCACGGCAAGATCCGGATAGTTGGTGCGGACCACGTCGGCGACGATGACCGCCGCCGCGGCGAGCCAATCCGGATAGACGGTGAAGTGGTCGAGCCGCCCGTCGAGGCCGGCCGCGAGCACGTCGCGGGCGCGCTCGCGCACGGCGGCGGCATTGAGCAGGGTCAGCGCCGCGCGCCGCGCGCCCGCCGCGCCGTTCACGCCAGCGTCACTCGTCAAACTTGCGCCCGACCACCGCATTGAGCGCGCCGGTCTCCGCCGCCCGATCGGGCGCGTAATAGCCGGCCGCCTTCTTGGCCTCGATCTCGACCTTGGCGTCTTCCGGCACCAGCTCATCGGGAATCGGCACGCGCTCGCCGATGTCGATGCCGGAGCCGACGATGGCGTCGTGTTTCATGTTGGACATGGAGACGAAGCGGTCGATGCGGGCGATGCCGAGCCAATGCAGCACGTCGGGCATCAGTTGCTGGAAGCGCGCGTCCTGGACGCCGGCGACGCATTCGGTGCGCTCGAAATAGGTGGTCGCCTGATCGCCGCCCTCCTGGCGCTTGCGCGCGTTGTAGACCAGGAACTTGGTCACCTCGCCGAGCGCGCGGCCTTCCTTGCGGTTGTAGACGATGAGGCCCGAGCCGCCGGCCTGGGCCTGGCGCACGCATTCCTCGATGCCGTGGATCAGATACGGCCGGCAGGTGCAGATGTCGGAGCCGAACACGTCGGAGCCGTTGCACTCGTCGTGCACCCGGCAGGTGAGAGTGCGGCGGCGGTCGGCGACAGCGGTCGGGTCGCCGAAGATATAGAGCGTGATGCCACCGATCGGCGGCAGGAACACCGCAAGATCGGGCCGCGTGACCAGTTCCGGATACATGCCGCCGGTCTGCTCGAACAAGGTGCGCCGCAGCTTGTCTTCGGCGACGCCGAAACGCTCGGCGATGCCGGGCAGGTACCAGACCGGATCGATCGCCGCCTTGGTGACCGCGATGTCGCCGCCCGGCCGGATGATGTCGCCGTCGACCTTGAGCCGGCCGGTTTCGACCGCCTCGTCGAGTTCGGCGATGGTCAGCCGCGCGCG
>DASPVJ010000154.1:0-4646 GCA_035622435.1 Xanthobacteraceae bacterium | reverse complement strand
GCGCGCGCCATGTTCGCGGCCGAGGCGGCGCAGCTCAAGACCGCGGTCGCCAATGCCGGACACCGGCTCGCGGAACTCGAGCGCGGCCGCCGCATCGCCCAGGCGGCGGAAGCGGTGCGCCGGCTCAAGGCCGGATGCGGCACCGGCGCTTCCGCCCACGCGGCGCTCGCCGACGCCGAGGCGACGCTCAAGCGCCTGCGCGAGCGCCAGGCCGAGGACGCCGCCGCCGAAGCGGCGCTGCAATCGCTCGATCCGGGAACCGCGCCGGAAACGGTCGCGAGCCGCCTCGAAGCCGCCGGCTTCGGCAAGCGCACCCGCCCCACCGCCGCCGACGTGCTCGACCGGTTGCGCAAGCGCAACGCCGCGCCGCCGGCGGCATGACGTTCGTCCATCCACCAACCCAACAGGAGATCAAGCCATGAACCCGCAAGCCCCCCAAGGCAGCCCCCATTCGCCCGCCTGGGTCGCCTTCACCTACGCGTCCTTCATCGCATCCGTGATCATGGTCGCGATTGCGATCGTGTTCCTGCCGCTCGACGCCTGGATCAAGGGATATTTCGCCATCGGCATGGCGATGCTGGTCCAGTCGAGCATCACGGTGACAAAGACCCTGCGCGACCAGCACGAAGGCGCTAAGCTGGTGAACAGGATCGAGGACGCCAAGACCGAGCGGCTGCTGATGGGAATCGAGCGCACGTAAGTGCAAACGGGTCGCCCGGCGGCCATCGTAGCCGGGCGACCGCCCCTTAACCTCGCCGGAACCCTCCCCTGCCATTGACCTAGGGCATGTGCACAGCTCTTTCTGTTCCCCTCCCCCCGCGCGGAGCGCGGTGGGGAGGGGTTAGGGGTGGGGGGCGGTTTTGTCTGAGACAGGCCGCGCCGGTGGCAAGCAAGTACCCCCCACCCGGCGCCGCTTCGCGGCGCCACCCTCCCCACCGCTCGCTGCGCTCGCGGGGGGAGGGATAGAGCAACCGTAGTGCCCTTGATGGGGGCGAGTGAAATCGCCCGATGCACCGAACCCGAATGGACCCTGCGCCATGGCCGCCGCCCACCTGATGACCACCCGGCGCTTCGCGCCGCTGTTCTGGTGCCAGTTCTTTTCCGCGTTCAACGACAACTTCCTCAAGAACGCGCTGGTCATCCTCATCCTGTTTAGGCTCGGCGGCGGCCATTCCGGCGAACTGATCGCGCTCGCGGGCGCGATCTTCATCGCCCCGTTCTTCTTCCTCTCCGGGCTCGGCGGCCAGCTCGCCGACCGCTTCGACAAGGCGGTGGTGGCGCGCCGCCTCAAGCTCGCGGAAATCGCCGTCGCCGCCATCGCGGTTATGGGCTTTGCGACCCATTCGCTCACCTTGATGTTCTGCGCGCTCGGCCTGTTCGGCGTGATCGCCGCCCTGTTCGGCCCGATCAAATACGGCATCCTGCCCGACCACCTCGCCCGCGAGGAACTGCCGGCCGGCAACGCGCTCGTCGAAGGCGCGACCTTCCTCGCCATCCTGCTCGGCACCATCGCCGGCGGCATCGCGGCGGAGGGCGGCGGCGACCCGGCCTCGTTCGGCGGGCTGATCATCGCCTTCGCGTTCCTGTGCTGGGGCGCGAGCCTCCTGATCCCGCGCACCGGCGAGGCGGCGCCGACGCTCCTCGTCGACCGCAACATCGCCCGCTCGACCGCTTCGCTGCTCGGCCTGCTGCGCGCCGATCCGCGCCTGTGGTGGGGCGCCTTGGTGGCGAGCTGGTTCTGGCTGGTCGGGGCGGTGGTGCTGTCGCTGCTGCCGCCGCTCGTCAAGGACGTGCTCGGCGGCGACGAAGAGGTCGTCAACGCCTATCTCGCCGTGTTCTCGGTCGCGATCGCGGTCGGCTCGGGCCTGGCGTCATGGCTCGCGCACGGGCGCATCATCCTGCTGCCGACCGTGATCGGCGGCGTCCTCATCGGCGCGTTCGCGATCGACCTCGGGCTCGCGACGCTATGGGCGGCGCCGGCCGCCGCGCCGCTCGACATCGCCGCCATGTTCGCCTCGGTGCGCGGCCTGCACGTCGCCTTCGACCTCGCGGGGCTCGCCATCGGGGGCGGCCTCTTCATCGTGCCGACCTTCACCGCGGTGCAGGCGTGGGCCGGCGCCGACCGCCGCGCCCGCGTGGTCGCCGCCGTCAACGTGCTCAACGCCGCCTTCATGGTGGTCGGCACGCTCGCGGTCGGCGCCATTCAGCTCGCCGGCGTGCGCTCGCCCGCCCTGTTCCTGTTGGCGGGCGTCGCCAACCTCCTCGTCGCCGTCGCGGTCGGCCGCACCATGCCGTCGAGCGGGCTCGGCGATTTCCTCTCGATCCTGTTCCGCGCGGTCTACCGGCTCCAGGTGCGCGGCCTCGACAACCTCAAGACCGCCGGGCCGAACCCGATCATCGCGCTCAACCACGTGAGCTTCCTCGACGCGGCGCTCGCGGTGTCGCTGCTCGAGCGCGACCCGGTGTTCGCCATCGACCACGGCATCGCGCAACGCTGGTGGGTCAAGCCGTTCCTGCGCTTCACCCGCGCCATGCCGCTCGACCCGACCAAGCCGATGGCGACGCGCACGCTGATCAACGCGGTCAAGGCGGGCGAGACCCTGGTCATCTTCCCCGAGGGCCGCATCACCGTCACCGGCAGCCTGATGAAGGTCTACGACGGCGCCGGGCTGATCGCCGACAAGACCGGCGCCAAGGTGGTGCCGGTGCGCATCGACGGCCTGGAGGCGACGCCGTTCAGCCGGCTGGCGCACGCGCAGGTGCGCCGGCGCTGGTTCCCCAAGGTCGTCGTCACCATCCTGGAGCCGGTCACGCTGACGGTCGACGATGAGCTCAAGGGCCGCCACCGCCGCCAAGCCGCCGGCGCCGCGCTCTACGAGGTCATGTCCGACCTCGTGTTCCGCACCACCTCGACCGACCGCACGGTCGTGCAAGCCGTGATCGAGGCGGCGACCATCCACGGCCCGCATCGCACCGCGGTCGAGGACCCGGTCACCGGCGCGCTCACCTACAAGCGCCTGCTCGTCGGCGCCGCCGTGCTCGGCCGCAAGCTCATGCCGCTCGCGGCCGAAGGCAAGGCGGTCGGCGTGATGCTGCCCAACGCCAACGGCGCGGCGGTGGCGGTCGTCGGCCTGATGTCGGCGGGCCGCGTGCCCGCCATGATCAACTTCACCGCCGGCGCCGCCAACATCCTCGCCGCCTGCCGCGCCGCCGAAGTTGCGACCATCGTCACCTCGCGCGCCTTCATCGACAAGGGCAAGCTCGGCGCGCTCGTTGCCGCCCTCGCGGCGCAAGTGACGATCGTTTATTTGGAGGACGTGCGCGCCGGCGTCACGCTGCTCGACAAGCTGCGCGGCATGCTGGCGGCGAAGAAGCCGCTGGTCGCGCGTGAGCCCGACGACCCGGCGGCGATCCTGTTCACCTCCGGCTCGGAGGGGACGCCCAAGGGCGTGGTGCTGTCCCACCGCAACATGCTGGCCAACGCCGCCCAGGCCGCCGCTCGCATCGATTTCGGCCGCACCGACAAGGTGTTCAACGTGCTGCCCGTGTTCCACTCGTTCGGGCTCACGGTCGGGCTGATCCTGCCGCTCGTCTCCGGCGTGCACGTCTATCTCTACCCCTCGCCGCTGCACTATCGCACCGTCCCCGAGCTGATCTACGGCGTCAACGCCACCATCCTGTTCGGCACCGACACGTTCCTCGCCGGCTACGCGCGCGCCGCCCATCCGTACGATTTCCGCTCGCTGCGCTACGTGCTCGCCGGCGCCGAGCCGGTGAAGGAAGCGACGCGGCGCACCTACATGGAAAAATTCGGGCTGCGCATTCTCGAAGGCTACGGCGTCACCGAGACGGCGCCGGTGCTGGCGATCAACACGCCCATGTTCAACCGCTTCGGCACGGTCGGCCGGCTGATGCCGGGCATGACGGCGCGGCTCGAAGCGGTCCCCGGCGTCGAGGACGGCGGCCGCCTCTACGTCAAGGGCCCGAACGTCATGCTCGGCTATCTCAAGGCCGACAATCCCGGCGTGATCGAACCGCCGCCGGAGGGCTGGCACGACACCGGCGACATCGTCGCCATCGACGCGCAGGGCTTCGTCACCATCAAGGGCCGCGCCAAGCGCTTCGCCAAGATCGGCGGGGAGATGATTTCGCTCGCCGCGGTCGAGACGCTCGCCGCCGAACTGTGGCCGGACGTGCTCTCCGCCGTCGCCGCCGTGCCCGACCCGCGCAAGGGCGAGCGGCTCATCCTGGTGACCCAGAAGAAGGACGCCACCCGCGCGGAGTTCCAGGCCTTCGCCAAGGCCAAGGGCGCCGCCGACCTGATGGTGCCGTCGGAGGTGCTCGCGGTCGACAAGGTGCCGGTGTTGGGCTCGGGCAAGCTCGACTACGTCGGCGTGGCGGCGCTGGTGAAGGAGCACGTCACCAAGGCGGCGGTGGCCGCGGCGGAGTGATAATCGTCATTGCGAGCGAAGCGAAGCAATCCAGACAAATAGGCGCGCCGGCTGTGGAGTTGACCCGGTTTGATGGACACCTGAGCATTTGCGACGGAGGTGTCCACAATGGGGAAGCAAGGTTCCAAAGGCTGGTACGACCGGTCGAGACGAGCCTATCCACCGGAGTTCCGAGAGCAGATCGTCGAGCTGTAT
>DASPVJ010000153.1:0-2662 GCA_035622435.1 Xanthobacteraceae bacterium | reverse complement strand
TCGTCCGGAAAGGAAAGGCGGAAGCCCTGATGAAAGGCAGCCTTCATACCGACGAGCTGATGAGTGCGGTTGTCGCGCGCGACACCGGTATCCGCACGGCGCGGCGGATCAGCCATTGCTTTGTCATGGATGTCCCTGGGCACCAGGATCCGCTGATCATCACCGATGCTGCCGTCAACATCGCGCCAACGCTCGCCGACAAGGTCGACATTGTGCAGAACGCAATCGATCTCGGCCACGCGCTGGGATTTCCGGAGGTACGCGTAGCGATCATGTCGGCGATGGAGACGGTCAACCCCGCCGTTCCGTCGACGATCGAGGCCGCCGCGCTGTGCAAAATGGCGGAACGCGGCCAGATCACCGGCGGCATCCTCGACGGGCCGCTGGCGTTCGACAACGCGGTCGATCCCGAGGCGGCGAAGATCAAGGGCATCCACTCTCCGGTCGCCGGCCGCGCGCAGATCCTGGTCGTCCCCGATCTCGAGGCCGGCAACATGCTGGCGAAGAATCTCACCTTCCTGGCGAAGGCGGACGCGGCCGGGATCGTGCTCGGCGCGCGCGTTCCGATCGTGCTGACCTCGCGGGCCGACTCCGTGCGCGCCCGCATGGCCTCCTGCGCGGTCGCGGTGCTCCATGCCCACGCCCGGCGCCGCACGGCGGCCGTGCCGGCCGCGTGACCGCCATGGATACGATCCTCGTCGTCAATGCCGGATCGTCGAGCGTCAAGTTCCAGGTCTTTGCGGCGAAGCACGGCGGCCTCGGGCGGCAGATCAAGGGCCAGATGGACGGCATCGGCAGCCGGCCGAAGCTGCGCGCGGTCGCCGCGGACGGCGCCGTCCTGGTCGAGCGAGCCTATCCGGTTGCGGACGTGCCCGACGTGCCGGCGGCGCTGCACACGGCGGGCGCCTGGTTGCGCGAGGAGCAGCGCATCGATCCGGCGGCAGTCGGGCATCGGGTCGTGCACGGCGGCCCGGACTACGACCGGCCGGTGGTGGTCGACGACGAGGTGCTCGCTCGCCTGGAGCGCTACGTCCCCCTCGCCCCCCTGCACCAGCCGCACAACCTCGCGCCCATTCGTTCGATCCGCGCCCGCTTTCCCGCGCTGCCCCAGGTCGCCTGCTTCGACACCGCGTTTCACCGCGGCCACGGGCCGCTCGCCGACTATTACGCCATCCCGCGCGAGCTTCACGCCGAAGGCGTCCGCCGCTACGGGTTCCACGGCCTCTCCTACGAATACATCGCCAAGCGCCTGCCCGCCGTGGCGCCGGAAGTAGCGGCGGGACGGGTCATCGTCGCCCACCTGGGCAGCGGGGCGTCCATGTGCGCCTTGAAGAACGGCGGCAGCGTCGAAAGCACCATGGGCTTCACCGCGCTCGACGGCCTGCCCATGGGAACGCGGCCCGGCCAGATCGATCCCGGCGTCGTGCTCTACCTCATCACCAACAAGGGCATGACGCCTGCCGCCGTCGAGCGGCTCCTTTATCACGAGTGCGGCCTCAAGGGCCTGTCGGGCATCAGCAACGACATGCGCGCGCTGGAAGCGAGCGAGGATGAACGCGCCGCCTTCGCCATCGACTACTTCGTCTACCGCATCGGGCTCTACGCCGGGCTGCTGGCGGCGGCGCTGCAAGGCGTCGACGCCTTCGTGTTCACCGCCGGCATCGGGGAGAACTCCGCCCGCCTGCGTGCCCGTGTCGCCGAGACGCTTGGCTGGCTGGGAGCGGCGCTCGATCCTGCCGCCAACGCCGCCCACGCCCTCAGGATTTCGCGGCCGGAGAGCCGCGTCCCGATCTACGTCGTGCCGACCGACGAGGAGCTGATGATCGCCCAGCACACGCTGACGCTGCTCGCCGGCAACGCTGTCCAGCAACGAACGCGAGAGAGGGTGTGATGACGATGCGCCTTGTCCCCGACGCCAAAGCGGCGCACGCCCGCCGAATGACGAGGGCAGTCCTCCGGTCGGCCGCGTGCGTGCTCGTCCCCCTGCTCACTTCGCCACCCATGGCAAAGGCGCAGGTCACGATCGACGTCGCCAAGATCACCTGCGAACAATTTCTCCTCTACAAGGTCGCCAACCCGGACTACATCGCGATGTGGATCAGCGGGTATTACAACGCCAAGCGCGACAACACCGTGATCGACGTCGAGGCGCTCAAGGCCCACGTCGAGAAGGTCAAGGACTATTGTCGCGCGAACATGAATGCGACGGTCATGCAAGCCGTGCAGACGGCGCTGGGCGTCGACAAATAGCTACTGCGCGGCCATGAGCTGCGCCAGGGACATCAGGTTCTGCGGCAGCACGCGAATGACGCCGCCGCGCGGACTGTCGATATCGGCGATCAGGAATAACGAAATCGATATGACGACCGGCAGGACCAACAGGACGAGCGCGCTCGTGCGCCGTTCGCCGTAGCCGAGCAGCAGGCTGCAGGAGACGGCGATCAATCCCAGCAGGCTCCATGCCGCGATCGGGATGCGGTTGCGCCAGCTCGCCTGCGTGTACCCTTGCGCGTTCAACACGTCGTTCATCCCGGCAACGGCGAGAGCCATGACCGGCGTCGGCTGGGCCGCTGCCGCATGCATCACCGCGGACCATAGTTCCGCCTGCAGCTTGGCCGTGTCGGCGCCAATTTGATCTTCGCGCCGTTCGGACGCGAGGTAG
>DASPVJ010000152.1:0-3222 GCA_035622435.1 Xanthobacteraceae bacterium | reverse complement strand
TTGCCGGCCTCGACACCCGGGCGCTGACCGCGCTGATTCGCCAAAACGGCACGCCGAACGCGGTGATCGCGCATGAGCCGTCCGGGCGATTCGATCTCGACGCCCTCAAACGCGAGGCTCGCGAATGGCCGGGACTGGTCGGCATGGACCTGGTGCCGATGGTGACGACCGGGCAGCGCTTCACCTGGGACGAGACGCCGTGGCGCTGGGGCGAAGGCTACGGCCGGCAGGACGAAATCAAGTTTCACGTCGTCGCCATCGATTACGGCATCAAGCGCAACATCCTGCGCCAGCTCGCCGGCCATGCCTGCAAGGTCACGGTGGTGCCGGCCACGACGTCGGCTGCCGATATTTTGGCGCTCAAGCCCGACGGCATTTTTCTCTCCAACGGACCCGGCGATCCGGCCGCCACGGGCGAATATGCGGTGCCGGTGATCCGCACGCTAATTGGCAAGAAGCCGGTGTTCGGCATCTGCCTCGGTCACCAGATGCTGGCGATCGCCGTCGGCGGCAGGACGATGAAGATGCATCAGGGTCACCACGGCGCCAACCATCCGGTCAAGGACCTCACCACCGGCAAGGTCGAGATCACCTCGATGAACCACGGCTTCGCGGTCGACCGCGCGAGCCTGCCGGCGAACGCGCGCGAGACCCACGTCTCGCTGTTCGACGGGTCGAACTGCGGCATCGCCCTCAACGACCGGCCGGTGTTCTCGGTGCAGTACCATCCGGAAGCTTCGCCGGGCCCGCGCGACAGCCATTATCTGTTCGCCCGCTTCGTCGACATGATGCGGGCGCACAAGCGCGTCGAGGAAGCGTAGCCGTGCGCGTCGAACCCCTCGCCTTCCGGTTCGCCGACGACGGGCTGGTGCCCAACAATCCGACCCTGCCGTTCCTGGTCTATCGCGGCGCCGTCGACGTCGCCGGCCGCGACCCGGCGGCGGCGATCGAGCGCCAGTTCGCGGCGCACGGCTGGGGCGACATGTGGCGCAACGGCATCTATCCGTTCGCCCACTATCATTCGCGCATCCACGAGGCGCTCGGCGTCGCCCGCGGCCGCGCCAAGGTGCGCTTCGGCGGCGCGACCGGGCAGGAGCTGGAGATCGCGGCGGGCGACGTGGCGGTGCTGCCGGCCGGCACCGGCCATCAGCGCCTTTCCGCCAGCGGCGACCTTCTCGTGGTCGGCGCCTATCCGCCGGACGGCACCTACGACCTGTGCCGTGCCACCGCGAGCGATCACGCGCGCGCCCGCGCCACGATCCCGGCCGTGCCGCTGCCCGCGACCGATCCGCTTTACGGCGCCAACGGCCCGCTGGTCGCCCTGTGGAAGAAATGACCGGCGCGCGCGCCGAGGGGCACTCCATGAACGACGCGATCGCCGACCTCTACGCCGACATGGTCGCCTGGCGGCACGATCTGCACGCCCATCCGGAGCTGGGTTTCAACGAGCACCGCACCGCGGATTTCGTCGCCGGCAAGCTCGCCGAGTTCGGCGTCGAGGTTCATCGCGGCATCGCCGGCACCGGCGTGGTCGGCACCCTGCGGGCGGGCAGCGGCCGGCGCGCCATCGCGTTCCGCGCCGACATGGACGCCCTGCCGATCGCGGAGAAGAACGACTTCGCCTACGCCTCCACCCAGCCGGGCGTGATGCACGCCTGCGGCCACGACGGCCACACCTCGATGCTGCTCGGCGCGGCGCGCCATCTCGCCGCCCATCGCGATTTCGACGGCACCGTGCACTTCGTGTTCCAGCCGGCGGAGGAGAACGACGGCGGCGGCAAGCGCATGGTCGACGAGGGCCTGTTCGAGCGCTTTCCGGCCGAGAACATTTTCGCACTCCACAACTGGCCCGGCCTGGCGTTCGGCACGCTCGCGGTGCGGGTCGGCCCGCAGATGGCGGCGCGCGACAACTTCACGATTCACGTGCGCGGGACCGGATCGCACGCGGCGATGCCGCATCTCGGCGATGATCCGATCGTCGCCGCCTGCCGCATCGTCGCCGACGCCCAGGCGATCGTCAGCCGCACGGTCGATCCGCTCGAGGCGGCGGTGCTCAGCTTCACCCAGATTCACGGCGGCAACACCATGAACGTGGTTCCGGGCGAGGTGACGCTCGCCGGCACCTGCCGGTTCCTCGAAGCGGCGGTCGGCGCGCATGTTGCCGAGCGGCTCGCCCGCCTGTGCCGCGCGGTCGGCGAGGATTGCGATGTCAAGGTCGCGCTCGACTATCAGAAGGGCTACCCGCCGGCGGTCAACACGGCGCCGGCGGTCGCGACCGCCGCCGCCGCCGCGCGCAACGCGTTCGGCCCGGACAACGTCACGACCGAGTTTGCGCCCAGCATGGGTTCGGAAGACTTCGCCTACATGCTGCAAGCGCAATCGGGCTGCTACGCCTGGCTCGGCGCCGGCCCGGCGACCCCGGGAAAGCTGCTGCATCAGCCCAATTACGACTTCAACGACGCGCTGCTGCCGCTGGGCGTGCGCTACTTCGTGTCGGTGGTCGAGGCCGTGCTGGGGAAGCCGAGCAATCGATAGAGCATGATCCCGAAAAAGCCTGCCCCGCGCTTGATGCGGGGTGGATACCGGTTTTCGGAAAAGATCATGCTCCAAGAAAACTGTCGCCCGCGGCGGCTTGCCCTATAGTCCGGCGGATATCGGGGGCCGCGGGCGACGCGATGCGCGACTGGGTTTCATTCTGGGATTCCGACCACAGCATCTACGTCAACGCGCGCCACTTCGACGTCCACTACCGCACCATCGCCGACATGATCGTGCGCCACGTGCCGTCCCCGGACGCGAGCGTGCTCGATTTCGGCAGCGGCGAGGCGCTGCACGCCGACCGGGTCGCCGCGGCCTGCCGCAGGCTCGTGCTGGTCGACGCCGCCCCCAAGGTGCGCGCCGGCCTTCTGGCCCGCTTCAACGGTCACCCGGCGATCGAGGTGCGCGCGCCCGGCGAGCTTGCCGAGTTCCCCGACCGCTCGATCGATCTCGCGGTGATGCATTCGGTGGCGCAGTACGTGAGCTCGTCCCAGTTCAGCGCGCTGTTGGTGCTGTTCCGGCGGCTGCTGCGGCCGGGCGGCCTGCTGCTGATCGGCGACGTCGTCCCGCCCCAGGTCTCGGCGCTCACCGACGCCGTCGCGCTCCTGCGCTACGGCGCCGCCAACGGCTTCCTGTTCGCGGCGATCCGCGGCCTTTATCGCACGGCGATGTCGGATTACACCA
>DASPVJ010000151.1:0-19952 GCA_035622435.1 Xanthobacteraceae bacterium | reverse complement strand
TTGGTGTCCTGATATTCGTCGACCAGCATGAACTTGAAGCGCTGGTGATATTGGCGCAGCACGTCCGGATGCTCGCGCAGCAGCCCGATCGGCTCCAGCAAGAGGTCGCCGAAATCGGCGGCGTTGAGGACCTTGAGGCGTTCCCGATAGGCGGCGTAGAGCTTGAGTCCGCGCCCGGCCGCGAAACTCGCGGCTTCGCCGGGCGGCACCTGCTCCGGCGCGAGGCCGCGGTTCTTCCAGCCGTCGATCATCGCGGCGAGGGCGCGTGCGGGCCAGCGCTGTTGATCGATGTTCTCGGCTTCGAGCACCTGCCTCATCAGCCGAATCTGGTCGTCCACGTCGAGGATGGTGAAGTCCGACTTGAGCCGCGCCAGTTCGGCGTGCCGGCGCAGCATCTTCACTCCGATGGAGTGGAAGGTGCCGAGCCACGGCATGCCCTCGACCATGTGGCCGACCATGCGGCCGACCCGCTCCTTCATCTCGCGCGCCGCCTTGTTGGTGAAGGTGACGGCGAGGATGTCCGCCGGCCGGGCGCGACCGAGGCTGAGGATATGGGCGACGCGGGTGGTCAGCACGCGGGTCTTGCCGGTACCTGCGCCGGCGAGCACCAGCACCGGCCCGTCGAGGGTCTCGACCGCAAGGCGCTGCTCGGGATTGAGCCCGGCGAGATAGGGCGCGCTGGCGCCGGCCCGTGCGCGCGCGGCAATGCCGCCGGCCGCCGGCACCGGCGGTTCGAACGCGCGCAGCTTGCTGGGCTCGGTCATTCCCTTGTCCCTCGGCCTGCCAGAGGCCGAATCCGTACGGCAAAGATGGCATCAGGCCGGCCCAAAGGGGAGGGGCCGCAGCGGCCAATCAGGGATAATCGCGGAAAAGGCGCTGGCGCCGGGATCACGCCTTGCGCGGCATGGCGATGCGTCGGCCGGCGGCCTCCGGCCGCGGCAGCATGGCATGGGACGCCTTCATCTGGGCAAGCCGCGCCGAAATGTCGTCAGGGAACGGCACCGCCTTCCTGGCATCCACGTCGACGTGCAGCACGAGGTTCTCGGAGGTCGCGGACATCCAGCCTTCGGCCGCATGGAACAGCTGCTCGAAATAGTGCAGGCGCTTGGCGTCGTAGTCGAGCAGCTGGAAGGTGACGCGCACCGCGTCCCCCGCCTGCAACTCGCGCAGGTAGCGCACGTGCGCCTCCGCCGTAAAGGTCGAACGGCGGCGCCGCGCCAGATAGGCCGGTCCGACGCCGAGCAACTCGTAGGCCTCGTCGACCGCCCGGTCGAACAGCACATTGTAATAGGCCATGTTCATGTGGCCGTTGTAGTCGATCCAGGCCGGCTCGACCTGCATCACCGAGGAGACGAAGGGGGCGAAGAACAGAGGTTCGAGGTCGAGGCGGTCGAGCATGGCGTTTCCCGGCAGCGATGGCGCCGTGAGCTTAGCACCAAGTTCGGCGGTTTCGAGAGGGGATCGTGCGGGCTTTATTCGAATCTTGAGGCTTTGCCGCCCACGGGCGGCGTCTGATAACGTGGGTTGCACCTCGGAGACGTTATGGCGCTTGCAGCCGCATCACTAACCGCGCGCGCCCGGCGCGACCCCAAGGCCATCGAGGCGGCGATCGCCGCGCTTGCGGCCGCGTTCGGCAACCGGTTGGTGACCTCGCTCGCCGTGCGCCAACAGCACGCCAATACGTTCACCTGGATCGCCAACGAGCCGCCCGACGCGGTGGTATTTGCGCAGACCGCCGCCGACGTGCAGCAGATCGTGCGCATCTGCGCCGCGCACCGCGTCCCGGTCATCGCGTTCGGAGCCGGCAGCTCGCTCGAGGGCCACGTCAACGCGCCGCGTGGCGGCATCTCGATCGACATGCGCGACCTCAACCGCGTGCTCGCCGTCCACGCGGAAGACCTCGACTGCGTGGTCGAGCCCGGCGTCACCCGCAAGCAGCTCAACGAGCATCTGCGCGACCAGGGGCTGTTCTTCCCGATCGATCCCGGGGCCGATGCTTCCCTCGGCGGCATGGCGGCGACGCGCGCATCCGGCACCAATGCGGTGCGCTACGGCACCATGAAGGACAACGTGCTGGCGGTCACGGCCGTGCTTGCCAACGGCGAGGTTGTGACGACCGGCCGCCGAGCCAAGAAGTCCTCGGCCGGCTACGACCTCACGCGCCTGCTGATCGGCTCGGAAGGCACGCTGGGCGTCATCACCTCGCTCACCCTCAAGCTGCACGGCATTCCCGAGGCGATCGCCGGCGGGCATTGCCCGTTCTCCTCGGTCGAGGCCGCCTGCAACGCCACCATCGCGACCATCCAATCGGGCATTCCGGTCGCCCGCATCGAATTGCTCGACGACGTGCAAGTGCGGGCGACGAACATCTATTCGAAACTGTCGCTGCCCGAGACGCCGATGCTGTTCGTCGAGTTCCACGGCTCGCCTTCAAGCGTGGCCGAGCAGTCGGAGCGCTTCAACGAGATCGCCGCCGATCACGGTGGCGGTCCGTTCGAATGGGCAACGAAAGCGGAGGACCGCACGCGGCTGTGGCAGGCGCGCCACGACGCGGCGCTTGCCGGCAAGGTGCTGCGTCCCGGCGCCCAGATGTTCGTGACCGACGTGTGCGTGCCGATCTCCCGGCTCGCCGAGTGCGTGACCGCGACCCAACGGGACCTGGCGCAAAACCGCCTGCTGGCGCCGATCGTCGGGCACGTCGGGGACGGCAACTTCCACCTCGCCATTCTTGTTGACATGGAAGATGCCGACGAGGTGGCGCGGGTCGAGGGGCTGATCGATCGCCTCGCCGCGCGCGCTCTCGCCATGGAGGGTACCTGCACCGGGGAGCACGGCGTGGGCCAGGGCAAGATGAAGTACCTCGAAGCCGAGCACGGCGCGGCGGCGGTCGAAGCCATGCGGGCGATCAAGCGCGCGCTCGATCCCGCCGACATCATGAATCCCGGCAAAATCGTCGCAGTGTGACCGGGAACCGGGGACACACATTCGCCGTCAAGAAAGCCTAAGTGTGACAGCGGGCGGCAGGGTGCACGGCGGACCGCCCGAGGCCAAGAATCCAATTTGGAGAATGCCTTGCAGGCAACCCTGCTCGCAATAGCGATCGCGATCATCCTGGCGCTGATCGCCGCGCTGGTCGGGCCGCTGTTCATCGATTGGGGCTATTACCGCGGCGCGTTCGAAGCGCGGGCGAGCCGGATGGTCGGCATGCCGGTGCGCGTGACCGGCGCGATCGATGCGCGCGTCCTGCCGAGCCCGTCGGTGGTGCTGCGCGGGATCGAAGTGGGCGCAGGGGCGCAGCCGCACCTGACGGCGCACGAACTCGCCATCGAGTTCGCCCTCGGGCCGATGCTGCGCGGCGACCTGCGCGCGGCCGAGATGCGTCTCGTCGGCCCCGCGGTCCGGCTCCGGCTCGACCCGGACGGACGCCTCGATTGGCCGAAGGTCGAGGCCGGCATCGGCCCCGATCAGCTGTCGATCGAACGCCTGCGCATCGAGGACGGGCGCGCCGTGCTGAGCGATGCGAGGAGCGGAGCCGACGTCGCCGTCGACGAACTGAGCTTCAAGGGTGAGCTTCGTTCGCTCGCCGGCCCGGTAAAGGGCGAGGGCGGCTTCAGCGCCGAGGGCGAGCGCTATTTCTATCGAGTCTCGGCCGGGCGTGCCGACGAAGGCGGCGGCGCGAAGCTCAAGCTGACGCTCAGTCCGTCCGAGCATGCGGTGACGATCGACGCCGAGGGCGCCTTGCGGCTCGCCGACGGCGTGCCGGGTTTCCAGGGAACGCTTGCGCTCGCTCGGCCGGCCGGGATCGCCCCCGCAAGCGGTCGCGGCGTTGCGGCGGTGCCATGGCGCGCCACCACCCGCGTCAAAGCGACGGCCGCAAGCGCGCTGTTCGAGCAGATCGATGTGCAATACGGGCCCGAGGATCGCGCCATCAAGCTCAGCGGCGTCGCCGACCTCAGGTTCGGCAAGGCCCCGCATTTGAACGGCGTTCTGTCGGGCCGCGAGGTCGATCTCGACCGCGCGTTCGATCTGCCCGATCCGGTCCGGCATTTGCCGGTCGCGGCGGTGCGCGCCATGGCCGACACGGTCGCGGGCGCGTTCAAGCCGCCGTTCCCCTTGCAGCTCGGCATCGGCATGGACAGCGTCACCCTTGCGGGCAGCGTGATCCAGGCGGTGCGGGGCGACTTCAAACTCGCCGCCGACGGCCTCGATATCGAGACATTCGAGTTCCGGGCGCCGGGCGCAACCCAAGTCCGCGTCAGCGGTCGGCTCGCGCTCGCGGGCGCGGATGCGACCTTCAAGGGACCGGCCACCGTCGAGGCCGCCGATCCCCGCGCATTCGCCGCTTGGCTCGAGGGGCGCGCTGTCCCGCGCGGCGACCAGATCGGCCCAATGCGGGCGAGCGGCGACGTGACGTTCGGCAACGAGCGGGTCGCGATCGATCGGTTCCGCGCCGAAATCGACCGCAAGATCGTGGAGGGACGCCTGCTCTACGCCGCAGCCGCCGGCGGCCATCCGCCGCGGCTCGAAGCAGAGCTCACGGCGGCGGTGCTCGACATCGATCGGCTGGTCGCGATCGGCCGCGCCGCGCTCGCCGGAAGCACGCCCGACCTGCCGGGCGAGACCGCGCTCGCGCTCGAAGTCGGCCGCGCCACGATCGCCGGAATAGAAGCAAAGGACGCCGACGTGCGGCTGCGCCTCGACGCCGACGGCCTCGTGCTCGAGCGCGTCGCCTTCGGCGATTTCGGCGGCGCGGCGTTCAACCTCGACGGCCGGATCGCCTCGCCTTTCTCCTCTCCCCACGGCGCGGTGACGCTTGATCTCGATGCGCGCAGCTTGGACGGCCCGCTTGCGCTGCTGACAAGGTTCGCGCCGGAAGCGGCGGAAACGGCGCGGCGCTTGGCGCCGCGGCTGCTGCCGCTCAAGACCCACGCGGCGCTCGGCCTTGCGGCCGCCGGCGGCGCTGCCGGCCCGAGCAAGCTGACGCTCGATGGAACCGCCGGCCCGGTTCGACTGCGTCTGGCGGCGCAAGCGAGCGGCGATCCATCCGCTCCGCTCGCGCTCGACACGCGGCTCGACGGAGAGGTCTCGTCCGACGACGGCGGGGTGGTGGTTCAATTGCTCGGACTCGATCGCGCCGTCGCCGTCGACAAACAGCCGGGGCGGTTGAGCTTCGTCGTCCAGGGTGTGCCAAACGGAGAGTTGCACATCGATGCGCGGCTCGCAGCGGGCGGCTTTGCAGCCGGCGCGAACGGAACCGCCCGCCTGTTGGGTCCGGAGCCCCCGAGCGGCGTTCTGGATGTGTCGATTTCGGCAGCCGCCGTGCGCCTCCCGCACGATGCCGGCCGCGACGCGCAAGGCCAGCTTCCGGTCGCCGTTACCGCCCGACTGACCGCCGCGCGCGCCGCGCTCACCTTCGACGACATCGCCGGCACCGTCGCCGGCGTCCCGGTGCGCGGGCGTCTGGAAACTGCGCTCGGCACGCCGGTCAGGATCGACGGACGGATCGACGCCGACAGCATCGACCTGCCGGCTCTTACCGCTGCCGCCATCGGCGCTCGCGCGCAAGGCGCCATCGGCGCGGATGCGGCGCCGTTTTCCTCCGATCCGTTCGCATCCGGCGTGTTCGATATGGTGCACGGGCGGCTGAGGCTTTCCGCCACGAGCGCGGCTATCACGCCGGGGCTCGCCGTCCGTCAGGGCCGCGCGGACGTGCACATCGGCGAGAGCGAGATTGCGTTCAAGGACATCGACGGCGAATTGGCCGGCGGGCGACTGACCGGCGCTCTGACGTTCCGGCGCATTGGCGAGGGCATCGCAACGCACGCGAGCTTCGCGCTTGCCGATGCCGATGCGGCCGCCCTTCTGCCAGGCGAGGGGCGGGCGCCTTTATCCGGGCGGCTCGCGTTTCAGGTCGAGGCCGACGGGAGCGGCCTCAGCCCGGCCATGCTGGTCGGATCCCTGACCGGAACCGGCACCGCAACGCTGACGGCCGGCGAGATCGCCGGCTTCGACCCCGACGCCTTCAACGCGGTGATCCGCGCGGTCGAGCAGGACTCCTCGATCGACGCCGCCAAGGTGCGCGACATCGTCGCCGCTGCCCTCGATCGCGGCAGCCTGAGGGTGGCGCGAGCGGACGGCGCGTTGAGCCTCTCGGCCGGCGGGGTGCGCCTGGGCACGGCGATCTTGCACGGAGAAGGCGCCGACCTCAGCGCGACCGGGCATTTCGACCTCACCGATCGGCGGCTTGATGGGCGGCTGACCTTCACGGGATCGGCCCCGGCGGAGGGCGTCGGCGGGCGGCCGGAGGTCTACGTCACGCTCCGCGGTCCGCTGGGGGCGACGCAGCGAACGATCGACGTGACCGCCCTGTCCGCGTGGCTCACGTTGCGCGCCGTCGACCGCGAGGCCAAACGCATCGATGCGATCGAAGCAGCCGCGCGCGAGGCGGGAACCAATCCGAGCGGCGCTCCGCCCGAGCAAAGCGGAACCGCAGCGCCTTCGCAGTCGCCGGCGCCTCCCCAGCCGCCCGCGCCTGCCGAGCAGGTTCGCCGGCCGGCGGCTCCATCCAACCGGCCGGAAGCCAAGGCCGCACCGGCATTGCCGCCGCCGATCAACATCCGCCCGCTGCCCAGCGCGACCGGCAGCCCGGCGCGGCCCAAGGGCTCTGGCACCGCCGCCAATCCTCCGGCCGCGCGCCAAAATACTCCGGCGCCCGCGGACGCGGCGCCGGCGCAGGAGCCCTCGCTTCTCGATCGGCTATTCGGTTCGCAACGTTGACGGCGCCAGCGTCGGCGCGCTTTCGCGCGAGCCGTTGCCGCTCGCCTGGGCGCGGTAATAATCGAGCACGAACAGCCGGATGGCGGAGGACAGGTTTCCCTGCCGCCGTCCGCCGTCGATGGTGGCGACCAGATCCGACAGCGTCATGTTACGCCCCGAGGCGATCTCCTTCAGCCCCTTCCAGAAGGCATCCTCGAGACTGACGCTGGTCTTGTGCCCGGCGATCACGATCGAGCGTTTGACGACCGGCGATTTCATCGACCGTCCTCCGTTTCGATGCGATGCGCGTCGAGTTCGCGGCGCGCCTTTTCGGCCCGCGCTTCATCGAGCACGCGCTCGGTTTTCGAGCGGCCGTGGGCGAGGCGGTTTTCTGCGGCACGAACGGCGTCGCGGCGTCGTATCGCTGCCTTGCGGGCCGTCCTTAGATTGACGATTTCGCCCATCTTCTCCGGCTCGAATGCGCAGCGCCTTCCGCCTGGGTCAATCTGGACAACGGGCGCGGCTGCGAAGGGTTCCGAATACCTCTTTCGGTACGGACCACCAGCAGCCCGGCTTACTTGGCCGGCATTGCCGCGACTCACGACCGCGGCGCTGAGCTTTGGTAACCTGATATAGGACTAACACCGGGAAAATCCAGAATTGTCCCGCCCACGTCCGTTACACGGATAGTTGACCTGCCAGGCCTGTCCGATTGCGGAATACGCAAAAATCATGGTCCTTTTGCGCTGCGGCATCCGTTCGACCATAAAGAGCAACCGTTTGCCGGGAAAGGAGCGCCCGGACGGCAAGTACCAAGGGATGCAGCGGCGATTCACCGCGGGGTAGCGCCAATCTCAACCCGGCCGCGTCATCCGCTCCGGCCGCACCAGCCGATCGAACTCCTCCGCCGAAACGAAACCCAGCCGCACGGCCTCCTCGCGCAACGTCGTCCCGTTGGCGTGGGCGGCTTTGGCGATCTTGGCCGCGTTGTCGTAGCCGATCTTCGGCGTCAGTGCGGTGACGAGCATCAGCGAGCGTCCCATCAACTCGCCGATGCGCGCCTCATCGGCGCGGATGCCGGCGACGCAGTGGTCGGTGAAGGAGCGCGCGGCATCGGCGAGGAGCCGGATCGACTGCAGGACGTTGTAGACGAGCACGGGCTTGAAGACATTGAGTTCGAGATGGCCCTGGCTCGCCGCAACCGCGACCGTCGTTTGATTGCCGAACACTTGGCAGCACACCATGGTGAGCGCCTCGACCTGGGTCGGGTTGACCTTGCCGGGCATGATCGAGGAGCCGGGCTCGTTCTCCGGCAGGATCAGTTCGCCGAGGCCTGATCGCGGCCCGGAGCCGAGCAGCCGGATATCGTTGGCGATCTTGAACAGGCCGGCGGCGAGCGCATCGAGCGTGCCGTGTACCGCCGCGTAGCCGTCGTGGGCCGCGAGCGCCGCGAATTTGTTGGGCGCGGTCACGAACGGAAGGCCGGTGATCCGCGCGACCCGCTTGGCGAAGGCGCGGGCGAACCGCGGATTGGCGTTGAGGCCGGTGCCGACCGCGGTGCCGCCCTGGGCCAGGGGATAGAGCTCCGCAAGCGCCGCGCGCACGCGAGCGGAGCCCGAACGCACCTGGGCCGCGTAGCCGGAGAACTCCTGGCCCAGGGTGAGGGGCGTCGCATCCTGCAAGTGGGTGCGGCCGATCTTGACGATGGACGCAAACGCCTCGGCTTTGCCCCCGAGCGCCGCCTCCAGGTGGGCGAGCGCCGGCAGCAAGTCGTGGACGATGCCCTGGGCGGCCGCGATGTGCATGGCGGTCGGAAAGCAATCGTTCGAGGATTGGCTCAGGTTGACGTGATCGTTGGGATGCACCGGCGCCTTGGCGCCGCGTTTGCCCCCGAGCATTTCGTTGGCGCGATTGGCGATCACCTCGTTGACGTTCATGTTGGTCTGGGTGCCGGACCCGGTCTGCCAAACCAGCAGCGGGAAATGCTCGTCGAGCGCGCCGTCGACGACTTCCCGCGCGGCCTTGACGATCGCGCGCATGCGCCGGGCGTCGATCAACCCCAGCGCGTGGTTCACCTCGGCCGCGGCCCACTTGATGAGGCCCAGCGCGTGGATCACCGGCCGCGGCATGCGCTCGGTGCCGATGCGGAAGTTCTCCAGCGAGCGCTGGGTCTGCGCGCCCCAGTAGCGGTCCGCCGGCACCTCGATCGGGCCGAAGCTGTCGGTCTCGATGCGCGTCTTGGCCATGGCCGTCTGCCTCGCGGCTGCCCCGATCATGGATAATATGTCCTCGCGGCGGCCGCCGCGAGGATGAGAGCAGGCAGCCGCGCGGAGGCGCGATGAACGACGTTGCCGCACCGCCGTCTGACGCATTGCCCCTGCGCGATCGGCGCCGGCCGCCCGCGCCGCACCCGCCGGCGCGCCGGCTCGGTGCGCTCACGCTCTATCGCATGCTGCGCACCAATCCGATCGCGACCTGGCGGCAGGAAGCATACGAGGCGCCCGTCCTGGCAGATCGCGGCCCCATGGGCGCGTTCGTCATCGTCAACCGGCCGGATGCCATCCGGCATGTTTTTCTCGACAACGCCGCGAACTACCCGAAGGACGCGCTGCAGCTGGAGAAGCTCGAGCCGGCGCTCGGGCACGGCCTGCTGACCGCCGAGCAGGACGACTGGCGGTTCCAGCGCCGCACCGTGGCGCCCCTGTTCCAGCCGCCGGCCGTCGCCACCTATCTGCCGGCCATGATCGCGGCGGTCGGCGGCATGCTCGCGCGCTGGGAGGTCGCGGCGGCGAGCGGCGCGATCCTCGACGGCGCGCGCGAGATGACCGCGCTGACCTACGAGATCATCTCGCGCACCGTGTTCTCGAACGAGATCGAGACCGGCCCCGACGTGATGAGTGCCGCCGTCACCCGTTACTTCGACACGCATGGCCGCATCGATCTGTGGGATTTTCTCAAATTCCCGAGCTGGCTGCCGCGTCCGGCGGAGTGGCGCGTGCGTCCGGCGACCCGCGTATTCCGCGGCGAGGTGCGGCGGCTGTTGCAGCGTCGGCGGGCGCGGCAGGCGGCCGGCGAAGCGGTGCCGGACGATCTCGTCACGCTGCTTGCCGCCGCGCGCGATCCGGAGACCGGCGGCGCGCTGTCGGAAGACGTCATTCACGACAATCTCGTCACCTTCATGGGCGCCGGTCACGAGACCACCGCCAACGCGCTCGGCTGGACGCTGTTCCTGCTGTCGGAGTTTCCTTGGGCGTTCGATCGGCTGGCGCAAGAGGTCGATGCGGTACTGGCGGGTCGCATGCCGACGGTCGACGACCTTGCCCATCTCAACGCCGTGCGCATGACGCTCGAAGAGGCGATGCGCCTTTACCCGCCGGTTCCGTTTCTCAGCCGGCAATCGGTCGGCCCGGACCGCATCGGCGACGTCGAGATCGCGCCGGGGACCCTCGTCATCGTCGCGCCCTGGCTGGTGCACCGGCATCGCACCTTGTGGCATGAGCCGGATTTGTTCGAGCCGGAGCGCTTTTCGCCGGAGCGGCGGGCGAGCATTCCGCGCTTTGCCTATCTGCCGTTCGGCGCCGGGCCGCGCGTCTGCATCGGAATGGGCTTTGCCATGCAGGAAGCGTTGGTGGCGCTTGCCATGATCGTGCAGCGCTTCCGTCCGTGCGTCCTCGCCGGCGCCGATGTGGAGCCGATCGCCCGCGTGACGTTGCGACCGTCGCACGGCCTGCCCATGCGGCTCGAGCGGCGCTGCTGATCGGCGGGAGTTGCCGGGATTACTTCTTGCGGAAGCGGTCGAGGCGCACGACTTCGGCGCCGCCGGCGGGCTTGCGCGGCCCATCGCCTTCCGGGGCGGGCTCGGCCGGCTTCGCCGCCTGGCCGGCACCGGCGGCCCCTGTCGCGTCCGCGGCGGGACTGGGACCGCTCTCCGGCGGGGGCTTCGTCTTCGCCGCGTCGCCTTCCGCCGGCGCCGCCGGAGCGGCCGCAACGCTGCCCGCTTCCTCGGCGGCGGGCGCCGTTTCGAACTGCAATCCGAACTGCACCGAGGGATCGAAGAAACGCTTGATGGCGTCGAACGGCACCACCAGATGCTCGTTGACGCCGCTGAACGACAAGCCGACTTCGAACGCCTGATCGCTGACGGTAAGATCGCGGAACTGATGCTGGAGAACGATGGTGATCTCGTCCGGGTACTGCCCGCGCAACCGCTTCGACATGCGCACGCCGGGCGCGCCGGTGCTGAACGAGATGTAGAAGTGGTGATCGCCGGGCAGGCCGTTCTTGGCGGCGTCCTCGAGCACCCGGCGCAGCACCGAGCGGAGCGCCTCCTGGGTCAGGAGGTCATAGCGGATGTGATCGACCGGCATGGTGCGCCTGCCACCAGAATCGCCTTGCGAGCGAATCTAACCTGTGGCGCGCGGAACGCCAGCCCGGACGCACGTGTTGGGTGGGGGCTTCTGTTGCCAGGTGCCCCCGGACCCCGCCTGACGCTGCTAAGACGTCAGGGCTTCAGTCGGTCTTTCAAACCGCGTTACGCGGCCTGAGCAACCGGAGCATAGTTGTCGTTGGCAACTATGAGTTTGGCCCGATAACGTCGGAACCATCCCGGGCAAAAGCGCGCCCTTTACGCCCTCGTCGATCCTATTTCGCCCCCGCCGAAACCCGGCCGCGGGGCCGGGCTTGGGTGGAGGCGCCGGGTACTGCCCCCGGGTCCGAAGGGTTTATTGCGACGGCCGTTTATCGCCATAGCCGGCTTGCGCCGGCAATCCCAATATAAGCCGCGAAGGTTTACGAAAAAAGGGCGCCGATAGGCTAGTCTGGCGGGGGGCGAGCGCCCCGATTCTCGGGCTCCCATTGCGCACGCGGCCGGTGATCCGATGCGGCAATACCTCGACCTGATGGAGCGCATTCTCAGCCGCGGCGCGCAAAAGCGCGACCGCACCGGCACCGGAACCCTGTCGATTTTCGGCCACCAGATGCGGTTCGATCTCGCCGAGGGTTTCCCGCTCGTCACCACCAAGAAGCTTCACGTCAAGTCGATCGTCTACGAGCTGCTGTGGTTCCTGCGCGGCGACACGAACGTCAAATACCTCAACGACCACGGCGTCTCGATCTGGGACGAATGGGCGGACGAGCGTGGCGACCTCGGGCCGGTCTACGGTCAGCAATGGCGCTCGTGGCCCGCGGCCGACGGCAGCACGATCGATCAGATGGCCGGGGTGGTCGCGGCGATCCGCACCAATCCGGATTCGCGCCGCCTCATCGTGAGCGCGTGGAACCCGGCCGAAGTCGACAAGATGGCGCTGCCGCCGTGCCATTGCCTGTTCCAGTTCTACGTGGTCGAGGGGCGGCTGTCCTGCCAGCTCTACCAGCGCTCGGCCGACGTCTTCCTCGGGGTGCCGTTCAACATCGCCTCCTATGCGCTATTGACCATGATGGTGGCGCAAGTGAGCGGACTGGAGCCGGGCGAGTTCGTCCATACGTTGGGCGACACGCACCTTTATCTGAACCATCTGGAGCAGGCGCGGCTTCAGCTCGCGCGATCGCCGCGGCGCTTGCCGGTGATGCGGCTCAATCCCGCGGTCAGGGACCTGTTCGGCTTTGGTTACGAGGATTTCGCGCTCGAAGGCTACGAGCCCTATCCGCATATCAAGGCGAAGGTGGCCGTGTGAACGGCGGACCCGAGGGCGGCGGGCGGACCGCGCCGGTGGTTGCGCTCGTGCTGGTCGCCGCCGTCGCGGAGAACGGCGTGATCGGCCGGGACAACGCCATGCCCTGGCGGCTGAAGTCCGACCTTCAGCGCTTTCGCGCGCGCACCTGGGGCAAACCGGTGGTGATGGGCCGCAGGACGTTCCTGTCGCTGCGCAAGCCGCTCGCCGGCCGCACCAACATCGTCGTGACCCGCGACGGCGATTTTTCGGCGGCGGGCGCGGTGGTGGCGCCCAATCTCGGGGCGGCGCTCGAGGCGGCGCGTGGCGACGCGTTGCGGCGCAACGCGGGGGCGATCGTGGTCATCGGCGGGGCGGACATCTATGCCCAGACGCTCCCCATTGCCGATCGTCTCGAAATCACCCTCGTCAAGGCGCGGCCGGACGGCAACACGCGCTTTCCGCCGATCGATCCGCAGACGTGGCGCGAGACCGGCCGCAGCGAGCATCCACCCGGGCCCGACGACAGCGCGGGCTTTGCGTACGTGACTTACGAACGGGCCTGAACGGGCGCGGCGCGGTTGCGCGGGCGGCTCGCCCGCGGCGGAAGGCGCGGCATGAACGCGCGTTGTAAGGAGCGGAGGGGTCCCCTATAACCCCGCGGGGCCTGGATACCTGTCCGGCGTCAAGGCCGGCGATCGAGGAGCCATTCCATGCCGTGGAGCAATCAGGGCGGCGGGCCCTGGGGTTCGGGGCCGAAGGGGCCGTGGGGCTCAGGCCCCCAATCGGGCGGACCGTCGCCGCCCGACCTCGAGGAACTGCTGCGCCGCAGCCAGGACAAGCTCCGCACCGTGCTGCCGGGCGGGCTCGGCGGCAAAGGCCTCCTCTTGGTGGTGCTCGCCGTAGTGGCGATCTGGGGATTCTCCGGCTTCTTCAAGGTCGAGCCCAACGAACGCGGCGTGGTGCTGCGCTTCGGCAAATACGCGTGGGATGCCAATCCCGGGCTCAATTATCACTTGCCCTATCCGATCGAAACCGTCCTCACCCCGAAGGTCACCGTCGTCAACCGCATGGACATCGGCATGCGGCTCGTCGAGGACAGCCGGCGCGGCAGCGGCATGCGCGACGTGCCCGAGGAGAGCCTGATGCTCACCGGCGACGAGAACATCGTCGACGTCGACTTTTCGGTGTTCTGGCAGGTCAAGCCCGACGGCGTCAGCCAATACCTGTTCAACATCAACGATCCCGAGGGCACCGTGAAGGCGGTGGCCGAAAGCGCCATGCGCGAGGTGGTCGGACGCTCGCAGATCGAGCCGATCCTCACCGGCGCCCGCCAGACCATCGAAGGGGCGGTGCACGAGCTGATGCAGCGCACGCTCGACCATTACGGCGCCGGCGTGCTGATCACCCAGGTGCAGCTGCAGAAGGTCGACCCGCCCGCGCAAGTGATCGATTCGTTCCGCGATGTGCAGGCGGCGCGCGCCGACGCCGAGCGCGCCCAGAACGAGGCGCAGACCTATGCCAATCGCGTGGTCCCGGAGGCTCGCGGCCGCGTCGCCCAGGTCACCCAGGCGGCCGAGGCCTACCGCGAGCAGACGGTCGCCGAGGCGATCGGCCAGGCGGCGCGTTTCCTCAAGGTCTACGAGGAGTACAAGAAGGCGCCGGACGTGACGCGCCAACGGCTCTATCTGGAAACAATGGAGCGGCTGTTCGGCGGGACCGACAAGATCATCCTCGATCCGGGCACCGCCGGCGGATCGGGCGTCGTGCCGTATCTGCCGCTCAACGAGCTGACGCGTCGGCCGGCGGGGAACGCCGGCGCCGCGCCGACGGGAGGCACGCGATGAGATTCGGTTTTGCCGGCGGCATCATCGTCGTCGTCCTCCTGCTCCTGGCGATCCTCGGTTACGGCTCGCTGTTCACCGTCTACCAGACCCAGCAGGCGCTGGTCGTTCGGCTGGGCAACCCGGTCCGCGTCGTCACCGACCCGGGCCTGCACGTGAAATCGCCGCTGATCGACAGCGTCATCTACCTCGACAAGCGCATCCTCGATCTTGAATCGCCGCCCCAGGAGGTCATCGCCTCCGACCAGAAGCGCCTGGTGGTCGACGCGTTCGCCCGCTACCGCATCGAAGACCCGCTGAAGTTCTACCAGACGGTCGGCTCGATCGAGGGCGCGCGGTCGCGGCTTTCCACCTTGCTGGTCTCGGCCATGCGGCGGGTGCTGGGCGAATCGACCTTCATCCAGGTGGTGCGCGACGAGCGGCCGCAACTGACTCAGCGCATGCGCGAGCAGCTCGACCACGAGGCGGCGGCGTTCGGGATCGTGGTGGTGGACGTGCGCATCCGCCGCGCCGACCTGCCGGAGCAGAACAGCCAGGCGGTCTATCAGCGCATGCAGACCGAGCGCCAGCGCATCGCCGCCGAAGCGCGCGCGCAAGGCAACCAGAAATCCCTGGAAATCCGCTCCAGGGCCGACCGCGACGTCACCGTGCTCGTCGCCGAGGCGCAGTCGAAGGCCGAGCAGACCCGCGGCGACGGCGACGCCAAGCGCAACCAGATCTTCGCCGAGGCGTACACCAAGGATCCGGGGTTCTTCGCGTTCTACCGCTCCATGCAGGCCTACGAGACCGGGCTGCGCTCCAACGACACCCGCATGCTGCTGCGCCCGGATTCGGACTTCTTCCGGTATTTCGTCGATCCGAGCGGCAAGACCCGCGATGAGGGCAACAAATAGCGTTGCGCCTGCGGACCTGCGCCGATGTCCGAATTTCTCGTCGCGCTCGGGCTCCTGTTCGCCATCGAGGGGCTGGTGTTCGCGGCGTTTCCGGCGGCGGCCAAACGGGCGATGGAAAGCGTGCTCGCGACCCCGGAAAACTCGTTGCGCCTGGTCGGCCTGGTGTCGGCCGTGGTCGGAGTGGCGCTGATCTGGTTCGTGCGCGGCTGACCGGGTCGGGCGGAGTCACGGCGGCGTGACGGCGGGCGGCATCCCGATTACGAAATCCGCCGCGCCAGCCGCCATTCCGCCGAATTTCGGTTCCATCTGCAATGCGACGCCGCTCTTGCCTTCATGCGCCGCCGGGGGCAGTGTCGCGGCCGAATCCGCTTTGGGAGACTTACGTCATGGCCGGCATCGTCACGCAGGTCGCACGCCTTTGCCGCCCCACCCTGATCGCCGTGGGGGCGGCCGTGCTCCTTGGTCCCGTCCTCGTGCAGCCCGCCGCGGCGCGCGGGCCGGACGGAATCGCCGACGTCGCCGAATCCGTCATCGACGCGGTCGTCAACATTTCGACCTCGCAGACCCTCGACACCAAGAACGGGCCGACCCTGCAGCTTCCGCCCGGCTCCCCGTTCGAGGAGCTGTTCGAGGAGTTCAATCGCAACCGGCGGGGCGATCAGAACCACGAGCGGACGCCGCGCCGCGTCAACTCGCTCGGCTCCGGCTTCATCATCGATCCGGAGGGCATCGTCGTCACCAACAATCACGTGATCTCCGAGGCGGACGAGATCAACGTCATCCTCAACGACGGCACCAAGCTCAAGGCCGAGCTGATCGGCAAGGATCAGAAGACCGACCTCGCGCTGCTCAGGGTCAAGCCGGAGAAGCCGCTCAAGGCGGTGCACTTCGGCGATTCCGACAAGCTGCGGCTGGGCGATTGGGTCATCGCCATCGGCAATCCCTTCAGCTTCGGCGGAAGCGTGACCGCCGGCATCGTCTCCGGGCGCAACCGCGAGCTCAATTCGGGCAATCCCTACGACAACTACATTCAGACCGATGCCGCCATCAACCGCGGCAATTCGGGCGGCCCGTTGTTCAACCTCGACGGCGAGGTGATCGGGATCAACACCGCCATCATCTCCCCGTCGGGCGGTTCGATCGGCATCGGCTTTGCGGTGCCCGCCAAAACCGCGCTGCCGGTGATCGACCAGTTGCGCCAATATCACGAGACCCGCCGCGGCTGGCTCGGCGTGCGCATCCAGCAGGTGAACGACGAAATCGCCGAGAGCCTCGACCTCAAGCAGGCGCGCGGGGCGCTTGTCGGCGGCGTCGACGAGAAGGGTCCGGCCAAGGCCGGCGGCATCGAGCGGGGCGACGTCATCGTCAAGTTCGACGGCCACGAGATCAAGGAGGTACGCGAACTGCAGCTCGTCGTCGCCGACACGCCGGTCGGCAAGGAGGTCGAGGTCGTCGTCATCCGCAAGGGCAAGGAAGAGGTCAGGAGGATCACGGTCGGCCGGCTCGACGAAGGCGAGAAGCAGGCGGCGCTGACCAAGGGTCCGACCACCCCGGAGGAGAAGCCGGTCATCAAGCGCGTGCTGGGATTGGACCTAGCCAACCTCTCCGACGACTTGCGCAAGCGCTACAAGATCAAGGACAGCGTCAAGGGCGTGGTCATCACCGGGGTCGACGCCGGATCGGCGGCGGCCGAGCGGCGGCTCAGCGCCGGCGACGTCATCGTCGAGGTGTCGCAGGAAGCGGTGGCCGACGCCACCGACCTGCAGAAGCGCATCGATCAGGCCAAGAAGGACGGCCGCAGGACCGTGCTGTTCCTCGTCGCCTCGGGCGACGGCGACACCCGCTGGGTGACGGTGCCGCTGCAGTAGCGCGCCCAACGATCAAGTTCACGCCGGCGCGAACTCCTCGCGCCGGTAGCCTTGGATATAGAGCAGCGCCGTCAGGTCGCCGTGGTCGATGCGCGCGTGCGCTTGGGCGGCGACCCGCGGCTTGGCGTGGTAGGCGACGCCGAGGCCGGCCGCCAGCAGCATGGCGAGATCGTTCGCGCCGTCGCCGACCGCGAGCGTCGCGGCCGGCGCAAGCCCCAGGCGCGCGGTGAGGTCCTCGAGCGCCGCGAGTTTGGCTTCGCGGCCGAGGATCGGCTCTTCGACCCGCCCGGTGAGACGGCCGTCCGCAACCGCCAGCCGGTTGGCGCGGTTCTCGTCGAACCCGATCATGGCGGCGATGCGCTCGGAAAACAGCGTGAAGCCGCCCGACACCAGGCACGTGTGGGCGCCGTTCGCCCGCATGGTCGCCACCAAGACCGATCCGCCGGGCGTCGGCCGGATGCGCGCGGCGATCACCTCCGCGATGACGGAAGCCGGCAGGCCCGCGAGCAGCGCCACCCGCTCGCGCAGCGCCGGCGCGAAGGCGATGTCGCCGCGCATCGCCCGCTCGGTGATGGCGGCGACGCGGGCCTTGAGCCCGACCCGATCGGCAAGCTCGTCGATGCACTCCTGACCGATCATGGTCGAATCCATGTCGGCGATGAGCAGGCGCTTGCGCCGCGCGGCGTGCGGCTGCACCACCACGTCGAGCGGGCGGCCCGACAGGGTTTCGCGCAGGCGCTCGGCCCACGCGCCGTCGCCGTCGTGGTTGTCGTTTTCGCCGGTCGGGCTAAAGGGAAGGTCGACGGCGATCCGCTCGGCGAGCCAGCGCGGCTCGGCCGGCGCGGGCAGCGCGTCTCTTGCGCGCGCTACGGCGGCGGCATCGAGCGCCGCCGCGCCGGGGTCGGAAATCAGGGTCGCCACGCGGGTCACGGCACCATGGGTCATGGGTCGCAGCGCAATCGTCCGCCAGCCGGAAGGGCGGTGCTTATCGCAGGGCCGACCGCGAGCGGCAAGTCGGCGCTGGCGCTGGCGCTCGCCGAGCGCCACGGCGGCGTCATCGTCAACGCCGATTCCATGCAAGTCTACCGCGACCTGCGCATCATCACGGCGCGGCCGACGCCCACCGACGAAGCGCGCGCCCCGCATCGGCTCTACGGCCATGTGGACGCCGCCGCGACCTATTCGGTCGGTCATTGGATCGCCGACGTGGCCGAGGTTCTTGCCGCGGCGGCCGCGCGCGGACAGCTCCCGATCGTGGTCGGCGGCACCGGCCTTTATTTCAAGGCGCTCACCCACGGGCTCTCGGCGGTGCCGCCGATCCCGCTGCAGGTGCGCGCCGCCGTGCGGGCGCGGCTTGCGGCCGAGGGTCCGGCGGCGCTGCACGCCGAGCTTGCCCGGCGCGATCCCGCCGCCGGCGCGCTCAAACCCGGCGATCGCGCGCGGATCGCGCGCGCCCTCGAAGTGATCGAGGCGACCGGCCGGCCGCTCTCCGCTTGGCATCGCGACGGCATGGCGGCCCTTCTCGATCCGGCCGGCGCGGTCGCCCTGTTCCTCGCGCCCGCCCGCGAGGACCTCAAGCGCCGCGTCGAGGCGCGGTTCGACGCCATGATGGCGGCAGGCGCGCTCGAGGAGGTGCGGGCGCTCGACGCCCGCGGCCTCGATCCGCTGCAGCCCGCCTTGAAGGCGCACGGGGTGCCGTGGCTGCGCCGCGCGCTCGCCGGCGAGATGCCGCTCGCAGACGCCGTCGCCGCCGCCAAGCGCGACACCTGGCGCTACACCAAACGGCAATTCACCTGGTTTCGCCACCAATTGCCCGATTGGCCGTGGGTCGCCGCGGCGGAGGCGCAAGATATGGTCAACGCGGCGCTAAAGCCGCTTATTGCTTGACCGATCCGGCGTGGTTCGTTATAACGGCGCGACCGTCAAATCGCGAAGGGCGCAAGCCGTGCGCAATTCTGTTGTTCTCATCGTATGGAGGCGCACCGCCGGGGGTGGCTAGGCCCACCCGCGATCCGAGGCGGTGCGCGCAAAGGGGCTCTCGAAGCCCCTTTTTGATTCTCGGAAGTCCCCCAGCGTGAACGAGCAGTGAGCGAGCGGAGCAAGGCGATGGCAAGGGAGATGACCGGCGCCGAGATGGTGATCGAGGCCCTCGTCGATCAGGGCGTCGAGCACATCTTCGGCTATCCGGGCGGCGCGGTGTTGCCGATCTACGACGAGATGTTCAAGCAGGACAAGCTCAAGCACATCCTGGTCCGTCACGAACAGGGCGCGGTACACGCCGCCGAAGGCTATGCGCGCTCGACCGGCAAGGTCGGCTGCGTGCTGGTGACCTCGGGTCCGGGCGCCACCAACGCGGTGACCGGGCTGACCGACGCGCTCATGGACTCGATCCCGATCGTGTGCATCACCGGTCAGGTCCCTACCCACCTGATCGGCAACGACGCGTTCCAGGAATGCGACACGGTCGGCATCACCCGCCCGTGCACCAAGCATAATTATCTCGTGCGCGACGTGGCCGACCTGCCGCGGGTGCTGCACGAGGCGTTCTACGTCGCCGCGGCCGGGCGGCCGGGGCCGGTGGTGGTCGACATCCCCAAGGACGTGCAGTTCGCCAAGGGCGCCTATTCCGGCCCCAGGAACGTGCAGCACAAGACCTACAAGCCCAAGGTCAAGGGCGACCTCGACAAGATCCGCGCCGCCGTGGCGCTGCTGGCGCAGGCCAAGCGCCCGATCGTCTATTCCGGCGGCGGCGTCATCAATTCCGGCGCCGAGGCGAGCCACCTGCTGCGCGAGCTCGTCAAGCTCACCGGCTTTCCCATCACCTCGACCCTGATGGGGCTCGGCGCGTTCCCGGCCGCCGATCCGCAATGGCTCGGCATGCTCGGCATGCACGGCACCTACGAGGCCAACATGGCGATGCACGATTGCGACGTCATGCTGTGC
>DASPVJ010000150.1:0-5684 GCA_035622435.1 Xanthobacteraceae bacterium | reverse complement strand
TCGACCTTGAAGTTGCGGTTGTAGACCTTGCCTTCGTTGCGGGCGATGACGACGTAGTCGCCTTCGGCGAGGATCACGCGGGGGAAGGCGCCGACCGCCTCCTTGATGACGTCGCCGCCGGGGGTGAGCACGGTCCACGAGGTGTTGGCGAGCGCCTCGCCGCCGTGTTCGCCGACGAGCTTGAGCGTGATCACCGCGGCGCGGTGGTTGACGGTCACGTCGATGAGCTTGCCGGCCTGCACGCGGAGGTCGGAGCGCACCACCGCGTTGCCGTCGCCGTAGTTGGACACGACGTAATACGGCCCCTCGGGCAGCAGCACCACGTCGCCGGTCGCCACGTCCTGCGCCACGCGCCGCTTGTCGCCGGGCTCGAATTGGCTGCCCGGATAGACGTCGAAGGAAATCTGCCCGGGCGGAATCTTGCTGTCGCCGACGCGCCCCTCGAACCGCGCCCCGCCGGCGGCGATGTCGAAGACCTCGTGCACCGGCTCGGCGCGCAGCTGCACCCGCTTGACCGCGCTGGCAAGCCCGAAGGTGACGTGGACGACGTAGCCGCCCGGCGGCAGGTTGAAGGTGGGCGTGGCGACCCGCTCCTCTTTGACGAGGTGGAACGCGCCGCCCGGATCGGGCTTGTCGGGATAGACCCGCCACAGCAAGCCGCCGTTGATGGCGGGCGAGTCGCGGCCGAAGCGCGCGCTCACCGCCAGCGCCACTTGCCCCGGCGGCATCGCGGCCTGGGGAGGCGGCGGGGCGCTCTGCACCGCCGGCGCCGGCGGCGGGCTTGCCGGCGGCGGCGCTTGGGGCAACAGCGACGTGGGCGGACCGACGTTCGCGGGCGGGCTCGCCGCGGGCGGGGCCATGGGAATATCGGCCGGGGGTCGCGGCGGCGCGAAGGCGTCGGCGGCGCCGGGAGCCTGCGCCAGCGCCGGCGGCACGGGCGCGACGCCGGCGGCAAGGCTTGCGGCGAGCGCCGCTGCGGCGAGGCGGCGGACCCCCGCGCCCCGGACTGCTGCCCATGTCCCCATGACCGTGGTTAAGCGGCCAAAATTGGGCGATTTCAAGCCGCCGCGCCGGTTTGTCAGGCCCGTCGTGACTGTGTTAGAGCGCTGCCCAGGCCGTGCCGCAGGTCCGGAATCCGCAAATGCCCGACGCTCTCGACCTGCTCAAGACCCGCCGCTCGGTCAAGCCCATGGATCTCGCCGGCCCGGGCCCGTCGGCGGCCGAGGTCGAAACCCTCCTCACCATCGCCTCGCGGGTGCCCGACCACGGCAAGCTCGTCCCCTGGCGCTTCGTGGTGTTCGAAGGCGACGCCCGGCTCGCCGCCGGCGCCGTCATCGCGTCGGCGTTCAAGGACGACCATGACGAGGCCAATGCCGAACAGGTCGAGTTCGAGCGGCGGCGGCTGGCGCGCGCTCCGCTCGTCATCGCCGTCGTCAGCCGCGCCGCCCCGCACGTGAAAATCCCCGAATGGGAGCAGGTCCTGTCCGCCGGCGCCGCCGCCATGAACCTGGTGCATGCCGCCTACGCGCTCGGGTTTGCAGCGAGCTGGATCACCGAATGGTATGCCTATGACCGGCGCGTGCTCGACGCCCTCGGGCTCGCGCCGCACGAGCGCATCGTCGGCTTCGTCCACATCGGCCGGCCGGCGCGCGGCAGCGAAGAACGCGACCGCCCGCCGCTCGCCGCCATCGTCCAACGCTTCCCCGCCTGACGAGGAGAGCCAATGTTCTACGCCACCCGCAGCAACGACCACGGCCTGCCGTACGATCCGTTCAAGGCGATCGTCGCGCCCCGCCCGATCGGCTGGATCACCTCGATCAGCGCCCGCGGCGAGGTCAATCTCGCGCCCTATTCGTTCTTCAACGGCGTTTCCACCCGGCCGCCGATCGTCATCTTCTCCAGCGAGGGCAAGAAGGATTCGCTCGCCTTGGCCGAGGAGACCGGCGAGTTCGTGTGCAATCTCGCGACCTGGGATCTGCGCGAGGCCATGAACCTGACCTCGGCGCCGTTCCCGCGCGGGGTCGACGAGATGCGCCAGGCCGGGCTGACGCCGGCGCCCTCGCGGCTGGTCAAGCCGCCGCGCGTGGCCGAGGCGCCGTGCGCGCTCGAATGCAAATGGCTCCAGACGGTGACCTTGCGCGACACCGACGGCCGTTCGCTCGACCGCTACGTGGCGTTCGGCCAAGTGGTCGGCGTCCATATCGACGACCGCTTTATCAGCAACGGCCTGCTCGACACCGCCGCCATGAAGCCGATCGCCCGCTGCGGCTACAACGAGTACGCGGTGGTCGAAGCGGTGTTCTCGATGGTGCGGCCGGAAACCGCCGACGTAAATCAGAAATCAGATGTCGGAAATCAGAGGCCGGAAAGAGCGAGAGCCGCGGTCTGACTTCCGGCTTCCGCTTCACGCCGTCAGGATGTATTCGCGCAGCGCGGTGGATTCCTTTTCCATCTCCTCGAGGCGATACTTCACCACGTCGCCGATCGATACGATGCCGGCGAGGCGGCCGCGCTCCACCACCGGCAGGTGGCGGAACTTGCCCTGAGTCATCCGCTCCATCAGGCTCGCGACGGTTTCCGCCTCGGTGCAGGTGATCACCTTGCGGGTCATCACTTGCCCGACCTGCTCGTCGAGCGCGGCCGGGCCGCGCGCCGCGAACGCGCGCACGATGTCCCGCTCGGACAGGATTCCGATGACTTGGCGGTCGGGGCCGGTGATCACGACGGCGCCGATCCGGTGCTCGGCGAGGAGCTTGGCCGCGGCCGCAAGCGTGGCGGTCGGCTCGATCGTGAGCACGTCGTTGCTCTTACGCGACAATATTGCCTTGACGGTCATGGTACCCTCCGTTCCTCCGGACGGTCCATGTACCGGCGCCGCGAGTGTTGCGCCGCTTCAGGTACGCCGTTTTTGGTACGTCGCCCAACTGCGCCGCACGAACCCGCGCGTTCGGTACTGGCGTCTCGCCGCGATGATGGGACGCAATTGCCGCGGCTGCAAGCAACATCCGTGCTGCAGCGCAACGCGTGGCATGGGTTTTCTTCAAATCGTCTCCGCGCAACGGCTTTGTTGCCTGAAAGCGCGGTCTTTCGCAAAAGCCGGCCCCCGGCATCGCGGTCATGCTTCAGGCCGGCGCGTCGGGACTGCCGGCATCGCCGGCGGCAGCGGCCGACCTCGCCACCGGATCGAACGCCGCGAAGGCGATGAGCCCGGCGAGGAACCCGCCGATGTGCGCCTGCCAGGCGATCGCTTGGCTTGCGCCGATGATCGGCGCCGCGGTGACGCCGAACAGCGCGTTGACGCCGAACCATGCGACCAGGAACACGAGGATGCGCCGGTCGCGCAGCGCCGACCGCAGCGGCGCGGCGGGAACCCGATAGGCCGCCTCATCGCTCTCGCGCAACAAGTGCAGCGGACCGCCGCGCTGGAAGGCGAACCGCATGGACGCGGCCATGCATCCGGAGATGGCCGCCGACGCCCCGACCACCGGGTGCAAATCGCCCAGGTGGGTCGCGAGGTGCGCGGCGGCGCCCGCCGCCGCGGTGACGGCGAAGAACACGAGGAAGCGCAACGTTCCGAACCGACGCGCGATGGGCGAGCCGAAGGCGAGCAGCCACACGCCGTTGATGCCGAGATGGGCCAGGCCGTCGACGCCGGGATGCACCACGTCGCCGTGGATCAAGGCGTAGGTGACGAAGCTCCACACTTGCGCCGCAAACCCTCCCGGCAGCGAGCCCATGGCGAGCACGCTCGGGTCGTAGCGGACGGGAATGAACGCGAACAGCAGGACGACTTCGATGTTTTCATCGTCGGACAATAAAAACTCGCGCACCGCATGCACGAGAATGAGGACCGCGAGCAGCGCGGCGATGACGCGCGGGACGTTGAAGACGGGTTCCGATCGGGCGCTCAAGCGAGGTCCTCGTTGGGCGCATTCGATGCCAGGCCCGGGTCGCGAGCGCGATGGGCGTCCGGTGCGGCGCGGGATGGGGGATACCGGATTGCGCCCCCTGAGATAGGCTGCGGGCCGGTCCCGGGGCAAGCGGGCAATTCGACCGGCGCAAAATAAAAGGGCGCGCGAACCCGCACGCCCCACCCCTCCCCGTCGTTGCCGATCGGCGAGCAACCTGGATCGGCCGCGACCGTAGCCGCCGCCGTCGGCGCCGCCAACGTCAACCCTTGCTTAACCCTAACGTCCGCTTTGCGCTTCCTGCACCGCGGGGCCGGCACGCCGCGTGCTCGGTGGCGTGCGCTGCGCTCGTATTGGTTGCGCCCGTGTCCCTTTTGGGGACAGCGAATGGCCGCGACCGGCGACGGCGAGACAGGGGGTTGCGGATGAAGCATTCGTCCAGCCGGGAATTGTTCGCGCACTGGAACGAGCGGCGCGGCGCGCGCGCCCTGCCGGAGCGCGGCGACATCGAGCCGGCCGCGATCCGCAAATCGCTCGGCGACACCTTCATCCTCGGCACCGAATCCGCCGGCGACCTGCGCTTTCGTCTGGCCGGAACCCGCGTCTGCGCGCTGTTCGGGCGCGAATTGAAGGACGAGGCTTTTGCGGCGCTGTGGCAGAGCGAGCATCAGTCGCTGATGCGCCGGCTTATCGCCATCGTCGCCGAGGAGGAAATCGGCGTGGTCGCCGCCGCCCGCGGCCGCACCCCGGAGGGCTTTTGCACCGACGTCGAATTGCTGCTGCTGCCGCTGCGGCATCGCGGGTGGTCGGGTCGGCGCATGCTCGGCGCGCTGGCGCCGATGGCGGCGCCGCCGTGGCTCGGCGCCAGCCGGCTCGAGGCCCTCGCCCTCGGCAGCCTGCGGCACCTGCGCCCCGCCCTCGAGGCGGCCGTGCCGTCGCGGCTTGCCGCCGCCGTCGACCGCGCGCAGCCGCGCCACGGCTTCGTCGTCTACGACGGCGGGCGCTCCTGACGCGCTTGGCCGCCGAACGCGAGCGGCTAACGGCCCCTTAACTATGCGTGCATAGTCTCGTGGTCCGAATGGGGACATCGGCGAGAGAGGCGCCGCGTCATGTCGGTGCTGCAGAGAATCCTCGACGTGCTGCCGCAGGCGGACGAGCGCCGAAGGTTCCAGCGCGTGCGGGTCAACCTGCTCGGCCGCTACATGCTGGCCGATCGCCGCGAGTATCCCTGCCAGGTTCAGGACATGTCGCCGGGCGGCATGGCGCTGATCGCGCCGGTTGCCGGCAAGGCCGGCGAGCGGGTGGTCGCCTATGTGGACCACCTCGGCCGGCTTGAGGGCACGATCGTCCGCGTCTACCCGACCGGATTTGCCATGACGATCGCGGCGACCTCGCGCAAGCGCGACAAGCTCGCCGCTCAGCTCACCTGGCTTGCCAACCGGCACATCCTCGGCCTCCCCGAGGACCGCCGCCACGAGCGCATCGTGCCGCGCAACCCGCGCGCCACCATGGTGATGCCGGACGGCACCACTGCGCTGTGCCGGATCATCGACATGTCGCTTTCGGGGGCCGCGGTGGCAGGCGACGTCAAGCCGCCGGTCGGCGCCGTAATCTGGCTCGGCAAAACTCAGGCGCGCGTGGTGCGGGTCAGCGACGACGGCTTCGCGATCGAGTTCACGCGCCTGCAGCATCCGGATTTTCTCGAAGAGAACGTCACCGGTCCGTAAACGCGGCCGGGCGCATCGTAACTTCGCTTCAGCCAAATTCGAACCTTTA
>DASPVJ010000149.1:0-7744 GCA_035622435.1 Xanthobacteraceae bacterium | reverse complement strand
CCTTGGCCGGCTTGGTCACGGTTCTGTTCGTCATGAGGGCAATATAGCACAACGTAAGGCGAAGTGGCGAGCAGCGAATCGCGAATAGTTAAACAGCGAACTTTGCCGAAGCGTCACTATTCCCTATTCGCTATTCGCTATTCGCCCTACTTTCCTTACTATTCGCCACGCGCCATTCGCCAGGACACACCGCATGGGCAAAGGCCACCACGGCAAGGTCGCGGTCATCACCGGCGCCGCCAACGGCATCGGGCAGGCGTTTGCGCGCCGGCTGGCCGAGGATGGCGTCGACATCGTCGGCGCCGACGTGGCGCCCGCGGACGAGACGGTGCGCATGGTCGAGCAGGCCGGCCGGCAGGCGCTCGCCGTCGCCTGCGACGTGACGGCGCCCGACGCGGTCGCCGCGCTGGCCGATGCGGTCGAGCGCCGCTTCGGCCATTGCGACATCCTCGTCAACTGCGCCGGCATTTTTCCCCAGCAGCCGTTCGAAACCATGACGTTCGCCGACTGGCGGCGGTTGATGGCGATCAACCTCGACGGCGTGTTCCTCGTCACCGCGGCGTTCGTGCCCGGCATGAAACGCCGCCGATGGGGCCGCATCGTCAACATGGCGTCGAGCACGCTCGGCTCGGTGGTGACCGGCTTCGTCCACTATGTGGCGAGCAAGGGCGGGGTCGTCGGCTTCACCCGGGCGCTCGCTTCCGAACTCGCCCCGCACGGCATCACCGTCAACGCCATCTCGCCCGGCCTGACGCGCACGCCGGGGACCTTGGCGCGTAAGCCGCGCTCAGGCCTCGCCAGCATGGACGAGGAATACGCGCTCGTCGCCAATATGCAGGCGATCAAGCGCGGCGAGGTGCCCGAAGACATCGTCGGGACCCTGTCGTTCCTCACCAGCGATGACGCCGCCTTCATCACCGGCCAGACGCTCAACGTCGACGGCGGCCGCGTGCGCAGCTGACCGGCCCGAGGGCGTCCCCATGCGACGATCGCTGCTGGTCTTTGCCCTCCTCGCGCTCGGTGTCGTTCCGGCGCTTGCCCAGGAAATCGACCGCGCGGCCGAATACCGCCAGAGCGCCGCGGTGCTCGCCCGCTATCCCGACGTGCCGATCGCGCTCGACGCGCCGGCGCTCAAACCCGGCCGCAGCGAATTCACCTCGCAAGCGGAGATGGAGGCCTTTCTCGCCGCCTTGAAGGCGCGCGTGCCCGCTCTCGTGCTCGGCTCGCTCGGCCGCTCGCAGCAGGGCCGCGACATTCCCTATCTGCTGTTCACCCAGGAGGGGCTCGCCGACCCCGCCGCCGTCGTCGCGCTCGGCCGGCCGATCCTGTGGTTCATCGGCCTCCAGCACGGCAACGAGCCGGCCGGCGGCGAGGCGATGCTGGCGCTTTGCGCCATGCTCGCCGATGGCGACCTCAAGCCCTTCCTCGACAAGGTGAGCGTGGTCGTGGTGCCGCGCGCCAATCCGGACGGCGCCGCCGCCTTCACCCGCGCGACCGCGAGCCGCGCCGACCTCAACCGCGACCATATCCTGCTCACCTTGCCGGAGAGCGCCGCCCTGCACGGCAAGCTCGTCGAACTGCCGCCCGACGTGGTGATCGACGCCCACGAGTTCTCGGTCGCCAACCGCTGGCTGCAGAAGTTCGGCGTCATCGAGGCGAGCGACGCCATGTTCCTCTACGCCACCCACCCGATGGTGCACCCGGGCGTCACCGCGCTCGCCGACGGCCTGTTCCGTTCGGCGCTCGAAGGCGCGTGGCAGGCGCACGGGCTCAAGAGCTTCTGGTACCACACCACGAGCTACCGCCCGAACGACAAGCTCGTTTCCATGGGCGGCAACGCGCCCGGCATCGCCCGCAACACCTTCGGCCTGATGGGGGCGGTGTCGTTCCTGATCGAGACGCGCGGGGTCGGGGTCGGCATGCAGGGGTTCGAGCGCCGCGTCGCCACCCATGTGGTGGCGGCGAAGGCGGTCATCGCCGCGGCGGCGGGCGAAGCCGCGCGCTTGCACGACGCGGTCGTTGCGGCGCGCCGCGACACCGCCGCCGACCGCGCCGCGCTCGTCGTCGCCCACCGGCTTGCCGTCGGCCCGGTCGAGCTGCCCATGCTCGATCCGAAAAGCGGGGCCGACAGGCCGACCGAGGTGCCGTTCCGGGATTCGCGCGCGGTCACGCCGACGACGCAGCGCGCGCGGCCCGCGGGCTACGTGCTCCTCGGCGAAGCGGGGGCGGCGGCTAGGCGGCTTGCGCTCAATGCGGTCGCGGTGTGCGCGCTCGCTGTGCCGGCGGCGATCGAAGCGGAGGGCTTCGTCCTCAAGGGCGCGATCAAGGCGGTCAACCGCGAGAGCATCAATCCGGATCAGTCGGTCGAAGCGGATCTCGCGGCGAAATCCCTGGCGTTGCCGGCGGGCGCGCTCTACGTGCCGATGAACCAGCCGGCCGCCGGCATCGTCGCGGCGGCGCTCGAACCGGATTCGCCGGGCAGCTTCATCGGCACCGGGATCCTCGCCATGCCGCCGGGCGGGCGCGAGGCGCCGATCTACCGCGTCGACGCCGCGGCCGCGCGCACGTTGCGGCTCCTGCCGCTCCCCGGCGCGCCGGCGGACGCTTGTGGCGGATAGATATCGAGCGGTCTTGAGAGTTAGCGCCTGCGCGCCCTATCGAAGAAAACGGTCACAACGCGGATCGTATCGCCAACCGAGGCATAAACCACGCGCAGGACGCGGTTCCCGTATTCAGGGATCGTTCGAAATGCTCGCGATAGATTCGGCTGGCTTGGATCGGACTCCGTCGCCTCCGGCTCCGCAATGGTCGCCTTGACCCAATCCTCCTTGATTCCCCGCTCGGTCATCATCGTTTCCGCGTGCCGCGTAAAGATGATGCGGGGCTCGGTCATACTTCCAACTTTCGCGGAAATTCGACCGCGGTCACCGGTCAATCCATTCCCAATTCAGATTCGGGTCTGAAAATCATTCCGCGGCGGTGGGAAACTTGGCACCCTCAGCCACGTGTTTGCTGGCATCGAGCAATTCGATCGCGACAATTCGGCCCTCGGCATCGAAGTCGAGCACGACGCCGTCCGATACCTCTTCGCTTTCAACAACCGCCGTTTCGGAAAAGCGCACATAAAGCGCGTCCGCCTCGGCGTCGTAGGTCGTTTTCATCGCGGCGGCTCCTTGGGGCTTCGACCGGTCGATGGTTTGCCCAGTATATCACGCCGGTTCCCGATCGGACGCACGCCCTGGGAGGTTCCGCTTATGGGTAGCGCCGCGCTGCTTTTTTCCACGAAGAGTTCCGTTCCGGCGCAATATTCGCGCGGCGGTTTTGCGTAATTCCGGGATGATCGCGGTCGGCGCGCGGCCCCGATGCGTATCCTGCGCTGTTTCGTCTGACAAGTACTCGGCAATATTGTGTGTCGGCAATCAGAAAGATTGAAAAAAGCAATTCGTGACCGTGCAAACTAACAAGATGCCGGCGACTAAACTGTGTTGCATAGTAGCGAGAGCGCAAATCATCGTCAGGATTCTCCCTTGCCCCGCGCCGACCACGAGACCTCGCGCCTGCATCGCGAGTACGTGCGGCTGGTCGTCGAGCGCACCGGCAAGCCGCCCACCCGCATCGCCAAGGACCTGGGCATCGCGCCGTCGACCCTGACCCGCCTGCTCAAGGGGCCGGAGAGCAGCACCGCCACCTTGCACGCGCGCACGTTACGCAAGCTGCAGGACTATAGCGGCATCCCGCCCATGTTCGGCGGCGACCCGTCGGCGGCGCCGGCGTTCCGCGGGTTCGGCGAAGATGCCGTGCCGTTCGATGCCAAGGGCGCGGATCCGGCCGTTTCCGCGGCGCTCAAAGCGCTGATCGGCGCCCGCAAAGCCGCCGATCCCTGGACCATCCGCACGCGCGCGCTCGAGCGCATCGGGTTCCTGCCCGGCGACATCGTCATCGTCGACCTCGGCCGCCGGCCGGAAGCGGGCGACGCGGTCTGCGCCCAGGTCTACGACTGGCGCCGCGCCGCCGCCGAGACGGTCATGCGCCTGTACGAGCCGCCGTACCTCGTGGCCGCGAGCCTCGACGAAGGGCTGCGGCGGCCGCTCGTGGTCGACAACGAGCAGGTCATCATCAAGGGCGTGGTCCTTCCCCACCGCTTGCGTCCGGCCGCGCCGGCGGCGTGATTCGCTTGAAGCGCGCCCGGCGCGCGGGGAACCGTTGCGTCAAAGTCGAAAATTATGCAATCTTTCGTAGCCTGTTCGCAATTAAATTTGCGAATCTCGAAGCGGAGCGGGAGACCGGCATGCCGATAGCGACCGACGTATCCCCGGCCATGGTCCGCGGATTGGCCGCCATCGCCGGGGCCGGCCGGCTCTACCGGTTCGGCGCCTTCTACGGCCGCTCGCGCGAGGCGCCCGCGGTCGCCGCCGCCATCGTCGAGGCGCTCGCCATGCGCGGCCTGGTGCGGAAATCCTGCTCCCCCGAAGCCGTCGAGCAGGCCGATCTCACCGCCGCCGGATTGCAGCGGCTCCTCGCCGGCGCCCCCGGTTTCGGCGCCGCCGGCATGGCGTAGAGCATGATCCCGAAAAGTGGGTACCGGTTTTCGGAAAAGATCATGCTCCAAGATAAAACGGCTTACCCGCGCGCCGCTCTTGCCGGCCGCACCGGCTCGTCCGCCCCGATCTCGCGCAGAATGTCGTTCGTGTGCTCGCCCAGGCGCGGGGAGGGGCGGTCCGAGGCCATGCGGGCGCCGTCGATGGTGATCGGCGTGCGCAGGCCCGGCAGCAAGCCGCCGGCGGCGGCCGGGCAGGGCAGGTCGATCTTCATGCCGCGATAGACCACCTGCGGATCGGCGAACACGTCGGCGAGGGTATTGATCGGCCCGGCCGGCACCCCGACCGCTTCGAGCTTGGCGAGGAGATCGGCGCGGGCGAACCGTCTGGTGAGGCCGAACAGGTGCGCGATCAGCTGGTCGCGGTTCTGCACCCGGTCGGAATTGGTGAGGTAGGCCTTGTCCTGCGCCAGCTTGGGCTCGCCCAGCACCGCGCACAGCTTGGCGAACTGGCCGTCGTTGCCCGAAGCGATGATGATGTGGCCGTCGGCGACCGGAAACACCTGGTAGGGCACCACGACCGGGTGGGCATTGCCCATGCGCGTCGGCGATTTGCCGGTGGTGAAGTAGCTCAGCGCCTGGTTGGCGAGCACGCCGGTCTGCACGTCGAGCAGCGGCACGTCGACGTGGCAGCCGCGGCCGGTCTTCTCGCGTTGCGCCAGCGCCGCGAGGATGCCGACCGCCGAATAGACGCCGGTGAAAATATCGGCGATCGGCACGCCCACCCGCATGGGCTCGCCGTCCGGCGTGCCGGTGATGTCCATCAGCCCGCCCATGCCCTGGACCAGGAGATCATAGCCCGCGCGCGGCGCGTAGGGGCCGTCCTGGCCGAAGCCGGTCACCGAGCAATAGATCAGCCGCGGATTGACCGGCGACAGGCTGTCGTAGTCGAGGCCGAACTTGGCGAGCCCGCCGACCTTGAAATTCTCGATCAGGATGTCGGCGTCGCGCGCGAGGTTGCGCACGATCCCGCGGCCCTCCTCGGTTTCGAAGTCGACTTCGATCGAGCGCTTGCCGCGGTTGGTGGCGTGGAAATAGGCGGCGTCCAAGGTGCCGCCGTCGGCGGCCGGAACGAACGGCGGGCCCCAGCCGCGGGTGTCGTCGCCGGCGCCGGCGCGCTCGACCTTCACCACGTCGGCGCCGAGGTCGGCGAGGATCTGTCCGGCCCACGGGCCCGCCAGGATGCGGGCGAGTTCGAGCACGCGGACACCGGTCAACGGACCAGGCATGACGCAACTCCTTGAGCTTGGGGATGTCACCGCACTGACACGGGCATGCGCCTCAATGGCGCGCCGGTGGGCATTTGTCCATAGTGCCCCGTCATTGCGAGGAGCGCCGAAGGCGCGACGAAGCAATCCAGGAACCCAATCGCCGCGCCTCTTGCCCTGGATTGCTTCGCGCTGCTCGCAATGACGTGAATGCCGAAGGTTTGGCCTTTCTGCGCGTTCACCAATGTTGCAATCTGCGAATCCCGGCATACGTCCGATGTGGCACATGGATACCGGAATGCGTCCTAGAGGCAGGGCATGAACACCTCGTTCTTCGGCGAGCTGCTGCAGGCGATTTCCGAGCGCGGCCGGGCGCTGGTCGAGCGCACCCGCGACCGCCGCCGCGGCGCCGCCCAGACGGAGGGCCTGATCGAGCAGTGCGAGGCGCTGCTGTCCGGCCGCGGCGAGGCCTCCGGGGTGGCGCTGGCGACGGAAATCCTCGCCGACTACGCCGAGCTGACCACCGGCCCGCGCATCGCCTTTTTCGAGGCGCTGGCGACCCGCTTCGGCCCCGACCGCAAGCGCATCGCCGCCGCGGTCGCCGCCTGGATGCGCGAGAATTCCGACGAGACGGCGGCCGAGTTGCACGCCGCCTCGGAGCCGCGCCGGCAGGAACTGCTGCGCCGGCTCAATCTGGCCCCGGGCGGCACCGCCGCGCTCGTCGCCATGCGCGAGCAGCTGATGGACGCGCTCGAGCGACGCGAGGACCTCGAAGCGGTCGATGCCGACTTCGTCCACCTGTTCTCCTCCTGGTTCAACCGCGGCTTCCTGGTGCTGCGCCGCATCGACTGGTCGACGCCGGCGATCGTGCTCGAGAAGATCATCCGTTACGAGGCGGTGCACGAAATCCGCGACTGGACCGACCTGCGCCGCCGCATCGATCCGCCCGACCGGCGCTGCTACGCCTTCTTCCATCCGGCGCTCGTCGACGAGCCGCTGATTTTCGTCGAAGTCGCGCTCACCGCCGACATCGCCGACGCGATCGCGCCGATCCTCGCCGCGCCCAAGGACACGAGGGCGCCCGAGCGGGCGACGACCGCGGTGTTCTATTCCATCTCCAACTGCCAGCGCGGGCTTGCCGGCGTGTCGTTCGGCCATTTCCTCATCAAGCAGGTGGTCGAGGAAATTTCGCGGGAAATGCCGCGGCTTTCGACCTTCGTCACCCTGTCGCCGGCGCCGGGCTTCGCGGCCTGGCTCGCGCGTGAGCGCACCGCCGAGCATTCGGCGATGCTCGCGGCCGACGACCGCGCGCGGCTCACCCTGCTCGACAAGCCCGAGTGGTGGCGCGACGAGGACGCGGCCGAGACGCTGCGCGAGCCGTTGCTGCGCGCCGCCGCCGCCTATTTTCTGAGCGCGCGCACGCCGCGCGGCGTGCCGGTCGATCCGGTGGCGCGGTTTCATCTCGGCAACGGCGCGCGGCTCGAGCAGCTCGACTGGCTCGCCGACGTTTCGGCGAAGGGCCTCGCCCAATCGCACGGCCTGATGGTCAACTACCTCTACGACCTCGACCACATCGAGAGGAACCACGAGGCCTATGCGGCGAACCGCACCATCGTCGCCTCGAATGCCGTGCGCCGCCTCGCCCGCCACGCGCCGGTGCAGCTGGTGCCGGCCGCCGCGGGGTAGGTTCTACGCGGACGAAACAAACGCGACGTCATCCTTCGAGACGGCCGCTCGCTTACGCGATCGGCCTCCTCAGAGTCCGATTCAATGTAAGTACTTGACATATCAGGCTCGCGCGAGGCGGCGGGAAAGCAAGCGGATGCTGGCGATGAGTATCCAAGCTTCCGCGCTGGCGATCGACGCCTCGAAGTCTTTGGCGAGCCGCCGATTGCGGCCAAGCCACGCAAACGTCCGCTCGATCACCCAGCGTCGCTGT
>DASPVJ010000148.1:0-8345 GCA_035622435.1 Xanthobacteraceae bacterium | reverse complement strand
AAGGGCACCGTCGACAGCGCGCGCAGCGAGCGGGTTTGACCGGGGGGACGGCGGCATCACCTCATCCCTGGAGCGGGCCTCGTGACGCGCGGCGGCGGACCGCGCGGGGCCTCCTCGGGATGAGGTGATGCTTTTTTGCTGTGCGTCATGGCCGCCCCCGGGCACTTCGTCCCGGGGGCGGCCCGGCCATCCACGCCCCCGGGTCGAAGAGCCCGGGGGCACGTCTTTGAGTTTGTTTGTGTTTCAAGGCGTGGATGCCCGGCACAAGAGCCTGCCCCGGACTTGATCCGGGGCCGGGCATGACGATTCAACAATTGCTTACGCCGCGCAGACGAGCGCGTCGTGGCGCTCGAGCAGCGCGGCGATGTCGCCGGCCGGCAGCGGGCGGCTGAACAGGTAGCCCTGCGCCGCCGTGCAGCCGTGCGCGCGCAACGCCTCGAGCTGCTCCGCCGTCTCCACCCCCTCGGCGGTCGTCGCCATGGCGAGGCCGCGGGCCAAGTCGGCGACGGCGCGGATGATCGACACGCATTCGACGTTGTGCGGCAGCTCCTTGACGAAGGAGCCGTCGATCTTGATGCGGTCGAACGGGAACACGCGCAGGTAGCTGAGCGAGGAATAGCCGGTGCCGAAGTCGTCGAGCGCGATGCGCACGCCGAGGTCGCGCAGCCGGTGCAGGGTGGTCGGATTGTTCTCGTTCTCCTGCAGCAGCACCGACTCGGTGATTTCGAGTTCGAGCCGGCGCGCCGGCAATGCGGCCGCGGCCATGGCCGCGGTCACCGTCTGCACCAGGTTGGCGCTCTTGAACTGGAGCGGCGACAGATTGACCGCCACGGCGATGTCGTCGGGCCAGTGCGCCGCCTCGGCGCAGGCCTGGCGCAGCACCCATTCGCCGAGCGGAATGATCAGCCCGGTGCTCTCGGCGAGCGCGATGAACTCGCCCGGGGCGATGATGCCGCGCTCGGGATGGTTCCAGCGCAGCAGCGCCTCGAAGCCGACGATCCGCCCGGAGGCGATGTCGATCGTCGGCTGGTAATACAGCTCGAACTCGTTGCGCACGAACGCCGCGCGCAGGTCGGTCTCCATCGCGCGGCGCGCGTGCAGGCGGGCGTTCATCGCCGCTTCGAAGAAGCGGTAGGTTCGGCGGCCGTCGGTCTTGGCGGCGTAGAGCGCCATGTCGGCGAATTTGAGCAGGTTGTCCGGGTCGACGCTGTCGCGCGGCGCCATGGCGATGCCGATGCTGGCGCTCACCACCACGTCCTGTCCCTCGACGTGGAACGGCGCGCCGATCACCTCGACCACGCGCCGGGCGAGCGCGCTCGCGTTCTCGTCGCTCTCGATCGCATCCTGGATGATGGCGAACTCGTCGCCGCCGAGCCGCGCCACGGTGTCGCCCTCGCGCACGCAGCCGCGCAACCGTTCCGACGCCATCCGCAGCAGCGCGTCGCCCACCGGGTGCCCGAGCGCGTCGTTCACGTCCTTGAAGCAGTCGAGGTCGACGTAGAGCACGGCGAGCCGGCCCTGCTGCGCCTGCATGCGCCTGAGCGCCTGCTCCAGGCGCTCGCGCAGCAGCACCCGGTTGGCGAGCCCGGTCATCGAATCGTGGTGCGCCATGTGGGTGATGCGCCCTTCGACCCGCTTGCGCTCGGTGATGTCCTCGGAAATGCCGAGCAGGTATTGCGGCCCGCCGTTGTCGCCCGGGATGGCGATTTTCTTGGTGCGCAGGAGCCGCAGCCCGTTGTGCGGCGTGTGCACGCGCTCTTCCTCGGTGATCTGCAGCTGGCCGGATTGCAGCACCGCGCGGTCGCGCGCCACGAACTCGTCGGCCTCGCGCTTGGGGAACAGATCGTGGTCGTTGCGGCCGATCAACTCCGCGCGCGCGATGCCGAGCAGCTCCTCGCCCGCCCGGTTGAACAGCACGTAGCGGTGCTCCTTCGCCTCCTTGACGAACAGCATGGCGGGAATGTTCTCGACCACCGCGTCGAGGAACGCGCGGGTGCGGCGCAACTCGTCCTCGGCGCGCACGCGCTCGGTCACGTCGATCGCCGCCACCAGCGCGGCCGAGCGGCCGTCGTGGGTGAGCGCCTGCTTGTAGATGGCGACCATGATCGGGGTGCCGTCCGCCTTGGTCTGCGGCCAGAACCGGTCCGTGGATTCGTTGATGCCGGTTTCGAGCGCCGCCTCGACCGCGGCGCGGTGTTCCGGGCGCCGGATGTCGAGGATGGTCATGGCGAGGAACTGCTCGCGGCTGTAGCCGTAGTGCCGGACCGCCGCGTCGTTGACGGCGAGGAAGCGCAAGGTCGCGCGGTCGTAAACCCACATCGGCAGCGGATTGCCGTCGAACAGCAGGCGGAACGACGCCTCGCGCCGCTTGAGGTCGGTGATGTCGACCCACATGCCGATGGCGCCGCCCTCGGGCAGCCGGCGTTCCTCGACGCGCAGCCAACGGTTGCCGGCGAGCGGCTGCTCGTGGGTGCATTCCGGCAGATTGTGCATGGCCAGGCGCCCGGCGAGCCATTCCTCCTCGCGCCCGACCGCGCCGGGATGCTCGCCGCGCGCCATCACCCGGCGCACGAGGTCTTCGAATTTCATGCCCACTTCCGGCCCCTCGCCGTTGCCGGCGTAAAACTCGGCGTAGCGGCGGTTCCACAGCGCGTAGCGGTCCTCGGCGTCGAAGATGGCGATGCCCTCGGGCAGCATTTCGATTGCCGCGCTCAGCCGGCCGTGCGCCTCGCGCGCCTGCCGCTCCGCCCGCTCGGCGCCGGCGCGCGCCTCGACCAGCTCCTCCTCGCGCGCGCTGCGCTCGGCGAGCAGCTTGTCGAGCGACTTGGCGAGCGAGCGTACCTCGGCATAGCCGCCGACGGCCGGAAGCGCGTCGATGGCGCGGTCGCGCGCCGCCTCGGCGCCGGCGGTCAGCAGCTTCAGCGGCTGGACGATGCCGCGCGCCAGCGGGAAGCTCGCGAGCGCCGCCAGCAGGGTGACGAGCAGAAACACCAGGCCGGCGGTCGCGAACTCGGTGTCGACGCGGGCGAGCACCTTGGCCCGGTCGAAGCCGACGGCGATGCGCGCCTGCGTGCCGGGCACCGGGACCCAACCGTAGATCTGCGGGCCGTTGATGCGCGACTCGATGTCGGCCGTGCCCTCGGGCTCGACCGCCATCCGATCCAGCAGCGGATAGCCTTGCCAATTGCGCCCGATGTATTCCGGCTTCTCCGGATAGCGCGCGAGCAACGTGCCCGACCCGTCGAACAGCATCACCAGCGCGCCGGCCTCGCGGCCGACCTGCGCCGCCAGCTTGTTGAACCAGGCGAGGTCGAGGCCGACGGAAATGACGCCGATGACGGCGCCGTCCCGGTTGATGACCGGCAGCCCCGCCACGTTCAGGTGCCAACCGGTGGTCTTGCCGATGAAGAAGTCGCTGACCACGAACTCGCGGTCCTGCGCGGCGCGGCGCAGGTAGTCGCGATCCAACAGGGTGATGCCGACCATATCCGGCGTCGTGGAGCAGACGACGCGACGCTCGACGTCGCTGACCCAGATGCCGCGCTCCCAGCCGCGATTGCCGCTGACCCGCTGGAGGAACGACCGGCAGGCGTCGGGCGGGCTGGCGATGACCTCGGGGACCTGCGCGATCACCTCGAGCAGCATGCGCGCCTCGACGATGACCCGGTGGTAGAGTTCGGCGACGCGGCGGGCGTGGTCGATGGCCTTGGCGTGGGCGGCTTCGATGTTGGCCTGGCGTTCGCGATAGAGGTCGACGCCGACCGCCCCCATCAGCGGCAGGGCGACCAACAGGATCATGCCGAACAAACGGATGCGGATGCCGCCGAAAAGCGTGCCGGCCGGCCGGTTGCGTCCGAACCACCGTTTGGACATGGGGGTCCCCTGCTCTCGCCGCTTTTTTAGCGACGAAGGGCTGCGGACCCATTAATCCGGTGCGTTTACGGCGCTTTAACCGCACCGTATGTTTGCCAATTGATTACCGGGACGGGGCAATCGGGCGATGCGGGAGCACGCGATGGCCGTGGACGGATTGACGACGGTACCGAGCAGCCACGGGCCGAAGGAGACGATGGACCGGCTCGAGGTCGAGGTGAAGGCCAAGGGCCTGACCGTGTTTGCCCGCATCGATCATGCGGCGGGCGCCGCGGCGGTCGGGCTGCCGCTGGGGCCGACCGCGGTGCTGATTTTCGGCAACGCCAGAGGCGGCACGCCGCTGATGCAGGCGGGGCAGACGGCCGGAATCGATCTGCCGCTCAAGGCGCTCGTCTGGCAGGACGCGGCGGGCAAGACCTGGCTGTCGTACAACGATCCGGCCTGGATCGCCGAGCGACATGGTCTCGGCCGCGAAGTCGACGCGACGGTTGCCGTGCTCACCGCCGCGCTCGCCGCATTCGCCAAAGGCGCAACGTCCCCGTAGGCCCGCGCGTGCGACCTCCGCTCACTGCGGATGCGCCCGGCGCTTGGCGCAGTGATCGAGGATCTTCGGGATTTCCGCGACGCACAGGCCTTCCTCGTCCTCGATCCAAAGGTCGGCGGGCTCCTGCTCCAGCACCGCGCAGCCGTGGTCCATCGCCTCGGCGAGCGCGTCGTAGCTCACCGGATGCTCGATCGTCTTGGCCGAGCCGGCCGCGATCCATTTGATGACGTAGACCATCGGCTCACCGCTGCCGGCCCTGCGGGCACGCGCCGGCCGGTACCTTATCAGGTCTGGTGGCTTGGCGCGTGTCGTCCGGACCAGCGTATTTCGCGACCTGCACCGCGCCGATATAGTCGATGAGCCAAAGCCGCGGCGCAGCGTCCGCCGAAACGATCGCAACAGGCGCCGGGGGACGATCCATGGATGCGCAGCAGGAGCAGATTCTGCGGAAGAACGCGTGGCGGCTGCTGCCGGTCCTCACCGTCGCCTACGTCGTCAACTACCTCGACCGCACCAACATCGGCTTTGCCGCGCTGACGATGAACAGGGAGATCGGGCTCACCGCCACCCAGTTCGGGTGGGGGGCCGGCATCCTGTTCGCCGGCTACTGCGTGTTCGAAATCCCGAGCAACCTCGCGCTCTACCGCTACGGCGCGCGGCTGTGGATCGCGCGCATCATGATCACCTGGGGGATCGTGTCCGCCGCCATGGCGTTCATCGGCAGCGCCTGGAGCTTCTATCTGTTGCGCTTTCTGCTCGGCGTCGCCGAGGCCGGATTCTTTCCCGGCGTCGCCTTCTACCTCGCATTTTGGTTTCCGGCGCAATATCGCGCGCGCATCCTCGCTTGGTTCCTGGTGGCGATCCCGGTGTCCTCGCTGATCGGCGGCCCGCTGTCGGGCGCGCTGCTCGAACTCGACGGGCTGTTGGGCATCGCCGGCTGGAAGTGGCTGTTCGTCGCCGAAGGGCTGCCGGCCGTGCTGCTCGGCGTCGCCGTCGCCTTCGTGCTGGCCGACCGGCCGGAGACCGCGCCGTGGCTCGATGCAAGCGAGAAGCAGACGCTCGCCGCCATGCTGGCGGCGGAAGTGCGCGACCGGGCGCAATCGAGCTTCGTTGCCGCGCTCAAGGACGTGCGCGTCGTCATCTGCGCGCTGGTGCAGTTTGGCTTCACCCTCGGCTCCTACGGGGTCGGCATCTGGCTGCCGCAGATCATCAAGGCGAGCGGCCTCGCCAATCTCACGGTGGCCCTTTTGTCCGCGGTCCCCTACCTGTTCGCCTCCGTCGCCATGATCTGGTGGGCGATGCTGGTCGACCGCAGCGGCAAGAAGATCGGCCATTTGACGATCACTTGCGCGCTCGGGACGCTCGGCCTGGTCGCTTCGGTGCTGTGGCCGGCGCTCGCCCCCGCGATGGCGTCGCTCACGCTGGCGCTCGTCGGCATCACCGCGGCGCGCGCGGTGTTCTGGACCATCCCGGTGCGATTCCTCACCGGGGTCGGCGCCGCCGCCGGGCTCGCGTTCATCAACTCGATCGGCACCATCGGCGGCTTCGCCGGCCCCTATCTCGTCGGCTTCATGAAGGACGCCTACGGCACGTTCCAGGCGGGGCTCTTGGCGATGGCGGCGATCCTCCTCGTCACCACCGCCCTCGCCGCGTCGCTCAAGCTGTTCGTGCGCGTCGAGTGAACAGGAATCAGGGATCAGTGATCGGTAATCAGGAAGAACGGATACATTTCTGATTCCTGATTCCTGATTCCTGATCACTGATGCTGATCCAGCAGGTCGCGGATGCGGGCGGCGAGCGCCGCCTCGGTGAACGGCTTCTGGATCAGTTCCACGCGCGGGTCGAGGCGGCCGTGGTGGACGATGGCGTTGCGCGAATAGCCGGTCATGAACAGCACCTTGATCCCGTTGGCGCGGGCAACGACCTCGTCGGCGAGATGGCGCCCGTTCATGCCCGGCAGCACCACGTCGGTGAGCAGGAGATCGATGCGCGCCTTGCCGCCGTCGATGAACGCAAGCGCCGCCGTCGCGTCGGCCGCCTCCAGCACCTGGTAGCGCAGGCCGCGCAGGATGTCGGCGATGTAGTCGCGCACCTCCTCGTCGTCCTCGACCACCAGCACGCTCTCGCCCAGCACGGCGCCTTCGACTTCGTGCTCGGGCGCCGCCTCCTCCTTCACCTCGGCGAACATCCGCGGCAGATAGATTTTCACCGTCGTGCCCTCGCCGGGTTCGCTGTAGATCACGACGTGCCCGCCTGACTGCTTGACGAAGCCGAACACCTGGGAGAGGCCGAGCCCGGTGCCCTGGCCGGCCACCTTGGTGGTGAAGAACGGCTCGAACGCGCGGTCGAGCACCTGGCGCGGCATGCCGGTCCCGATGTCGCTCACCGCGATCTGCACGTATTGGCCCGGCGCGACATCGGCGTGGCGGCGGCAGTAGTCCTCGTCGAGTTTCGCGTTGGCGGTCTCGATGGTGAGCTTGCCGCCGTTCGGCATGGCGTCGCGCGCGTTGACCGCGAGGTTGATCAGCGCCGCCTCGAGCTGCACCGGATCGGCCTCGATCTTCCACAGGCCGCCAGCTCCCACGGTCTCGAGATCGATGGTCTCGCCGAGCGTGCGGCGGAGGAAGTCGGACAGCCCGCCGATCACCTTGTTGAGGTCGAGCGGCTTGGGATTGAGCGGCTGGCGGCGCGAGAACGCCAGCAGCCGTTGGGTGAGCGTGGCGCCGCGCTGCGCCCCGCGCATGGCCTGGGCCAAGGTCCGCCGCAGCCGGTCCTGCGACGCCTCGGTCCAGTGCTCGAGCTGGCGTTGCGCCAGTTCCAGGTTCCCCATGACCACGGTGAGCAGGTTGTTGAAGTCGTGCGCGACCCCGCCGGTGAGCTGGCCGACCGCCTCCATCTTCTGCGACTGGCGCAGCGCCTCCTCGGCGGCGTCGCGTCGGCGCGTCGCCTCGCGCGCCTCGGCCAGCGCCGCCTCCTCCAGGCGCGCGCGCCGCAGCGACAACAGCGACAGCGCCACCAGGCCGAGCGTCGCCGGCACGCCGAAGAACAGGTGCGCCATCATGGTCTGGCGCCATTCGGCGACGATCGAATCCCACGAGCGCCCGACCGTGGCGTAGATCGGATAGTTGGGAAGCTTGTCGTAGGCGGCCAGCCGGTCGACCCCGTCGGCCGCCGAGCGGGAGCGGAAAATGCCGCCCTGCGCGTTTTCGGCGACGGCGTGCAGCAGGCCCTCGTCGCGGTTGTTGTCGGCGGCGGGATCCGGATAGCCCACCAGGCCGATTCCGTCCGTGCGCACCAGCCCGGCGGTGAAATCGCGGCTGCCGCTGACGAGCTTGGTGTAGAAGTCCTGGAAATACGGCGGCGACACCGTCGCGGTGATGACGCCGTCGAAACTGCCGGGCTCGCTCTCCTTGCGCCGCGACAGGATGAAGTGCCGCTCGCTGTCGAGCCGCCCGACCTCGATGATGCTGATGTAGTAGGGATCGGCCGCCGCGCGCAGCGCGCGGAAGTGGGCGCGGTCGGACATGTCGACGGTGTGGTCGATCGGATAGACCGTGGCGCTCACCAGCGGATGGCCGTCGCCGCCGATCACCAGGACGGTCTGCACCTGCGGCAGGTTCCTGATCTCCTGCTGGAGCTGCTCGTGCAGCACCTGCTCCTCGATCAGGATCGCCTGGTCGCTCAGGTTGCCGACCATGTCGTTGACCCGCGCGGCCACCAGCTGATGGGTGTCGAGCACCTTGAGCGCGTGCTCCTCGGCGATCGCGACCCGCCGCATCAGGTCGGCGGCGGCGCGCTCGCGCGTCGATTGCCAGGCGAGGTAGCCGCCGCCGGCGAGGACCGCGAGCGGCCCCGCGATCGAGCCGATCAGCAGAAGGCGCAGCAGCCGCGTGGCCGCCGGGACGGTGCCGAAGACGCTCATGGACGG
>DASPVJ010000147.1:0-3869 GCA_035622435.1 Xanthobacteraceae bacterium | reverse complement strand
GCCATGGTGCTCGCGCTCCTGATCGGCATTGCGCTTTATCCGGTCGCGGCCAAGCCGGCCTGCCGCCCCGGCATCGCGTTCTGCGGCGCGGTCCTGCTGCGCTGGGCCGTGGCGTGCCTGGGGGTGCGCGTCGCGCTCGCCGACATCGCCGCGCTCGGCACGGCGGTCGCCGCCCTCGTCATCGCCGCCATGGCGGCGACCATCGCGGCCGGGCTCGCGCTCGCCCGCCTGTTCGGCCAGCCGCCCGGCTACGGCGCGCTCGCCGGCGCCGGCACCGCCGTGTGCGGCGCCTCGGCGACGCTGGCGACCGCGACCGTCGTTCCCCATTATCCCGGCAAGGAGGTCGACACAGCCTTCGTGGTGGTGGCGGTCAACACGCTCTCGACCGCCGCCATGCTGCTTTACCCGTTGCTGTGCGCGCAGCTCGGCTTCGCTGCGCAGGCGACCGGCGTGATGCTCGGCGGCACCATTCACGACGTGGCGCAAGTGGTCGGCGCCGGCTACGCGGTGAGCGAGCCGGTCGGCAACGCCGCGGTCATCGTCAAGCTGTTCCGCGTGTTCCTGCTGCTGCCGGTCGTGCTTGCGATCGGCTGGTATTTCACCCGCCTCGGCAGCGCCCAGCGGCACGCCCGGGTGCCGGTGCCGGTGTTCGCGCTGGCGTTCCTGGCGCTGTGCATCGTCAACAGTCTCGCGCCTTACGTTCCCGCCGCCGCGCCGCTCTATGGGCCGGCAAAGGCGGCGCTGGGAATTTTCTCCACCTGGGGCCTGCTGCTCGCGATCGCCGCCCTCGGCCTCGACACCTCGCCCGCCGCCGTCGCCAGGCTCGGCTGGCGCCACGTCGCGACGGTGAGCGGAACGACCGTCGTGATTCTGGCGATCCTCGTCGCCGGCCTGTTCGCGATTCGATGAGCAAACAAACGCGACGTCATCCTGAGGAGGCCGCGCGCGCTTTTGCCTTCGGCGCGCTCCTCAGGATGACGTCGAGGATGTTGCTGGCCGCGTCTTCATCAGTAAAGTGATCGCGCCAGTCTGCACGGTCTCGCCGCGCTGGTTCTCCACTTCGAAGCGCAGGACGAGGACGCCGCGGCCCTCCTTGCGGCTCGACCGCTTCGCGGCCGGCGTGACGCGGGCGCGGATGGTGTCGCCGATCTTCACCGGCCCTTTGAACGCCCATTTAAGGTCGATGAGGGCGAGCGCGGTGCCGTCGATGAGGTCGAGCTGGGCCATCAGCCCGATCGCCATGGAGAGCACCAGCGGGCCGTGGGCGATGCGGCCGCCGAACGCGCTCGCCGCGGCGAATTTCTCGTCGACGTGCAGCGGGTTGAAGTCGCCGGCGAGCCCCGCGAACAACGTCACGTCGGCTTCGCTCACCGTGCGGCCGTTGGTGATCAGCGTTCGGTCGAGCTCGAAGTCTTCGAGGTAGAGGCCCATGGGCGTCACTGCGAATGGCGCGCCTTCTCAATACAGCAGCAGCTCCACCGGCTCGCACTTGAGGCAGCGGCAGCCCTTGCGCCTGATGTGCTCGTCGAAATATTCCTTGCCGTAATTATAGGTCAGTTCCTCGCCCGGCTCGATGCGGCGGCGGGCGACGATGTAGATGCGCCGGCCGGTGTTCTCGGCCCGGCAGTTTGGCGCGCACGAATGGTTGATGTAGCGCGCGGCGTTCGACTTGGGCGTGCCGTCGATCGTCTTGGTGCGCGAGATCTGGAACAGGAACTTGCTGCGGCTGGTGTATTCCTCGCCGGGCTCGAGCGGCCGGCCGGTGTATTCGACGATGCGCACCCCCCGCTTGATCGGCTCGCCGGCGAAGAGGCCGAGCCCGGTGCGCGAGCGGCCGAGCTTGAGATCGAATCGGCTGCCGTTGCGATGCTTGTTCTTCATGCGATGCATGACAACCGGATTTGCGCGATTCTCTCAAGGGGCGGCCGGGATTTATCCGCATCCGGCCGATGATCCCGCCGCGCTTGCGCCCGGCCCGCCGCTCGATCCATAATCCGGGCGCTACCCGAATCCTCGAGAGCATCGTCCTGACGCCGCCGCGGCCGCCGAAGCGCTCGGCGACAAGGCTATGGCGCGGGCCGATTACGAGAAGCTCGTCGCGCTCGCCGCCGGCAGCGATTCCGACCGGCCCGCGCTGGCGGCCGCGCGCCGGTTCCTCGCCAGCAATTGACCGCGTCATGGCCGCCCCCGGGCACTTCGTCCCGGGGGTGTCCCGGCCATCCACGTCTTTGATATGCTTGCGTGTCCAAGACGTGGATGCCCGGCACAAGAGCCTGCCCCGGACTTGATCCGGGGCCGGGCATGACAGATGAGACTGGCGATGAGGAAGGCCGCCATCGCGGGCGCCGCGTTCGCGCTCGGCGGACTCTGCGTGGCGCTCGCCTGGTTCGCGGCGCACCGCTCGGAGCGCGCCGCGGTGACGCCGCCGGGCCGGCCGGTGTGGAGCGAAGTGGAATGGCCGTTCCCGACCGACCAGTGGGGCAAGGGCAAAGCCTTCCAATGCAAGCCCGCCGACTGCGGCACCGAGGTCGACCTCTATCTGCGGGCGAAGATCGGCTTCTGCAATTGCGCCACCGGGGTGGCGGACGACGACGAACTCGAGCGGGTCGGCGACATCGCGCTGATCGGCGGCGAAGCGTCGGCGCTGGCGCCCGGGCGCGCCATCGCGGTCGCCTGGATGAAGGGCCGCAGCCGGCCCTACGCGGTGGCGAAGTCGTTCCCGCCGGCGGAGTCTGCGCTCGCACTGGCGCTCAACGAGCATTGCGACGCGATCGTCGCGACCTTGGTCATGGCGCGCGGGCGCGCGAGCGCGATGGAAGGGCCGGCGATCGACTTTCTCGGCAGCGACGTCGTGCTGCGCTGGGCCGAACGCACGTTGGGGCTGTAGGGCGCATTAGGCCGCAGGCCGTAATGCGCCGGCTCACCCGCGAGGCGGCGCAATACGCTCCGCTATTGCGCCCTACGGGCTTCGCGCCTCACTCCGGCTGGATGCCGGCGTCCTTGACCATCTTGCGCCATTTGCCGAGCTGCGACTCGACGAAGTCGCCGAACTCCTCGGGCGAGCTGGAGAACGCCTCGAAGCCGACGTTGCCGAGGCGCGACTTGATGGCGGGGTCGTCGATCACCTTGCGCAGCTCGGCGTTGAGCCGCGTCGCCACCGCCGGCGGCGTGCGCGCCGGCGCGACGATGCCGGCCCAGGCGTCGAGTTCGAAGCCTTTGATCCCGGCCTCGTCCATGGTCGGCAGCTCCGGGAACAGCGGGTTGCGGGCGAGCCGCGTCACCGCCAGCGGCCGCACCGCTCCGGACTTGACGTGCGGCAGGCCGGCGGTGAGGTCGACGAACATCATCGACACGCGGCCGGCGATGACGTCCTGGAGCGCCGGCGGCGCGCTCTTGTAAGGGACGTGCAGCAGGTCGATTTCCGCCCAGTTCTTGAGCGTTTCGCCGCCGACGATGCCGGCGGTGTTGCCGCTCGCGAACGACAGCTTGCCGGGATTGGCCTTGGCGTAGTCGACGAGCTCCTTGACCGAGTGCACCGGCAGATTGGCGTTGACCACCAGCATCAGCGTGAAGCTTCCCACCCGCGTGATCGGCGTGAAGTCCTTGACCGGGTCGTAGCCGACGTTTTTGGTCAGGAACGGCGCAGCGGAGAGCGGCGAGTTGGTCGCCAACATCAAGGTGTAGCCGTCCGGCGCCGAGCGCGCGACGTGCAGCGCCGCGATCGCGCCGTTGGCGCCCGCGCGGTTCTCGACGATGATCGGCTGCTTGAGCGCGGCGCCGAGCGGATCGCCGATCAGCCGGCAGATGGTGTCGCTGGCGCTGCCGGGGCCGAACACGGCGACGAGGCTGATCGGCCGCGACGGAAAGTC
>DASPVJ010000146.1:0-3605 GCA_035622435.1 Xanthobacteraceae bacterium | reverse complement strand
CGTGTCCCACGCGTGCCCGAATCACGCAATGGTTAGCTTGCGGCCTAGCCTCCCCCTGCGCCGTCACCCTGAGGAGCGCGCGCGGCTTCGCCGCGCGCGCGTCTCGAAGGGTGGCCACAGCTGAGCTTGCTTCCATCCTTCGAGACGGCCGCGCGCAAGCGCGCGGCCCCCGGGACGAAGTGCCCGGGGGATGACGGTTTTGTTTGTTGCGCGATTCGCCGAGACGGCGGGCTACACCTTCACCAGCGGCACCTTGGGCACGGAGCCGCGGGGCCGGGGCGAGCCGCCGCCGTCGCCCTTGGGACCCGGGGGCTTGAACCGGCGCGTCGGCGGCCGCCGCTTGGCGCGGGCGCGGCGCGGCTCGGGCAGCTTCTCGGGCTTGGGCGTCACCGGCCCGTCGAGATATTCGAAGCCGAGCTTCTCGCGGCCTTCCTCGTCCTTGGTGAGAATCACGCGCACGTGGCCGCCGGTCTTGAGCCGCCCGAACAGCACCTCGTCGGCGAGCGGCTTTTTGATGTGCTCCTGGATCACGCGCGCCATCGGCCGCGCGCCCATCTGCTCGTCGTAGCCGTGCTTGATCAGCCAGTCGGAGGCCTCGTCGGACAATTCGATGGTGACGTCGCGGTCGGCGAGCTGCGCCTCGAGCTGCAGCACGAATTTCTCCACCACCTTGACGATCACCTCGCGGGTCAGGTGCGCGAACGTGATGATGGCGTCGAGGCGGTTGCGGAACTCGGGCGCGAACATGCGGTTGATCGCCTCGATGTCGTCGCCCTCGCGCTTGGAGCGGGTGAAGCCATAGGCCTGCTTGGCGAGTTCGGCGGCGCCGGCGTTGGTGGTCATGATCAGGATGACGTTGCGGAAGTCGACCTGCTTGCCGTTGTGGTCGGTGAGCTTGCCGTGATCCATGATCTGGAGGAGCACGTTGAAGAGGTCGGGGTGCGCCTTCTCGATTTCGTCGAGCAGCAGCACGCAGTGCGGGTGCTGGTCGACGCCGTCGGTCAACAGCCCGCCCTGGTCGAAGCCGACGTAGCCGGGCGGCGCGCCGATCAGGCGGGAGACCGTGTGGCGCTCCATGTATTCGGACATGTCGAAGCGGATCAGCTCGACGCCGAGGAGCGCGGCGAGCTGTTTTGCCACCTCGGTCTTGCCGACGCCGGTCGGCCCCGAGAACAAATAGCAGCCGATCGGCTTTTCCGGCTCGCGCAGGCCGGCGCGGGCGAGCTTGATCGAGGCGGCGAGCGCGTCGATCGCCTTCTCCTGGCCGTAGACCACGCGCTTGAGGGTCGATTCGAGGTGCAGCAAGACTTCGGCGTCGTCCTTCGACACGGTCTTCGGCGGAATCCGCGCCATGGTGGCGATGGTGGTCTCGATCTCCTTGATGCCGATCGTCTTCTTGCGCCGGCTGAGCGGCAGCAGCATCTGCGCGGCGCCCGATTCGTCGATCACGTCGATCGCCTTGTCGGGCAGTTTGCGGTCGTGGATGTAGCGGGCGGAGAGTTCGACCGCCGCCTTGATGGCGTCGTTGGTGTACTTGAGCCGGTGGTAATCCTCGAAATAGGGCTTGAGCCCGCGCAGGATTTCGATCGCGTCGGGCACGGTCGGCTCGTTGATGTCGATCTTCTGGAACCGGCGCACCAGCGCCCGGTCCTTCTCGAAGTACTGGCGGTATTCCTTGTAGGTGGTCGAGCCGATGCAGCGCACGGTGCCGGAGGCGAGCGCCGGTTTGAGCAGGTTCGAGGCGTCCATGGCGCCGCCCGAGGTGGCGCCGGCGCCGATCACCGTGTGGATCTCGTCGATGAACAGGATGGCGCCGGAATAGGCCTCCAATTCCTTGATCACCTGCTTGAGCCTTTCCTCGAAGTCGCCGCGGTAGCGGGTGCCGGCGAGCAAGGTGCCCATGTCGAGGGCGAACACGGTCGCCCCCTTGAGCACGTCCGGCACCTCGCCGTTGACGATGCGGCGCGCCAGCCCCTCGGCGATCGCGGTCTTGCCGACGCCGGCGTCGCCGACGAACAGCGGGTTGTTCTTCTGCCGGCGGCACAGCACCTGGATGGTGCGGCTGATCTCGTTCTTGCGCCCGATCAGGGGATCGATCTTGCCCTCGCGCGCCTTCTTGTTGAGGTTGACGCAATAGGCTTCGAGCGCGTCGCCCTTCTTCTTGGAATCCTCGCCGCTCTTGGTGTCGGTGTCCTCCTCGGCGCCGCGCACCGGCCGCGATTCGGACAGGCCGGCCCGCTTGGCGATGCCGTGGCTGATGTAGTTGACCGCGTCGTAGCGGGTCATGTCCTGCTCTTGCAGGAAGTAGGCGGCGTGGCTCTCGCGCTCGGCGAAGATCGCGACCAGCACGTTGGCGCCGGTCACCTCGTCGCGGCCGGACGACTGCACGTGGATCACCGCGCGCTGGATCACGCGCTGGAAGCCGGCGGTCGGCTTGGAATCGCCGGAGCCGTCGGTCACCAGGCTCTCGAGTTCCGACTCGACGTAGGAGACGAGGTTGCGGCGCAGCTTGTCGAGATCGACGTTGCAGGCGCGCATCACCGCGGCGGCGTCCTGGTCGTCGATCAATGCGAGCAGCAGGTGCTCGAGCGTGGCGTATTCGTGGTGGCGCTCGTTGGCGAGGGCGAGCGCCCGGTGGAGCGATTGCTCGAGGCTGCGCGAGAACGTGGGCATCGGGTGCTCTGCTTTCTCCGGCTCTTGGAGCATTTTCCGGAAAAGTGGGTACGGTTTTCCGCGGAAAATGCGACCACGTAACGATTCTACTTCTTCTCCATCACGCACTGCAAAGGATGCTGGTGTTTGCGCGAGAAGTCCATCACCTGGGTGACCTTGGTCTCGGCCACCTCGTAGGTGAAAATGCCGCACTCGCCGATGCCGTTCTGGTGGACGTGCAGCATGATGCGGGTCGCCGCCTCGCGGTCCTTGTTGAAGAAGCGCTCGAGCACGTGCACGACGAATTCCATCGGGGTGTAGTCGTCGTTGAGCAGGAGCACCCGGTACATGTTCGGCCGCTTGGTCGCGGGCCGGGTCTTGGTGATGACGGCGCTGCCGGGCTGGCTGGCGTCGCCGCGCCGCTTGCGCTCGTCGTCGGCGAGGCGGGGCGGCACTTCAAGGGCGGGGTCGTCGGTCGGCATGGCTCTATCGTCGCCCGCAACAATCGAGAATCGCGCGCCGCGACGCGGCGCTCCACTCTCGATAATAGTCATGCCGGCGACGGCGTTCCAGACTCTCGGTCAAGCGCGTAAGTCTGCCCTGCCGAACGCGCGCCGGCCCCTTCGTCCGCCACGCTGACGGCCGAATAAGGCGAATCTCGGACGCTCGCCCAAATCCCTCCCCTGCGGGGGAGGGATAAGAAGTGAACAACAAAAAGCCCGGCCGAACGACCGGGCTCTACAATCGCGCCCATGCGAACGCGCGCGCCTTGAAGGCGGCGGTCCGTCGCATGACGAGCGTTTCGCCGGCGATTACGACGCCTTGCCGAAGTAGCCTTCGAGCGGCTTGTACGTCTCCTTGGCGAGATCGGCGTAGAGCTGGCCGAACTTGCCGCTGCGCGCCACGAAGCCCTCGTAGGAGGACTTGAGGAAGTCGGAGTGGACCTCGACCGC
>DASPVJ010000145.1:0-5624 GCA_035622435.1 Xanthobacteraceae bacterium | reverse complement strand
TGCGGTTCTGCCGGTTGCTGACGAGGTCGTCGACCACCGCCGGGTCGGCCAAGGTCGAGACGTCGCCGAGGCTGCGGTATTCGTCCTCGGCGATCTTGCGCAGGATGCGGCGCATGATCTTGCCCGAGCGCGTCTTCGGCAGGCCGGGCGCGAACTGGATCAGGTCGGGCGAGGCGATCGGGCCGATCTCCTTGCGCACCCATTGGACCAGGTCCTTGCGCAGGTCCTCGCTCGGCTGCTCGCCGGTCATCAGCGTCACGTAGGCGTAGATGCCCTGGCCCTTGATGTCGTGCGGATAGCCGACCACCGCCGCCTCCGACACCTTGGGATGGGCGACGAGGGCGCTCTCGACTTCCGCGGTGCCGAGCCGGTGGCCGGCGACGTTGATCACGTCGTCGACCCGGCCGGTGATCCAGTAGTAGCCGTCGGCGTCGCGCCGGCAGCCGTCGCCGGTGAAATACTTGCCCGGATAGCTCTTGAAGTAGGTGTCGACGAAGCGCTGGTGGTCGCCGTAGACCGTGCGCATCAGGCCGGGCCAGGCGTCCGCGATGCACAGGTTGCCCTGGCCTTCGCCCTTAAGCTCCTTGCCCTCCGCGTCGACGATCACCGGCTGGACGCCGAAGAACGGCAGCGTCGCCGAGCCGGGCTTGAGCTTCATCGCCCCCGGCAGCGGGGTGATCAGAATCCCGCCGGTCTCGGTCTGCCACCAGGTGTCGACGATCGGGCAGCGGCCCTCGCCGACCACGTGGTAGTACCACTCCCATGCCTCGGGATTGATCGGCTCGCCGACGGTGCCGAGCAGGCGCAACGACTTGCGGCTCGTCCGCTTCACCGGCGCCTCGCCCGCTTGCATCAGCGCGCGGATCGCGGTCGGCGCGGTGTAGATGGTGTTGACCTTGTGCTTGTCGACGACCTCCCAGAAGCGGGAGATCGACGGATAGTTGGGCACGCCTTCGAACATCAGCGAGATCGCGCCGTTGGCGAGCGGACCGTAGACGATGTAGCTGTGCCCGGTGACCCAGCCGACGTCGGCGGTGCACCAATAGATGTCGCCGTCGTGATAGTCGAACACGTATTGATGCGTCATCGCCACGAACACGTGGTAGCCGCCGGTCGTGTGCAGCACGCCCTTGGGCTTGCCGGTCGAGCCCGAGGTGTAGAGGATGAACAGCGGGTCCTCGGCGTTCATGTGCTCGCACGGGCAATCGGTCGACGCCGGCCGCACCACTTCGTCGTAATAGACGTCGCGCCCGGCCTTCATGTTCACGGCGGCGCCGGTGCGGCGCACCACGATCATCGTGGTGACCCCGCCGGCCTTGTCGGCGGCGGCGTCGGCGTTCGCCTTGAGCGGCACCTTGCGGCCGCCGCGCAGGCCTTCGTCGGCGGTGATGAGGACGGCCGACTTGGCGTCCTCCAGGCGCCCGGCGAGCGAATCCGGCGAGAATCCGCCGAACACCACCGAGTGGATCGCGCCGATGCGCGCGCAGGCGAGCATCGCCGCCGCCACTTCCGGGATCATCGGCAGATAGATGGTGACGCGGTCCCCCTTCTTGACGCCGCGCGCCTTGAGCGCGTTGGCGAGGCGGCAGACCTCGGCGTGCAGCTGGCGATAGGTGATGCGCGCGTCGACCTTGGGGTCGTCGCCCTCCCAGATGATGGCGGTCTGATCGCCGCGTTTGGCGAGATGGCGGTCGAGACAATTGTAGGCGACGTTGGTGGTGCCGTCCTCGTACCACTTGATCGAGACGCTGTGCGGGTCGAACGAGGTGTTCTTGACCTTGGTGTAGGGCTTGAACCAGTGGAGGCGCTTGCCCGCGTCGCCCCAGAAGCCGTCGGGGTCGCTGATCGAGCGGGCGTACATCTCGCGATATTTGGCCTCGTTGGCAAAGGCGCGCATGCTCCACTGCGCCGGGATGTCGTAGACCTTCTCGGCAACCTTCTCCGCGAGCTTCTCTGTCATGGGCCTCCTCCACGCCGGCGCGAGCGCTGATTTTCGCGCGGCTCACCGTCCTGATTGCCCCCATTATGCGCCGCCCCGCGGCGCACCGACAAGGCGCCGGGCGTCACACTTTGGTCGTGGTTCGAGACGCCGCGCGGCGCGCGGCTATACCGGGAACGCGCCGATGATCGCCCCCATGAGGACGAGCACGGCGAGCCAGTGGCTGGCGTCGATCACGGTGAGCATCGCCTTGCGCCCGCCGAAGACATTGTTGACCGCGATGGTCGTCAGCACGAAGCCGAACCAGAGGAACGCGCCGGAGATCGCGCCGTTCTTGACGGTGATCGAGCCGAGATGGCCGAGCACCCCGGCGAGCATCCACGCCATGATCAGTTCGGCGACGAACGCGAGGATGAACGGCACGTAGGACTTGGGCCTGCCGTCGGGCCCGGTCACGTCCGCATGGGTCTTGCCCTGGGCGGCGAGCCACGGCGCCGACAGGACCCGGTACCACACCGCGCCGAGCAACCACCCGGCCACCGCTGCAACAACCACCGCCAGATAATTGATTCCGGCAAACGCCATCGATGCCTCCCATGAACGGTTGCGGCAACCTATCGGAGGCCGTGCCGAGGATTCAATGCGCCAGCATCCGTGCTATCTGAGCGGTTTGCTGTCTCGCGAGGAGACCCATGCCGTCCATCAATCCCGACCGCCTGCTGGGCGATCTCTACGAGCTGCGCAAGTTCGGCGCCTACAAGACCGGCGTGCACCGGCCGACCTTGTCGCCCGAGGACGTGGCGTCGCGCCAGTGGCTCGCCGAGCGCATGGGGCGGGCCGGGCTCGATCCGGTCATCGACGGCATCGGCAACGTGCTGGGCTTTTCCCGCGCGGCAGGCCGCAAGATGCTCGCCGGCTCGCACATCGAGACGCAGAACCATGCCGGCTGGCTCGACGGCGCCCTCGGCGTCGTCTACGCGCTGGAGGCCGCGCGGGCCTTGGCCGAGGACGCGGCGAGCGCGGGCCTCGGCGTCGACGTGGCGGCGTTCTGCGACGAGGAAGGCCATTTCGGCAACTTCCTGGGCAGCCGCTCGTTCGTCGGCGCGCTGACCGAGGCGGACATCGACAAGGCGCGCGACCGCACCAACGGCACCCCCCTGCGCGACGCGCTGGCGAAAGCCGGCTACGCCGGCCGCCCGCGCCTTCAGATCGACCCGTCCCGCTACGCCGGCTACTTCGAGGCGCACATCGAGCAGGGCGACACGCTCGAATCGACCGGCATGCGCATCGGCGTGGTGACGGCGATCGTCGCCATACGGCAGAACCGCATCAAGGTGACCGGCGAGCAGAACCACGCGGGCACCGCATCGATGGCGCGCCGGCGCGACGCCGGCCTCGCGTTGGTGCGGCTGTTGGCGGCGATCGACCGGCGCTTTCCCGAGGTCGCCGGCGAGCGCAGCGTGTGGACCGCCGGCCGCATCGTGCTCGAGCCGGGCGACCCCAGCATCGTGCCGGGCGGCGCCGAGGCCCTGTTCCAATTCCGCGACGCCGATCCGGCGGTGCTCGATCGCCTGCACGCGGCGCTCGTCGATCTGGTCACGCAGGCGAACCGCGACGGCCGCTGCCCGATCGAACTCGTCTCCGTCGCGGCGAGCACGCCGGCGGTGATGGACGAAGGCTTCCAGGCGGCGCTCGACGCGGCCGCCGAACGCCACGCGCCGGGCAAGCACATCCGCATGCCGAGCGGCGCCGGCCACGACGCCCAATACCTCGCCCGCAAGCTCAAGGCCGCCATGCTGTTCGTGCCGAGCATCGGCGGCATCAGCCATCACTGGTCGGAGAACACGGCGGACGACGACATCGTGCTGGGCGCGCGGGTGTTCGTCGATGCGATCGCGGATGTGCTGAAGGGCGAATAGCGAATGGCGAGTAGCGAAATTCGTTGCTTTCTATTCGCTATTCGACATTCGCTTACAATCCACCGAGCGCAGATACGATCTTCCACTCCTCCGCCGTCACCGGCTGCACCGAGAGGCGCGGCTGTTTGGCGAGCACCATGTCCTTGAGCCGTTTGTCCGCCTTCACGGCGGCGAGCGTGACCGGCTTCTTGAGCGGCTTGACCGCCTTCAGGTCGACCGCCTTGAACACCTTCTCCTTGTCGGTCGGATCCGGGTAGGCCTCGCGGATCACCTCGACGATGCCGACGACCTGCTTCTCGTCGCCGGTGTGATAGAAGAACGCGAGGTCGCCCTTCTTCATCGCCATGAGGTTTTCGCGGGCGCGGAAGTTGCGCACCCCGGTCCAGGCGTCGCCCTTGGCGCCCTTCTTGACCTGATCGTCCCACGAGTACGCGTCGGGTTCGGTTTTCAGCAGCCAGTAGGCCATGGCTCACACCTCCGCTCGCAACGGCCGCGTCATCAACGATTCGATCGCCGCGTCGACGCCGAGGCGGCGGTCGAGCACCGCCGCGACCGCGGCGGCGATCGGCATGTCGACGCCGCGTTCGTTCGCCATCTCGACCAGCACCGGGGCGGTGAACATACCCTCGATCAGCGTGCCGGCGCGATGGGCTTCTTCGAGCGTGCCGCCGTGCGCCAGCGCGACGCCGAGGGAATAATTGCGCGACTGCGGGCTCACGCAGGTCAGGATCAGATCGCCGAGGCCGGACAGGCCGGCGAGCGTCTCCGGGCGTGCCGCGTAGGCGCGGCCGAACCGCACCAGTTCAGCAAACCCGCGGGTGATGAGCGCGGCGAGCGCGCCGGCGCCCAGCGCCCGGCCGGCGACGATGCCGGCGGCGATGGCGAGCACGTTCTTGGCGGCGCCGCCGATCTCGACGCCGCGCACGTCGGTCGCGTGATAGGGGCGGAACGTCGGCGAACGCAGCGCCTGGGCGAGCGCCCGGGCGACCGCCTCGTCGGCCGCCGCGAGCGTCACCGCCGTGGGCAGGCCGCGCGCCACGTCCTCGGCAAAGCCCGGGCCCGACAGGATCGCCGGCACCGCCTGGGGCAAACATTCGGCGACGACCTCGGTCATGAATTTGCGGCTGCCGCGCTCGATGCCCTTGGCGCAGGCGACAACCGGCGTGGCCGCGCGCAACGGCGGGATCGACGCCGCCAGCGCGCGCACCTCCTGGGCCGGCACGGCGAGCAGCACGGCGCCGGCGTCGACCGCTTCGGCCAAACTCGATGTGGGCGTGACGCGGTCGTCGAGCCGGAAGCCCGGCAGGCCCCGGCTTTCGCGGCTGACCGCCATCGCGGTGACGGCGGCCGGATCGCGCGCCCACAGCGACACGCGGGCGCCGCCGCGCGCGGCCACGTTGGCGAGCGCCGTCCCCCAGGCGCCGGCGCCGACGACCCCGATATGGTCGAAGCCGCTCATCTGGTTCTCCCTCTCCCCGTAGGGGAGAGGGTCGGGGTGAGGGGGTTACGGCGCTTCAGTTGAGAGAATGGTCCCCCCTCACCCGGCTCGCGCCTTTGGCGCGAGCCGACCTCTCCCCACAGGGGAGAGGTGAAGAAGCGTGCGCGTGTCGGCAAGATACTCATGATGCGGCCGGGTGCGGCGCATCGAGCGGCCAGCGCGCGCGCGGGCTGGCGGCGAGCGTGTCGGTGAGGCCGCGGGCGATGCGCTCGGCGCCGGCCCAGGCGATCATGGCGCCGTTGTCGGTGCACAGCGCCGGCGGCGGCAC
>DASPVJ010000144.1:0-13867 GCA_035622435.1 Xanthobacteraceae bacterium | reverse complement strand
GAGCACCGCCGGCACGTTGAGCGAGAACTGCAACGCGCGGCGCGCGGTCACGGTGCCCTGATAGGTGAGATCGAAGTTCTCCGGCGCGTAGCTGCCGTAGCGCACCGGCCGGTCCTCGATCAGCGTCTCCGGGTGAGCCACGCCATCCTCGAAGGCGAGGCCGTACACGAACGGTTTGAGCGCCGAGCCGGGTGAGCGCGGTGCCTGCGTCATGTCGATCTGCCCGGCACGGCGCTCGTCGAAATAATCGGCTGAGCCCACACGGGCGAGAACCTCGGCGCTCGCGTTATCCAGAACGACGATCGCGACCGACACGTCCGGCCCGAGCGCACGGGCGCGCTCGCGCGCCAAGTCTTCCAAGGTCTTCTGCAACGATGCATCGAGCGTGAGGCGATGGACTTTGCGCGCAGGCGCCGCGGCGATTGCCTGATCGGCCGCGTGGGGAGCAAGCGTCGGCATCGGCTTACGCGCCGCCGGCACCGGTTCGGCTTCCGCCCGCGCGATCTCATCGTGCGCCACGATCGCGGCGCCGACGATGCGCTCGAGTACCCGGGCGCGGGCGCGTCGCGCGGCGTCGGGCGCGCGATCCGGCCGGCGCGCCTCGGGCGACTGAGGCAGTGCGACCAGCAGTGCGGTCTCGCCCAACGTCAGCCGGAGCGGTTCCTTGCCGAAATAAGCGAGCGAGGCCGCGCGCACGCCTTCGAGGTTGCCGCCGTAGGGCGCGAGGCTGAGATAAAGCGCGAGGATTTGCTCCTTGCTCAGGGCGCGCTCGAGCGCGATGGCGCGCACGATCTCGCGCAGCTTGACGAGCAGCGTGCGCTCGCGCCGCGGCTCGAGCAGGCGCGCCACTTGCATGGTCAAGGTCGAGCCGCCGGAGACGATGCGGCCGTTGCGCACGATTTGCCAGGCGGCGCGGGCGAGCGCCTGAAGGTCGACGCCGGGGTGGACGCGAAAGCGCTTGTCCTCATAGGCGATCAGCGCATCGAGATAGCGCGGGTCGACGCTGGCGACCGTCGCCGGCAGGCGCCAGCGGCCTTCGCTCGTCGCATAGGGCCGCAGCACTTGGCCGCTGCGGTCGGCGACGACGGTCGAGAACGCGAGCCCCTCCCCCAACGGCGCCGGCCCGAGGGAAACGATCCAAAGAGTAGCAAGACCGACAACGCCGGTGACGACGGCACCAAAAACGAGCAGACATTTGGTGAGGAAACGTGCAGCTCGTGAACACCCGCTCCCCGCTTGCGGGGAGAGGGTGGGGTGAGGGGGAGTCTCCACAACAAACTCGGTGTCCCGAGAGTCCCTCTCACCCGACGGCCTGCGGCCGTCGACCTCTCCTCGCAAGCGGGGAGAGGTGAACTCGCTCAAGTCTTCGCTCACTTCGCGCTCTCGACGTCGATGCTGCCGGTCGCGGTGCGGCCGAAACGGTCGGGCCGGTACATGTCCTCCACATAGGCCTGCGGCAGCACGTAACGGCCGGGCGAGACCGCCCGCACCACGTAGGCGACGGTGAACACCGCCTTGTCGCCGGCCTTGCGGTCGAACGCGGCGGTGAAACGGTCGTCGCGGAACTCTGAATGGACCGGCTCCGCGGCGTCTTCGATCCACGACAACGTGCCGGTGTCGCCCGACGACACCAGATGCGGATTGTCGATTTCGAATCCCGCCGGCAGATAGTCGGCGACGATGACGCGGCCGTATTGCGGCTGCCCCTCGGTCGTCTTGAGCACCACCACGAAGCGCTGGTTCTGCTTCGCCTTGGCCGGGTTCGCCGGCTTGCCGTCGAGGGTGTAGTAGAGCCGCTCGATCTTGAAGCCGCGTTCGGCCGCAGGCTCGGGCGTCACCGGCGCGCCGGTGACGGAGACGACCGCCTGCAGCGGCCCGTCGCCGGTGTTGGTCACCTTGACGTTGCCGGCGAGGTCGGCGGGACCGAACGTGCGGTACAACGGTCCCTTGCGCGCTTCGCCCGCGACATCGAGCGAGACGCCGGTCGCATCCTTGCCGAGCGCGCGGGCGGCGAGCACCATCCACGCCTCCTCCTGGGTCGACGTGTAGGGCGTGAGCGCGCGCGCCGCCTCGATGCGCTGGACCGCGTTGATCACGATCGGCCGCGGTTCGCCGCCTTCCGAGGCCAAGGTCACCACGGCGGCGGCGTCGCGCAGCGCCGAGCCATAGTCGGTGCGGCCGATTTCGAGCTGCGGTCGCGGCGCGATCGCGTCGAGCGCCGCCGCGTAGGCGCGTTCGGCGCGCACCCGGTCGCCGAGCATGGCAAGCGCGGCGGCGATTTGCGCCTTGGCGATCGGGGTCGTCACGTCGCCGAGCTTGGCGTCGGCGATGTAGCGCAGGTCGCCGACCGGCGCGAGGCCGTTGCGGGCGAGCACGTAGAACGCATAGGCGAGTTCGCGCCCGCCGTCCTTGTGCGGCTCCGGCGCGTTGGCGACGAAGTTCTGCAGCCGCTCCAAAGCGAGCTTGAACGCCACGTCCGGAACCGTGAAGCCGCGCTCGCGCGCGCGCGTCAGGAAGTCGGTGACGTAGGCGTCGAGCCAGACGTCGTCGCCGCCTGCCGACCACAGGCCGAACGACCCGTTCGACCCCTGGCGCGCCAGGAGGCGGTCGATGGCGTCGCGCACGCGCTGATCGACCGCGGCGTCGAGCGCCAAGTGAGATTCGGCCGCCAGTTCGTTGACGTAGAGGAGCGGCATTGCCCGGCTGGCGATCTGCTCGGAGCAGCCGTAGGGATAACGGTCGAGCGCCTTGAGCAGGGTCGCGACGTCGAGCGCGGTCGACGGCCCGACCGACAACGCCACGGCGCCGGTCCCGGGCACGAGATCGGCGATGAGGTCGCGCGAGAGCGTGATGCTTTCGCCCTTGGCGATGGTCCGCACCGTGCGGCGGGTGAGCACCTGGGTCGCCGGCTTGACCGCGAGCGCATAGGTGCGCGCGAGATCGAAATTGCCGGGGCCGTTGACGTGCACCGTCATGGTACCGCTGCCGGCGGCCGTTGCGCCGAGCGGCAGCGCCACGCCGCTGCGCGCCTTGGCGGCGAACCTGAGCGTCTGCGCTGCGTCGCCGCCGACCGTGAGCGGGCCGTCGGCCGCGACCGCGATCCGGTAGTCGCCGGCCGCGCCTTCGACGTTGTCGATGTCGAGGCGCACGGTGCCGCGGTCGCCGGTCAAGAGGAAGCGCGGCAAGGTCGCGGTCAGCACCACCGGATCGCGGACGATGACGTCGCCCGCGGCGCGGCCGACCTTGTCTTTGCTCCAGGCGACCGCCATCACCCGCACGCTGCCGGCAAAGGCCGGGATGTCGAACGCAACCTCGGCGCTGCCGTCCGGTCCGACCGTGACGATGCCCGAATAGAGCGCAAGGGGCGCTTGCGTCGGCGGCGACCCGTTGAGTTCGCCGCCCGCGTCTCCGCCGGTGCGGATTTCTCCGCGCGTGCCCTGCATGCCGTCGATCAACTGACCGTAGAGGTCGCGCAGTTCGGCCGCGAGCTGGCGCTGGCCGAGGTAATACTCGTCGGGCGCCGGCGGCTTATAGTTGGTGAGGTTGAGGATGCCGACGTCGACCGCCGCCACTGCGATCCGGGCCTCGTCGCCGGGCTTGACGCCGCTAAGCTTGAGCGGCACCCGCAAGGTCCCGTTCGGCCGCATCAGGTCCGGCAGTTTCATGTCGACGGCAAGCGTCCGCCCGGCGCGGTCGATCGAGAACCACTGCACGCCGATGGCGCGGCCGGGCAAGCGGCTCGCCGCAACGTCGAGCGGGCGGCGCAAGGTGGCGACCACGTAGGCGCCGGTGCCCCAGTCGTTGCCGACCGTGAGCGGCACGCGCGCGACGCCCGCCGGCACGTCGAGGCTGGTGGTGGCGAGCAGCCGGTCGCCGATGACCGACAAGCTCACCTTGCCGGCCGTGCGCGCGGTCAGCGCCACCGTCATGGTGTCGCCGGCGTGGTATTCCGCCTTGTCGAGGCCGATCTCGAGCATATCCGGCGTATCGGCGGACGCGTCGGCGTACCAGCCGGCATCGAATTGGATCGAAGTCATCGGGCCGCTGCGATCGTCGGCCGCGACTTCCAGGCGATAGCGCCCCCAGGTCACCGGCAGGGCGATGCGGCCCGGCTTATCGGCGCCGACGTCGAGGCGCCCGTCCGCAACCCGCCGGGTCGACTGGATCGGCTCGTATTCCCAGCGCCCCTCCTGGCGGTACCATTGGTAGCGCCGCTCGATCTTGAGAAGTTCGTAGCGCAGCCCGCTGCGGCTCTGCAGCTTGCCGTCCGGCGCCGCCACCACCACGTCGAAAGCGGCGGTCTCGCCCTCGCCGAGCGAGCGGCCCGAGAACAGCGGCTTGACGCCGATCATGCTCGCGCTCGGCGCGATCGGCAGGGTGAGCTTGCGTTCGACCGCGCGGCCGCCCGCTTCGCTCATGCGCACGACGATTTCGGCCTGCAGCGGTTTGGTGGACGCCGGCAGGTCGGTGAGCGTGACCGGGAAGCGCGCCTTGCCGGCGGCGTCCGTGGTCGGCAGGTCTTCGAGCGGCTTGCGCTCGGCCTTGGCTTCGTCGTCGGCGGCGCCGAACTGATAGCCGGGGAGGCCGGGACGTTCCTTGGCCGGCACGATGCCCAGTTCGCCTTCGAGGTCGAGGCCGGAGGCGGGGGCGCCATAGAGGAAGCGGCCGTCAACCGTCACCTCGGCGGGCGCGGCAGTCGACAGGCTGGTGCTCGTCGAAGCAAGGTCGAACTCGAGCCGCTCGGGCACGTAGTCCTCGACCAAGAACGTGGTCTCGCCGACCATCGCCCGTTTCGGGTCGGTGAAAGCCTCAACGCGCCAAGTGCCGGTCGAGGCGGAGGTGACGATGGGGACGCTGAGGCTGCGGCCGCCGGCGCCCTGGTCGGGCAGCACGGCACGGCGATATTCGACCCCGTCCGGCCGTTCGATCACGAGGGTGAGCGGCACGCCGAGCGCGGCATAGCCCTGGGCGTCGCGCAGCAGCGCGGTGACGTGCACGGTCTCGCCGGTGCGATAGACGCCGCGCTCGGTATAGACGAAGGCATCGAGCCCGGTTGCCGCCGGACGGCCGGCGACGCCGCGGTCGGTGAGGTCGAAGGCCGGCGTCTTCAGGCTCAAGAAGGCGTAGTCCCCGCTCGGATCGGATGCGACCACGAGGGCCGGCGCCAAGCCGCCTTCGCCGCGCGCAAGCCCGGCCTCGAACCGCGCCGCGCCCGCGGCATCGGTCGTCTTGACCGCCAGGACTTCGTTGTTGCGGGCGACGAGCCGCACCTCGATCCCACTCTTGAAATCCGCCGTCGCCAGCGAGTTCACGAACACGGCGATGCCGTCGTTGCCGGACATGGCGGCGAGCCCGAGATCGGACACGATGAACCACTGGGTCGCGAGATCCTCGTACTCCTCGGGCTTGGGGCCGGCCGGTCGCGCCGCCATGACGTAGACGCCCGGCTGCAGGTCGCCGACCGCCTCACCGATGGGAAATGCCGTGGTGACGTCGGCGTTGAGCGTCGGCTCGACCTTCAACTCGCCCGACCAGACCTTGGCGCCGCGCCGCGCGGCCAGGCGGTCGAGTTCGTAGCCGGACAGGTTGGTCTGGAAATCGCGGCCCAGCACCGCGTCGACCAGATTGCGGTCCCCGACCCGATAGATTTCGATCGCGAGCGCCGGGGTGTTGACGCTCACCACCGGAATGCCGCGCTGGCCGGTGCGGGGCAGCACGTAGGCTTTGCCGGCGAACCGCACGAACGGCTTGCGGTCGCGCACGTAGATGGTGAAGTCGGCGGACTTCGCGAGCGTCTCCTTGACCGCCGCGGGGAGTCCCGCACGTAACGTGACGGCGTAGCGCTCGCCGTGCTTGAGGCCCTCGACGCACAGCTGCTTGTCGTCGGTGCTCAGCGCCGGCTTGTCCTCGCCGGCCACGGCGACGAACGGAGAGAAATCGGTGCGATTGCCGGCAAGCTCCTCGGAGAACTGGAAGCAGATGCGCGGGGAGGCGGCATCGGAATCGACGGAGTAGTCGAGCAGCCGGAAGCCGTGCTGGTCGCGCAGCTGCTCGTAAAGACCGCGCACGTCGGCGACTTCGCGCAGCTCGAGCGAGAGGCGCAGGCTGTCGAGGGCCGGCCGCCACAATTTTCGCTCGGCGAAGGTGCGGCCGAGCAGAACCAGCGCGTCCGCCTCGTCGTTGCGGTTGCCGGCGCGCTGATAGGCGATGTAGGCCGCGGTCGACGCGCGCTCGAGCAACGCCGTGCGCTCGCGATCGTTAGCGGGAGCGACCTGCATGGTGGCGCGGGCAAGCTGCAGCCAGTTTCCCGCCTCGCTGGGCGCCACGGTGAGGACTTGGCCGAGGGTCTGCATGGCGGCGCGGTAGTCGCGCCGCGCCAGCGCCGCATCGGCCTCGCGCCGCAAGGTCGCGAGCGGCTTTGCGACGGTCCCGGCCTCGGTCTTGATCTGCGCCTCGAGCTTGATCGCCCGATCGGCGAGTTCGTCGCGCTGGAACGGCTTGTCGGCCGCAAGGGCGGTGGCGCATGCAAGGGTAACCAGCGCGGCAAGGATGCCGGCGCGAACGGGCGCAAACATGGGTGGACCTCCAAGCCCCGGGGCAGCGGGGAAGCCGTAATAAGGCACCTACTTCGTAGCCAATCGTGTCGAGGTCGTGACCGAGCCCCGGCAGGATTGCCGAAAAATTCCGAAGCCAGGCGAACGGCTTGACCGCCCGGCCGGGATCGGCATGCTGCCGCATCGCCGCACGCGATGCCGCCGTGCGTCCCCGGACCCATGAAGCCCAATCGCGCACCCGCCCTCGCCTCCCCGCTGGCCCATGCCGACCGGCTGTTTCCGGCCGATCTGTCGACCCGCATGGTGGCGCGACGGCTCTACGAGGGCGTCAGGACCTTGCCGATCGTCTCGCCGCACGGGCACACGGACCCGCGCTGGTACGCCGAAAACGCCCCGTTCCCGGATCCGGCCCGGCTGTTCGTCATCCCCGACCACTACATTTTCCGCATGCTCTACAGCCAAGGGGTGACGCTCGAAGACTTGGGTGTCGCGCGCAAGGACGGCGGACCGGTCGAAACCGACGCGCGGCGCATCTGGCGGCGGTTTGCCGAGCGCTATCATCTGTTCCGCGGCACGCCGACGCGGCTGTGGCTCGACGACGCGTTCGCCAACCTGTTCGGACTGGAGGTGCGCTTGTCGGCGGAAACGGCAGATCATTATTTCGACCATATTTCCGACTGCCTGGCCAAGCCCGCGTTCCGCCCGCGCGCCCTGTTCGAGCGCTTCAACATCGAGGTCATCGCCACCACCGAAAGCCCGCTCGACGACCTCAAGCACCACCGGACGATCCGCGCCTCCGGCTGGAACGGCCGCGTCGTCACCGCCTACCGGCCCGACCCGGTGGTCGATCCGCAGTTCGATGGTTTCCGCGACAACCTCGAGCGCCTGGGCGAGATCACCAACTTCGATACCCTGACTTGGCAAGGCTATCTCGACGCCCATCGCCGGCGCCGCGGCTATTTCAAGGACCTCGGCGCCACTTCGACCGACCATGGGCATCCGAGCGCGCGCACCGCGGATCTGCCGCCGGCCGACGCGGAACGCCTGTTCCGCAAGATCATCGTCGGCGACGGCTCGGCGGAGGACGCGGAAACCTTCCGCGGCCAGATGCTCACCGAGATGGCGCGAATGAGCCTCGACGACGGCCTGGTGATGCAGATTCATCCGGGCTCGCTGCGCAACCACAATCCGGCCGTCTACGCGCGCTTCGGCCGCGACATGGGCGCCGACATTCCGACCCGCACCGACTACGTGCACGCCCTCAAACCCCTGCTCGACCGGTTCGGCAACGAGGCGAAGCTCACCGTCATCCTGTTCACCCTCGACGAGACGAGCTATTCGCGCGAGCTGGCGCCGCTCGCCGGGCATTATCCGGCGCTGCGCCTGGGGCCGGCCTGGTGGTTCTACGATTCTCCCGAGGGCATGCGGCGCTTTCGCGAGCTGACCACCGAGACCGCGGGTTTCTACAACACCGTCGGCTTCAACGACGACACCCGCGCCTTCCCGTCGATCCCGGCGCGCCACGACACCGCGCGGCGGGTCGACTGCGCCTATCTCGCCGACCTCGTGGTCACGCACCGGCTGGGCGAGGACGAGGCGCACGAAGTGGCGCACGCGCTTGCCTACGGGCTCGCCAAACGGGCGTACAAGCTTTAGATCCGCGTTGTATGTTTCGGCGCTCAAACAATTGAGACGTCAGCCGCCGGCGCGCGCCAGCACCAGGTGCAAACAGGTCACCGTGAAAATCACCTGGTCGTGCTGGTTGAAGAGGCGATGGGCGGTCGACACGATGCCGCGGTCGGGCTTGGAGCGCGAGCGCTCGACCGCGACGACTTCGACTACGCTGCGGATGTTGTCGCCCGGCCGCAGCGGAACGAGCCAGCGAACGTGATCGAGGCCCGGCGAACCGACGATCGCCCGTTCCCACAGGTTGAGGTCGAAGAACAGCCGCATGGTCAGCGCCAGCGTCTGCAGCCCGGAGGCGACGAGCCCGCCGAACGCCGACTTTGCCGCCGCGGCCGGATCGACGTGGAAATACTGCGGGTCGAACTGACGGGCAAAGGCGATGATGTCCGCCTCGCTCACCGCAACGCCGGCGGTTTCGTAACGCTGGCCGACGGCAAGGTCCTCGAAGAACAAGTCGCGCGATGGCCGCATCGGTGCTGGTCTCATCGATGCCCTAAAGCGTGATGGCTTTTCTTCAAATCGCCATCCCGCTTTATCTTATTGTTGGAGCATGATGTTTTTCCGAAAACCGGTACCCACTTTTCGGCATCATGCTCTATGCCGGCACCGCCCGTGGCGATGGTCTGTCACTGCCGCTTGGGCTGCGGAGCGAGTTGCTGCCGGCTCCACTGCGGGTTGGTCGTCGACCAATTGGAGTAGGCATCGGCCGGCGGCGCCGATTGCGGCGGCGGCACGACGCGCCTGACGAGGCGGCGCACCGCTTTGCGCGCCGGCTTGGCGACCTTGGGTTTGGGCTTGACCTGAGGCGCCGCGGCCGGCACCCGCCGAACCTCCTTGACGCTGATGTCCGGCTTGACCGACCCGGTCGTGTCCGCCGGGAGCGGTCGGGCGTGCGGCGGTGCGCCGGGCGCGGCGAGGCTCGGCGCAGGCGGCGCGGCTTCGGCCGGCTCCGGCGTTGCGGCCGCCGCAGCTGGGGCCGGCGGCGGGATTTCGGCGGGAGCAGGCGCCGCCGCGTCGGTCTCGGGCGGCATAGCCGCCTGACCGGGCGTCGGTATCTCCTGCACCGGCGGCTCGGGCGCGGGGGCGGCCTCCACTACCGGCACCGGGGCATCCGGCACGACGGCCGGCGCGATCTCTGCCGCGGGCCGCGACGCATCGGGCGCGGTCGCGGGCGCTGCCTCTGGCGTTGCAGCAGTTTCGACCGGCTCCAGCGACGGAGCGACAGCCGGTTCCTCCTCGCGGCCTTGGGCGAAGACCGGCGGGGCCGGAAGATCGCCCGTGCGCGCCAGCACGACCGAGGACTGGTTGGCGAGACGGAAGGCGGCGAACAGGCCGAAACCGAACATCATCACCGCAAGGCTTGCCACCACCGAGGCTGCGATGAAGCGAAAATTTGGCAGCATGCCGCTTTCGGCCCATGACATTTGGCCCCGTCGGTGCGGCCCCACATGCGCAAGGCGCGTCACGCGCGACGAGGCGCGGTCACGCTAACTGAGTCGGACAGGCCGCCCCAAGATTATCTTCGCGCCGGACTCGGTTACCCCTCGCTGCGGTTCGCGCGATCACGGCGCGGCGCGATAGCGGTATGCGCGCGGCCGCAATTCGATGCATACTGGAGCCGTGCGGCTGTCGGCGACGCGCTCGGGAGGTACCGGCAATGGCGGCAACCAAGTTGAAAGTGCGGATCGACCGGGAGCGCTGCCAGGGTCACGCGCGTTGCTTTGCGCTCGCGCCCGAGCTGTTCGAACTCGACGAACTGGGCAACGGACGCGAGCGCGGCGACGGCACGGTTGCGCCCGGGCTCGAGGACAAGGCCCGCCTCGCCCAGGCCAACTGCCCCGAGCTTGCAGTCGACGTGATCGAGGAGTGATCCACCGATGAGCAAGCAGGCGCCGGTGCGCGATTGGTCGACCGACTTCGATCATCGGGATCCGCGGTGGATCGAAGACCCCTATCCGATCTGGGACGAACTGCGCCAAACCTGCCCGATCGCGCGGACCGACCGGTTTCAGGGCGCCTATTTTCCCAGCCGCTACGCCGACGTGAAGGCCATCGCCTACGACACCGAGCATTTCTCCTCGCGCCGCATCATCGTGCGCGAGACGCGCCCGCCGCTGATCCCGGCCCCGCCCATCACCTCCGATCCGCCCGACCATTTTGCGGCAAAGCAGATCCTGCTGCCTGCGTTCACGCCCGAAGCGGTCGGCCGCCACGAGCCGCGCACGCGCGAAATCTGCCGCGCGCTGATCGCGCGCTTTGCCGACAAGGAGGGATGCGACGCCGCCGTGGACTACGCCCAGGAAATTCCCGTGCGGGTCATCGCCCACCTGCTCGGCGTGCCGGAGCAGGAGGGCGACCGGTATCGCAAGTGGATTCACGAAATCCTCGAACTCGGGATCACCGATGTCGCGACCGCGCTGCGGGCGAGCGACGAAATGAATGCCTATTTCGCCGAAGAGATTGCCGAGCGCCGCGCCCGGCCGCGCGACGACCTCATCGACTACCTCATCAACGTTCGGCTCGACGGCCGCCCGCTCGCCGACGAGCACATCAACGGCACCTTGCGGCTGCTGCTGATCGCCGGCATCGACACGACCTGGAGCGCGATCGGTTCCTGCCTGTGGCACCTCGCCGGCCATGCGCACGACCGGCGGCGGCTCGCGACCGAACCCGGGCTGATGCCGTCGGCGGTCGAGGAATTTTTGCGCGCCTATGCGCCCGTCACCATGGCGCGGGAAGTGGTCAAGAAGACGCAGATCGGCGGCTGCACGTTCACCCCGGGCCACATGGTGCTGCTGTCGTTCCCGGCCGCCAACCGCGACCCGGCGATGTTCCGCGACGCCGGCCGCGTCGTCCTCGACCGCAGCGAGAACCGCCACGCCGCCTTCGGCCTCGGCATCCACCGCTGCATCGGCTCCAACCTGGCGCGCATGGAAATCAGGGTCGCGCTCGAAGAATGGCTCGCGCGCATTGCCGACTTTCGCCTCGATCCGCAGGCGCCGGTGACCTGGTCGCAAGGCACCGTGCGCGGGCCGCGCCGGCTGCCGGTGCGGTTCGGGGGGTGATCAAGTTGGTGACCCCGGCAGGAATCGAACCTGCGACCAACAGCTTAGAAGGCTGCTGCTCTATCCAACTGAGCTACGGGGCCGTCGGCGACGCGAGCGAACCGCGCCATCTTTTGAACGCCGTCAATGCGTCCACGGGTCGGTGCGGCTGAAGGCGAAATTGTCCGCATAGGCCATCTTGCGCCGCACCGGCTCCTTCGCCGCGAACGCCCGGTACGCAATCCCATGGCGCTCGCAATAGGCGATCGCCTCCTCCTTGGTGTCGAAGCGCAATCTCACCTGCTGGTTCATGTCGGCGGAGGACGTCCAGCCCATCAGCGGCTCGACCTCGCGCGGCTGCTCCGGCACGTAGTCGAGCACCCACTCCTTGGTCTTGGCGGCGCCCGATTGCATGGCGGTCTTCGCCGGCTTGTAGATGCGCGCGAGCATGGGTGCGTCCGGTGTTACGTCTGCTGTCGTCCGCGCTCACACGGTTCGCCGGCGTTCCGGCCCCTTGGTCGGGGCGGCCGGATTCGAACCGGCGACCTGGAGTACCCAAAACTCCCGCGCTACCAGGCTGCGCTACGCCCCGGAAGGTGCGACGGGCGGGCGGCCCATCGCCCCTCGCTTACACGCTTCGCCCGCCGCCAGCAAGCAGCCGGCGCCCTAGCGCTGGTCGAACCATGGATGGGCGACTTTATCGCCCGGCCGAATCCCGAGCTTTTGCGCCGTGCCGGCGATCACCTCGAGCACCCCCCGCGCCGGCCCGCCGGAGGAAATGGTGTGGTCGGACAACGGGGTGGTGTTCTCGGCAATGCGCAGAATGCGCCCGTCGCCGCGGATGAAGATCATGTCGAGGGGAATATAGGTGTTGCGCATCCACATGGTGACGGTCTGGTCGGGCTCGAACTTGAACAGCATGCCGTGGCCCTCGGCGAGTTCATGGCGGTCCATCAGGCCGTGGGCGCGCTCTTCGTCGGTCACGGCGAGTTCGACCGAGAAGACGTGCACCCCGGTCTTGCTGACGATTTCGAGGGTATCGAGGTCGGTGCCGAGCGCCGGCACCCGGCCGGCGGCAAAGAGCAGCAGCGACACGAGCAATGCCAAGACGGCCGCGGGGCCGAGCCGCGCCGTCCATCGTACGCTACGCTGACCTACCAACGGCAAAACCGATCCTCAGTGCGAGGCGGGACCGTGCGGACCGCCGTCCGGCCTGACCTCCGCGGCCATCAACCCCTTGGGACCGGGGCCGAACCGCACCAACACGGTCTGACCGGGCCGCAGTTCGGTGATGCCGAACCGGCGCAGGGTCTCCATGTGCACGAAAATATCCGGGGTCCCCTCGCCGCGGCTCAAGAAGCCGAAACCGCGCAGGCGGTTGAACCATTTGACCTGGGCGCGCTCGAGCCCGCTCGTGGGCGTCACCGTCACATGGGTGCGCACCGGCGGCATCTGCGCCGGGTGGATCGCGGTCGATTCGTCCATGGACAGCACGCGGAACGCCTGCAGGCCCTTCGGGCGCTGCAGCACCTCGCACACGACGCGCGCGCCCTCGTAGGCGGTCTGGTAGCCGTCGCGGCGCAGGCAGGTCACGTGGAGGAGAATGTCGGGGAGGCCGTTGTCCGGGACGATGAACCCGTAGCCCTTTGAAACGTCGAACCATTTGATCACCCCGGTGAGCTCGATCACGCTCACCGCGACATCGTCGGTGATGTCACCGACCGTGTCGGGACCGGCAAAGCCCGCCCCGGGTCCTTTTGGCCCCAACCCGTCCGACGTCATGGCGCCGTACGCCGCCGCGCTCTGGCGCCTCTTGCGGGCGCTTCATCGAATCATCGTCGCGTCAAGATTAACACCGTCGGCGCAAGCGCAAAGAACAAAATGCATTGCCGCCGCAGAGTTTCTGCGCGCTGTGGACAGCGCGACACACTATGCGCGGATGAAGGGCGCGAGCACGGAACCGATGTCCTCGCGCACCACGAGGTCGGCCATGTCGTCGAATTCGGTCGGATCGCGGTTGATGATCGCAAGGCGCGCGCCGTTGCGCTTGGCCATGAGGGGAAATCCCGCCGCCGGCCAGACCACGAGGGAGGACCCGATGGACAGGAAGAGGTCGCAGGTGAGCGTCAGCTCCTCGGCGCGGCGCATGGCGGCCTCCGGCATCGCTTGGCCGAACGACACGGTCGCCGTCTTTATATATCCGCCACAGCCGCAGCCGGGCGCCCGCCCGCCCGCCGCCTCGAAGCGCGTCCGCATCCAGGCCATTTCGTAGCGCTTGGCGCAATCGAGGCAGGTGGCGTAGGTGGTGTTGCCGTGCAGTTCGACCACGTGTTCGGCCGCAATGCCCGAGGCCTGGTGCAGGTTGTCGATATTCTGGGTGATCACGCCCGGCGCCTTGCCGGCGCGGTAGAGGCTGGCGAGCGCCTTGTGGCCGCGGCCGGGTTTGGCGCCGCCGAACTCGTCCTCCATGGCAAACCGCCGCCGCCACGCCTCGTCGCGCATGTCCTGGCGGGCGAGGAACGCGTCGAACGGAATCGGCTGCAGCTTGGTCCAGATGCCGCCGGGCGAACGGAAGTCGGGAAT
>DASPVJ010000143.1:0-5277 GCA_035622435.1 Xanthobacteraceae bacterium | reverse complement strand
CGGCCGGATCAGCGCCCAGCCGATCCGCAGCAGCGGCAAGCGGCCCTGCACGGCGCGCTCGAAGGAGCGCGGCACTTCGGGAACGAGGCCGGGAAATCGCGCCGCGATCGCGGCCGGCGGCGTGCCGGCGGTATCCGCGCTCGGCCACATCACGACGGCGCCGTTGTCGCGAATGTCCTTGTCGCTCACCCACGCGGTGCGCTCCGGAGCGGCGACGAGATAGAGGCTCGGACGGTCGGGCGAATAGAGCGCGACCAGCCCGGCATCCTCCGCATCGCCCGCCACGATGCGCAGCGGCTTGCCGGTGCGGCGATGAAAACTGTCGGTGAAGAACTCGGCCATGGCGGCGGCGGGCCGGCCGGTCTCGAGGTCGACCGGGACCGTCCACGGCCCGAGCGCGACCGCCGCCAGCGTGACCGCGGGCGGCGCCAGCAGCAGCGCCAGCCACGCCACGCCGACGATGCGCTGGCGGTAGAGATGGATGACGTCGCCCGCCGCCATGACGACCGCGAGGCCGGAGTAAATCACCAGCGGACCGGCGGCGCCGAACGGCAACGCAACGTCGAACACCGTCGCCAAGGTCGTCGCCACCAAGCCGGGCATCAGCGCGAAATAATAGACGAACGCCTTGGCGAGCGGCGGGGGAGCATCGCGTTCGAACGCCGGGACCGGCGTGCGCGCTCCGGCGCGCACGTCGACGCGCGCGCCGCCGGCAACGACCAGCAGGACCAGGAGCCCCGCGTGCACGGACACGAGCCAGGCGACAAGCCGCAGCCAGGCGACGGCGCGCCCGTCCGCGAACAACAGGCGCGACAGGCCGCCGAGGCCGGGCAACGGATTGACGCCGGCGCGCTCGAGCCACATCAGGTGCGGAAACGCGACCACCGCCACGATCAGGCCGGCGGCCCACGGCTCGATGGTGCCGAGGCTCGCGCGCCCGCGCGGGTTCGCGGCGACGAAGAGGGCCGCGAGCGCGACGAAGATCAGGCCGGCGTAGGCGGTGAGCACCAGAAGGCCCAACTCGATCCCGACCGCGAACCAGTAGCGCCGGTGCGTCTCGCCGATCGCGCGCCACAGATGCAGGACGGCAAGCGCGATCAGCGGCATCGCCAGCACGGCCGGACCGAAGTCGAGGGTCGGGACCGAGAAGGCGGTGACGCCGACCATCAACAGCACCGCCATGACCGCGTGCCGGGCGCCGACGAGCGAGCGGCCGAGCGCGAACACGGCCCAGAAGGTGACGACGACGCAGGTTTGCGACAGCACGTAGACGCCGAGCATGCGGTGGCCGAAGAGATCGAAGGCGATTTCCGCGAGCCAATAGGCCAGCGGCGGGCCCGCCGCGGAGCCGAGCACCCATTCGTGGCCGATCGCGAGCACCAGCGGCACGTTGCCGGGCGGCGCCGCATAGATCAGCGCCGGCAGCAGCACCCAGACCAGCGCCTGCGACAGCGCGGCGACCCAGAACATCAGCACCGGGCGCGCGCGCAGCGCTTCGACCAGAAGGGAGACGTGCAGCATGGCCCGGTTTTGACGGATGACGGTCCGGCGGCGACGAGGGCGGGAAGGTAGAGCATTTTCCGGCGCGATGCGCCGGGGGGCCGCAAGAAAGCGAAGCGGTCAGGTCTCCAGCGGCAATTCGTCGTCGGCCGCTTCGCCGGCGTCGATCACCGTCTCGCCCAGCACCAAGGCAACCGGTGCAAACGAGCGGCGGTGATGGATGGTGGGCCCGAGGCGGCCGAGCGCCTCGATGTGTTCGGGCACGCAGTAGCCCATGTGGCGCTCGAAGCCGTAACCCGGATGAGCGAGGCCGAGTTGCGCCATCAGCCGGTCGCGCGTCACCTTGGCGACGATCGAGGCGGCGGCGATCGAAGCGACGAGGCCGTCGCCGCCGATCACCGCCCGGCACTCGCAAGCGACCGCGATGCGGTCGCAGCCGTCGACGAAGACGAGGCCCGGCCGGGTCGGCAGCGCGCCGACCGCGCGGGCGAGCGCCCACAGCGATGCCGCGCGGATGTTATGGCAATCGATGCGCGCGGGCGGCGCGAAGGCGACCGCCACTTGAGCGCTGGCGCAGATGCGGGCGTAGAGCGCCTCGCGCCGCTCGGGGGTGAGCCGTTTGGAATCGTCGAGGCCGCGCGGAATGCGCCCGGGATCGAGGATCACCGCTGCGGCAACCACCGGGCCGGCGAGCGGTCCGCGGCCCGCCTCGTCGCAGCCCGCCACCGGCGCAATCCCCCGCCGCAGCGCCGCCCGCTCGCGCGCGAAGGTCGGGCGCCGGGGCGGTTCGTCGAGCGGCAGGCGGGCGGAAGCGGTCGCGGTGCGACTCATGCGGGCATGATTGCGCGCCCATGCGCAACGGCGCAACGGGCCGCACGCGCGCGGCCTGTGGAGGAAAAGCGGCAGCGTGCTATGGTTGCAAAGACATGCTGGTGAAGAGGAGCGCCACATGAGCAATCCCTTGGGCTTTTGGCCCTTTGCGTGGTCCAATCTGGTGCCGACGAGCTTGAACCAACCGATCCTGCCCGATTGGTCGCTGCAGCACGTCACCGTCAACTATCAGGGCGATCCGGCGATCGAGAAGGACGTGGCCGCCAACGTCGCGAGCTACGGCAAGCAACTCGGCATCATCACCGAGGCGGTGCTGGCGCTGGCCGACGGCGCGCCGAACAAGGCCGAACGCCTCGATCGCCCGCGCTCGATCGCGGAGCAGGTGGAGAAGATCAAGAAGGAGCACCGCAGCGGCCTTGCGGCCTCGGCCCGGAGCGCCATGGAGTCGCTTGCCGACGTGGATGCGGCAGCGGCCGAGCGGATCGCGGCGGAGTTCGCGAAAGGGAGGTAAAGGCGATGTAGGGCGCAATAGCGAAAGCGTATTGCGCCGTGGACGCGGTGCAACGGCGGCGGATTACGCTGCGCTAATCCGCCTTACAAAAAAGCAAAGGCCGCTCGGGATTTCTCCCGCGCGGCCTCTGCGCCCGTATCACGCTACTCGTGGGCTACGCGACGCAACGCACGCACGGCCGTTCAAAACAAATCGAGCTGCACCGCGGCGGGCCGCGGCGGGCGGAAGTGTTCGGTGGTGAGCTTCGCCCGCTCGGCGTTGAGGCCGAGCTTCTCGCAGGCGACTTCGAAGCGGCGGCCGATCATCCAGGCGTAGGGCCCGGAGCCCTTCATGCGCGTGCCCCAGGTCGAGTCGTAGTCCTTGCCGCCGCGCATCTCGCGGATCAGCTTGAACACGTGGCGATAGCGATCCGGATAGTTCGCCATCAGCCACTCGCGGAACAGATCGCGCACTTCGAGGGGAAGCCGCAGCATCACGTAGCCGGCGCCGGAAACGCCGACCGCGGCGGCGGCGTCGAGGATGCGCTCGATCTCCGCGTCGTTGATGGCGGGCACGATCGGCGCCACCATGACGGCGGTCGGCACGCCGGCGGCCGACAATTGCCGCAGCGCCTCGAGGCGACGCGCGGGCGTCGGCGCCCGCGGCTCCATCACGCGCGCGAGCTTGGGGTCGAGGGTCGTGACCGATACGGCGACCTTGACCAGGTTGCGCTTGGCCATGCGGGCGAGGATGTCGATGTCGCGCAGGATGAGCGCCGATTTGGTGACGATGCCGACCGGATGGCCGGCGCGGTCGAGCACCTCGAGCAGCTGGCGCATGATCTCGTAGCGCCGCTCGATCGGCTGATAGGGATCGGTGTTGGTGCCGATCGCCATGGTGCGCGGCACGTAATTGGGCGCGGAGAGTTCGCGCTCCAACAGCGCCGGCGCATCGGGCTTGACGAACAGCTTGGATTCGAAGTCGAGCCCGGGCGAGAGGCCGAGGTACGCGTGGGTCGGACGCGCGAAGCAGTAGATGCAGCCGTGCTCGCAGCCGCGATACGGATTGATCGAGCGGTCGAAGCCGATGTCGGGGGATTCGTTGCGGGTGATGACCTTGCGGCTCGCATCGACGCTCACACTGGTCGCGAACGGCGGCAGCTTCTCGAGGGTCTGCCAGCCGTCGTCGAAGGCGACGCGCGCGAGCGGCTCGTAGCGGCCCGACGCGTTCGATTGCGCGCCGCGCCCACGCCGGCGCTCCCGCTCGACCGTGGTGCCGGCGGAAGGCGGGCCAAATTCGCCCGTCGGTGCCGGGCTAGGCGGCACCGACGGGCGCAGGGCGAGGGACGAACGAGCCATGGTTCTTCACCTAGCGCTTAAGCGTGAACAAATCAAGAACATTCGCTGTGAAAATCCGCGACCTATTTTGTTCCCCGATATTTAGTAGCTCGGCGCGGAACTGCTACTTGATGCAGTTCAACCGGGGCAGGCAGCGCGGAGTTCCATGCTGAGCGTCATCATCGCCACCGACGAATCGGAGCGCGCGCTGGTCTCGACCCTCGCCGCCCTGGTCCCGGGCGCGACCGCCGGCGCGATCCGTGAAGTGATCGTCGCCGACAAGGGCTCGCGCGACAAAACCGCCGAAGTCGCCGACATAGCGGGGTGCCGCATCCTGGTGTCGCCGGCGCCGCTTGCCGCCCGGTTGCGGGCCGCCGCGGCGCTGGCGCGCGGGGACTGGCTGATGTTCCTGCGGCCCGGCACGACCCCCGATGCGACTTGGATTGCCGAGGTGATGCGCTTTGTCGAACAGGCCGAGCTTGCGGGCGAGCGCGAGGCGCGCACGGCGGTGTTCAGCCCAGGGACGCTCGGGCGGATGCCGGGCGTCTTCGCCCGCCTGCTGCCGGGACGGCCGCGGCCCGAGCAAGGGCTCGTTATCGCCAAACGGCGCTACGAGGCCGTCGGCGGCCATCGCGATGGGGTCGCCGACCCGGAGGCCGACCTGCTACGTCGGCTCGGACGCGGCCGAACGGTCGTGCTCCGCGCCGTCGCGATAATGCTTGACCACGTCAACTAATTGGTTGACGTTGCCCGCCATGAACGAGGTCGCGTCGCTCCCTCTTGAGCAGCGCATCGCCGCGGTGCGGCGGTTCACCCGTTTCTACACGCGGCACATCGGCGTGCTGCGCGAGGGGTTGCACGCGAGCCCCTTCTCGCTCGCGCAGGCGCGCGTGCTCTACGAATTGGCGAACCGCGCGGCGCCGACCGCCGCCGAGATCGCGCGCGACCTCGGGCTCGACGCCGGTTACTTGAGCCGCATCCTGCGCGGCTTTGCGCAGCGCGGTTTCCTCGCGCGCACGCGGTCGCAGGAAGACGGGCGTCAGACCCACCTTTCGCTCACGCCGGCGGGACGCGCGGCCTTCGCGCCGCTCGACCGCGGCTCCCACGATGAGGTCGCGG
>DASPVJ010000142.1:0-10943 GCA_035622435.1 Xanthobacteraceae bacterium | reverse complement strand
CGGGAAACTTGCTCGCGCGGTCGACTTCATCGGCGGCCGCCGCCGCGATCGAGGCGACGAGCTCCGTGCGCCGAGTGAGATCGGCGGTGACCAGCCGGTTCGGAATATTCATGGCAGCCTCTGCTTCACGGCGCGATCGATTACCACGGCGGATCGGCAACTCTCGAAGTGTCGGCTTCCTGCTCGTCCGCGCGGCGCACGCATGGCGTGCAAGTCTGCGCCGAGTGTTACATCAATATTTATGAGAGTGATCAAGAGATCGCGTCCCGTTTCTCCGGTGATGGTTAGCGTCGGCGCAAGGCGATGCATGACTCGCGCCAAGGTTAAACGCCCGCTGCTGCGGCAATTCGACAGCCGCGGCTGTGCCATTGTGAAATTTTCAAATCCGATTGCTCCGCCGCACGTCTCAATTTGAAACCGCGCATGGAGCATGTGGCCGTCGGTCACGTTGACGTGACCCATCGGCGGCGCCGCCGGCGCATTAACGTTGATTTCAGCCGCACTTGAGATCACCGCGCTGCGGGATCACGCCGCGATTGCCACCGCGCTCGGGCGTGGCTGCCAGGTGGTCACGGTGCGCGAGGCGCTGCGGCTGATCGGGGCGGACGCGCCGGTCGCGTGAGGCGGTGTGCCGCCGGGCGACCTCGCGCGACGTGCCCGTCCGGCGCGACGGCACTCCCGGGGATAGCGATTTTGTTGGTTGCACTGCGGCATCAGCGCCCGGGGAACAACCCTTTCTCCCTCGGCCTTCGGATATTTACCGCTTTTCAGGATGTTGGCAGCACAATCGGCCTCCGTGCCGGGTGGGAGCGTTCGCCGTGCGCGAAAAGGAACTGCGTATCGCGCTGGTCTGCTTCGGCGGCGTCTCGCTCGCCGTCTACATGCATGGCATCAGCAAGGAGATCCTCAAGTTGGTGCGCGCCTCTTCGGCGCTGCACGCGATCACCGACCGCGCCGCCCGCGCCAACGCCTCGTTCTTCGACGCGTTCGACCGGGACGACCCGGAATACGACACCGAGGCGGTCTATTTCGATCTGCTGCGCGAGATCGGCCGCCGGGTCGAGCTGCGGGTCGTCGTCGACATCATCGCCGGCGCGTCGGCCGGCGGCATCAACGGCACCATGCTGGCGCGCGCGCTCAGCCACGACCTGCCGATGGGGAAGCTGCGCGACCTGTGGCTCGACAACGCCGACGTGGAAACTCTGCTCGCGCCCGAGGCGCGGGCCAAGCGCTTCAGCAAGTTCTTCCTCAGGCCGCTGATTTGGGGCGCGACGAAGACCGGCCTGCTCGGCGAGATGGACGACCGGGAAGTGCGCGACAAGCTGTCCCTGTTCGTGCGCTCGCGCTGGTTCAAGCCGCCGCTCTCCGGATCGCGCATGGCGGAGCTGATGTTCGACGCGGTGACCGCAATGGGCGCGCCGAAGCGGGAGGGCGCCTCGCTGCTTCCCTCCGGCCAGCGCCTCGACCTCATCGTCATGCTCACCGACTATCACGGCTATCAGCATCTCATTCAGATTCACGACCCGCCCTTGATCCGCGAGCGCGAGCATCACCACGTGCTGCGGTTCTCCTGCCGGCGCAACGGCAACGGACCGGCGGCGAGCGATTTCGCGCTGACGAACGCGCCGGCCCTGGCGTTCGCGGCGCGGGCGACCTCGTCGTTTCCCGGCGCGTTCCCGCCGGCGCAGATCCGCGAGATGGACGCGGTGGTGGCGCGGCGCGGCCAGGACTGGCCCGACCGGGCTGCGTTCATCGCGCGGAACTTCGCCGCCCAAATCCAGTCCGACATCGACCCGGTGGCGGCGAGCTTCATCGACGGCAGCGTCCTCAACAACCGGCCGTTCCACGAAGCGATCGCGGCGATCCACGGGCGGCCCGCCTACCGCCAGGTCGACCGCCGCCTCGTCTATATCGATCCCGATCCGGCGCCCGCGGCGGCGGCCGTCCGCCGCGAGGCTCCGGGATTCTTCGCCACCCTGAAGGGCGCGTTGTCCGATATCCCGCGCAACCAGCCGGTCACCGACGAATTGGGCTGGGTGTTCTCCTTCAACGACGAGGTGCGCCAGCTCAACGGCATCATCGAAGGCGCGCGCCCGTACATCCACGGGCTGCTCGCGCGCATCCTCGCCGATCCGCTCGACCAGCCGGCCGCTGCGGAAGGGATCCGCGCGTGGCGCGAGCGGGCGAACGCCGAGGTCGCCCACGACGCCGGCTTCGCCTATCAGGGCTACGTGCGGCTCAAGCTCGCCTCGGTGCGCCGCTTCGTCGCCCGCCTGATTGGCGCCATGCGCGGCGCGCCGCCGCGCTCGCCGCTCGCCCGCGTCATCGGCGAGATCGTCGACGCCTGGGCGACCCACGCCGGCCTCGTCTATTCCGAGCGCGACTGCGCCGCGGTCGGCGGCGAGACCGCCGCCGGGCCCGTCCCCGCCTGGGCCTCTTTCCTGCTCGCCTTCGACGTCGACTATCGCAAGCGCAGGCTCAATTTTCTCATCGAGGGGCAGAACCGGCTCTACCAGATGGTCGATCATGCGCGCTTCGCCGGCCTCGAGCCGGCCGTCATCGACGTCCTCAAGCGCGACTTCTACGCCTGCCTCGAAGTGGTGCAGCGGCGCGAGGAGGCGCGGTTCTTCGATTCCGCCACCCGCGAACTTGCCGGGGAGATTTTCGCGATCGCGCCGTCGATCGCCGATGCCCGCGACCTGCGCCGCTATGCCCGGCATTTCGTCGGGGCCAACGCCGCGCGCATCGGCACGCTGATCGACCGGATGGCCGCCCAGATCGATCTCGGCGCCAGCACCCGCGACCTCGACGTGCTGCTGTCGCGCCTCGCCGCGCGGGGCTGGCCCCCACAGGCGCGCCGCGAAGTCCTGGTCAACTATCTGGGCTTTCCGTTCTGGGACGTGCTGACGTTCCCGCTCACCAGCACGCGCGACGTGGGCGAGTTGCACGAAATCCTGGTCGACCGCATCAGCCCGCAGGACGCCCGCACTTTCAACGGCGCGCACGGCCTCAAGGGCATCGGCTTCGGGCACTTCGCCGCCTTTTTGTCGCGCGCCTACCGGGAGAACGACTACCTCCTGGGCCGCCTCCATGCCATCGACCGGCTGATCGACATCGTCTGCGATTCCGCGAGCGTCGACGCCGCGCATGAAGCGATCGACGTGGCGGCGCTCAAGCGGCGGGCGTTCGCGCGGGTGCTCGACGCCGAGGAGCCGCATCTCACCGAAAGCGGCGAGCTGATCGGGGCGTTGCGCCGGCGCGTGGCCGACATCGGGGTGAGCTAGCTCTCGCGCCCGCGGGCGACTTCTGGTAGGAGCCACGCGGGAGCTTCGGGCGACCAAAGCCGGGCGCAACCCCGGAACGGTTCCACGGCGGCCCGGGGGACAGGCATGGCGGGCGCGCTGCGCGCGGTGAAGCGGTTGCTCGACGAGAAGGTCGGGTGGAACCGGGTCGGAATCGCGCTGAGCCTCACCATCCTCGTCGTCGCCGCGGTCGTGCTCTACCGCATCCTGCGCGGCATGGCGTTCGACGAGATCGGGCGCGCGCTGCGCGCGACGCCGGCGCATGCCGTGGCCCTGGCCGGGCTGTTCGTCGCCTGCGGCTACGCCACGCTGACGCTCTACGACCTGTTCGCGCTGCGCACCATCGGCAAGAGCCACGTCCCCTATCGCATCGCGGCGCTCGCCGGCTTCACCAGCTATTCGGTCGGCCACAACGTCGGCATCACCGTGCTCACCGGCGGCGCCGTGCGCTACCGCATCTATTCGACCTGGGGCCTCACCGTCATCGACGTGGCCAAGATCTGTTTCGTCGCCGGCCTGACCTTCTGGCTCGGCAACGCCACCGTGCTCGGCCTCGGCATCGCGTTGGCGCCGGACGCAGCGAGCGCGATCGACCACTTGCCGGCATGGCTCAACCGGATCCTCGCCGGCCTGACCCTCGCCATGCTGGCCGCCTACATCGCCTGGGTCTGGCACAAGCCGCGGGTGATCGGCAAAGACAATTGGGAGGTGACCCTTCCGGGCGGGCCGCTGACGCTATTGCAGATCGTCATCGGCATTGCCGATCTCGGCTGTTGCGCGCTCGCCATGTACGTCCTGTTGCCGGCCGAACCGCACGTCGCCTTCGTGCCGCTCGCCGTGATTTTCGTCAGCGCGACCCTGCTCGGCTTCGCCAGCGCCGCGCCCGGCGGCATCGGCGTGTTCGACGTGGCGATCCTGGTTGCGCTCCTGCGCGAGCAATTCGCGCGCGGCGACGTTGTCGCCGGCCTCCTGTTGTTTCGCCTGCTCTATTACATCGTGCCGTTTGCGCTCGCGCTGGCGATCCTCGGCATCCGCGAAATGTGGCTCGATGTCCGGGTGCTCGCCCGTCACGAGCCGCCCGATACGGCGACCGGCGAGCCGCGCGACGCCGGCTGAGGTTCCCGCTTCGCATCGCGGTTCCGCGCCCTCGGTTGCTTGACGTTCCGCTACCAACGGCACAAAACGGGGTTTCGTGAGTCATTGACCACGGGACGCAAGTGAGCGACGAGCGCAGGGAATCGATCCGCCATCCGGACGCGTGGTGGGGCCGGGACGCCGCGCCGCGCCGCGCGCTGGTGGCGGCGGCGCTCGTCCTCGTCGCCCTGGTCGCAGCAGGGGCCCTCGGCTTCGCCTATGCGCTCGGTGCGCTCGTGGTCGTGGCCGTAGCCGCCTGGATCGGCAGCGGGCGGCGCACACGCATCGGCGCGATGTCGCCGTTGCCGGAGCGGCGCGGGCCGCGGCTCGGCGACCCGCTGGTCGAGGCGGTGATCGCCGGCCTGCCGGATCCGGTGATCGTGCTCGACCGCGAGGGCCGCGTGCTCGCCTTCAACGCCCACGCCGGCCTGATGGCGCCGGCGCTGCGGCGCGGCGAGCCGGCCTCGCTCGCCTTGCGGGTGCCGGAAATGGTCGAGGCGATCCGGCGCGCCGCCGCCGCCAACGAGCCGCAGCGGGTGGAGTTTTTCGAGCGCGTGCCGGTCGACCGCTGGTTTGCCGGCTGCGTGATGCCGGTCGAGCTTGCCGGCGCCGCCCCCGGCTTCGAGCGCGGCCTCGTTCTCGTCAGCGTCCAGGACCTCACTCCGCTGCGGCGGGTCGAGGAGATGCGCGCCGATTTCGTCGCCAACGCCAGTCACGAGCTGCGCACGCCGCTCGCTTCGCTGTCCGGGTTCATCGACACCCTGCAGGGCCCCGCGCGCGAAGACCCGGCGGCGCGCGAACGCTTCATCGCCATCATGAAGGATCAGGCCCGCCGCATGGCGCGCCTGATCGACGACCTCTTGTCGCTCTCGCGCATCGAACTCAACGCGCACGTTCATCCGCAGACGAGCGCCGACGCGGTCTCGGTCGTGCGCCAGGTCGCCGATGCGCTGCAGGTGCTCGCCCGCGAGCGCGGCGTGACGCTTGCCATCAAGGCGCCGCCGGAGCCGCTCGTCGTGCTCGGCGACCGCGACGAACTCACGCGGGTGTTCGAGAACCTGATCGAGAACGCGCTCAAATACGGCGGTTCCGGCAAGCGGGTCGACATCGTGCTCGAACGCGGCGAAGCGGCCGACGGGGCGGGGGAGGCGGTGATCGCGGTACGCGATTACGGCGCCGGCATCGCCGCCGAGCACCTGCCGCGGCTGACCGAACGCTTCTACCGCGTCGACGTCGGCCACAGCCGAGCCGAGGGCGGCACCGGCCTCGGGCTGGCGCTGGTCAAGCACATCCTCAATCGCCATCGCGGCCGCCTGCAGATCGAAAGCACGCTCGGGCAGGGGGCCACGTTCACCGTCCGGCTGCCCTCGAGCGCGGCCCCGGCGCGCGCCGAACCGGCCGAACTTTCAAGAGCTTGAAGCGTCATTTCGTTGTCATCGAACCATCATAGAACGATGACGCGCATCCGCTAGGGCTTGGCGTCCCATCGAGTCCGGACGAAAGGTTTTGCGTCGGTGGACCGAGGGCGGCCGTCAGGCGTTCGAACACGACGTTCAATCGCTCAATAACCGAGGTCGAAGGGGCAAGGTGCGGGATCGCGGTTCCGTGCCGTGCCGGCTTTCCACCGCAAACCTGGAGGGAGTCCGTGAAGCTGCTGAAAACCCTGAGCCTCGCGGCCGGCATCGCCGCCGCCACGATGGCGTCGGCAAGCGCGCTCGACATATCCGGCGCCGGCGCGACCTTCCCCTATCCGATCTATGCCAAGTGGGCGGACGCCTACAAGAAGGAGACCGGGGTCGGGCTGAACTACCAGTCGATCGGCTCCGGCGGCGGCATCAAGCAGATTACCGCGCGCACCGTCATTTTCGGCGCGTCCGACATGCCGCTGCAATCCGACGAACTCGACAAAATCGGCTGCATCCAGTTTCCCACCGTGTTGGGCGGCATCGTGCCGGTCGTGAACCTCGCCGGCATCCAGGCCAACGAATTGACCATCGACGGGCCGACGCTCGCCAAAATCTATCTGGGCGAAATCAAAAAATGGAACGATCCGGCGCTCGTCAAGCTCAATCCCAACGCCAAGCTGCCGGATGAGCCGATTGCGCTCGTCCATCGTTCCGACGGATCGGGAACGACCTTCATTTTCACCAACTACCTGTCGAAGGTGAGCGCCGACTGGAAGTCGAGGGTCGGCAGCAACACCTCGGTCGATTGGCCGGGCGGCATCGGCGCCAAGGGCAACGAAGGCGTTTCCAACAATGTGGCCAACACCAAGGGCTCGATCGGCTACGTCGAAACCGCCTACGCCAAGCAGAACCACCTGACCACGATGAAGATGGTCAACAAGGACGGCAAGACGGTCGCCGCCATGCCGGAAGCGATCATGGCCGCCGCCGCCGGCGCCGATTGGGAGCATGCGGCCGGCTTCTACATGATCCTCACCGATTCCGCCGATCCCCAGGCGTGGCCGATCGCGGGCGCAACCTTCATCCTCGTGCCCAAGCAGCCTAAGGACGTGGCCGCCACCAAGCAGGCCCTCGACTTCTTCGCCTGGGCCTACAAGAACGGCGGCGAGATGGCCGCTAGCCTCGACTACATTCCGATGCCGGCCAATGTGGTGAAGCTGATCGAGGCGGGTTGGAAGAGCGAGATCAAGGACGACGGCGGCAAGCCGGTTTATTGACCGAGCCACCCACGGGAAAAGGCCCCCGCTTTTTCCCGTGCACTCCATCCGCCGGCGGCTTGTCTTGCGGCCGTGCGCCGGCTTGAATTGACCCTTGCGGGCGCTGGTCGAGCCGAGGGAAGAAGCCGGATGCAACTCACCTGGGGCAGCCCGTGGTCGACGTAGCTTTGCAGGGCGGAGCCATTCCGGTGGGCGAGCAGGGCGAACGCGGCCGGGTGCTGCAGCGCCTGCGCCTTCGCGACGCGGTGTTCCGCCGCCTCACCCGCGCCGCCGCCGTTGCCGTGCTCGTCATCCTCGGCGGCATTATCCTGTCGCTCATTCGCGGGGCCTGGCCGGCGCTGAGCACGTTCGGCTTCAACTTCCTGATCAGCGACGCCTGGAATCCGGTGACCGAACAATTCGGCGCGCTGGCGCCGATCTACGGCACCGTTCTCACCTCCTTCATCGCCATGGCGATCGCGGTGCCGGTGGGCCTGCTGATCGCCCTGTTCCTGACCGAGCTGTGCCCGATGTGGCTGCGCCGCCCCATCGGCATCGCCATCGAGCTGCTCGCCGGCATTCCCAGCATCATCTACGGCATCTGGGGCCTGTTCCTGTTCGCGCCCTACCTGCAGGAGACCTTGCAGCCGCTGCTGATCAACACCCTGGGCAACGTCCCGGGCATTGCCGGCCTGTTCGCCGGACCGCCCTACGGCATCGGCATTCTGACCGCCGGCCTGATCCTCGCCGTCATGGTGCTGCCTTTCGTCACCTCGATTTCGCGCGACGTGTTCGAAGCAGTGCCGCCGGTGCTCAAGGAGGCGGCCTACGGCGTCGGCTGCACCACCTGGGAGGTGGTGCGCTACGTGGTGCTGCCGTATGCCCGGGTCGGGGTGATCGGCGGCGTGATGCTCGGCCTCGGCCGCGCGCTCGGCGAGACCATGGCGGTCACTTTCGTCATCGGCAACGCGCACCATATCGCCGGGTCGATCCTCGCGCCCGGCACGACCATCTCGGCGACCATCGCCAACGAGTTCACCGAGGCGGTCGGCGATCTCTACACCTCGTCGCTGATCGCGCTCGGCCTCATCCTGTTCGTGATCACCTTCATCGTGCTGGCGGCGGCGCGCTACATGCTGCTGCGCCTCGAGCGCCGGATCGGGGGCTGACGCCCATGCCGGACGCGAGCGCCCGCACCCCCCGCTACGCCGGCCGCCGCCGCCGCAACGGCATCGCCATGGGCCTTTCGGTCGGCGCCACGGTCTTTGGCCTCGGCTGGCTGGTGCTGATCCTCGGGGCGCTGCTGTGGGAGGGATGCCGGGGGCTGACGTTCGAGGTGTTCAGCGAAATGACCCCGCCGCCCGGCGGCGCCGGCGGCCTGCTCAACCCGATCGTCGGCAGCCTCATCCTGACCGCGCTCGGCGTCGCGATCGGCACGCCGCTCGGCATCCTCGCCGGCACCTACATGGCCGAATACGGCCGCTACGACAAGCTCACCACCGTCGTGCGCTTCATCAACGACATTCTGCTCAGCGCCCCCTCGATCGTCGTCGGCCTGTTCATCTACGAGGTCATGGTCTACCCCATGGGCCACTTCTCGGCGATTGCCGGCGCGGTCGCGCTCGCCGTCATCGTCGTGCCGGTGGTGGTGCGCACCACCGAGGACATGCTGCTGCTGCTGCCCGACCAGTTGCGCGAGGCGGCGACCTCGATCGGCATGCCGCGCGCGGTCATGATCACGCGCATCGCCTACCGGGCGGCGCGGGCCGGCATGATCACCGGCGTGCTGCTCGCCGTCGCCCGCATCAGCGGCGAGACGGCGCCGCTGCTGTTCACCGCGCTCAACAACCAGTTCTGGAGCCTCGACCTCAACGCCCCGATGGCGAGCCTGCCGGCGGTGATCTTCCAGTTCGCCCTCAGCCCCTACAAGGAATGGCAGCAGCTCGCCTGGACCGGCGCGCTCATCATCACCCTGACGGTTCTCGTGCTCAGCATCGTCGCCCGCGCCCTCGCCGCCACCAGAAAAGAATCGCCATGAACGCCTCCCCTCCGCTCGTCGTGCCGACAGTGACCCATAGCGGACCGGAGGCGTCCGACCTCGCCCACAAAGTCACGATGCGCAACCTCAATTTCTATTACGGCGAATCCCGCGCGCTCAAGGACATCACCCTGTCGCTCTACGCCAACAAGGTCACCGCCTTCATCGGACCGTCGGGGTGCGGGAAATCGACGCTGCTGCGCATCCTCAACCGCATCTACGACCTCTACCCCAAGCAGCGCGCCGAGGGCGAGGTGCTGCTCGACGGCGAGGACATTCTCGACGACAAGCAGGACGTGAACCTGCTGCGCGCCCGCATCGGCATGGTGTTCCAGAAGCCGACGCCGTTCCCGATGACGATCTACGAGAACATCGCGTTCGGGGTGCGCCTCTACGAGCGGCTGTCGCGCCCCGATCTCGATCGGCGCGTGGAGGACGCGCTGCGACGCGCCGCCCTGTGGGAGGAGGTCAAGGACAAGCTCAACGCCAACGGGCTGAGCCTGTCCGGCGGCCAGCAGCAGCGCCTGTGCATCGCCCGCACCGTCGCGGTCAAGCCCGAGGTGATCCTGCTCGACGAGCCCTGCTCGGCGCTCGATCCGATCTCGACCGCCAAGATCGAGGAATTGATCGACGAGTTGAAGGAGGACTACACCATCGTCATCGTCACCCATAACATGCAGCAGGCGGCGCGGGTGTCCGACTTCACCGCCTTCATGTATCTTGGCGAGCTGGTCGAGTTCGACTCCACCAGCAAGATGTTCACCGCGCCGCGCGATCGCCGCACCCAGGACTACATTACCGGCCGCTTCGGTTGAGCGGCCGGCGCAAGAGCGAAAGGACAAAGGAAATGTCCGAACACACGATGAAGGCGTTCGACGCCGACCTCGAGGAACTCTCGCGCATGGTCGCCGAGATGGGCGGCCTCGCCGAGAAGGAGATCGCCGACGCGGTCGTGGCGCTGTCCCGGCGCGACGTCGAGCTCGCCCAGCGCGTGATCGCGCTCGATCCTTCGGTCGACGCGCTGCAGCGCACCATCGAGGAGAAGGTCATCCTCACCATCGCGCGCCGCCAGCCGATGGCGGTCGACCTGCGCGACATCGTCGGCTCGTTGCGGGTGTCCAACGACCTCGAGCGGATCGGCGACCTCGCCAAGAACATCGCCAAGCGGGTGCTGGTGCTCGACGTCGACATCGCCTTCACCCAGGTCATCCGCGGGGTCGAGGAGATGACCAAGCTCGTGCTCGGCCAGCTCAAGCAGGTGCTCGACGCCTACGCGCGCCGCGACGTCGCCCGGGCGCTCGAGGTCTGGCGCCGGGACGAGGAGGTCGACGCGGTGCACAACTCGCTGTTCCGCGAACTCCTCACCTACATGATGGAAGACCCGCGCAACATCACCTTCTGCACCCATCTTCTGTTCTGCACCAAGAATATCGAGCGGATGGGCGATCACGCCACCAACATCGCCGAGACCGTCCACTACATGGTCGAGGGGCGGCCGCTGATCGACGAACGCCCGAAGGGCGACGACACCGCGAGCTTCGCGCCGACGGCGCTGCGCGGTTAATGCGTGATGCGTTGAGGAGTGCGTTTCGGGTTTGTGAAGGATCATGCTCGAGCCAGGAGAGGAGAGGGGCCTCATGACCGCGCGCATTCTCATCGTCGAGGACGAGGAGCCGCTGACCCTGCTGCTGCGCTACAACCTCGAGGCCGAGGGCTACGCGGTCGACACCGCCGCGCGCGGCGACGACGCCGAGGTGAAGCTCAAGGAGGCCGCGCCCGACCTCGTCGTGCTCGACTGGATGCTGCC
>DASPVJ010000141.1:0-29386 GCA_035622435.1 Xanthobacteraceae bacterium | reverse complement strand
GCCGCATAGACCGTGTAGTTCTGGATTTCCGCCGGCAGCGGGCCGACCAGCACCGCGCCCTTGACGGGCAGGATTTCGCTGATCTGATGAATGCCGATCTCGGCTTCGCCGGCGACCACGTGATCGGCGACCGCGCCGCCTTTGACGAGCTTCGCCTTCCCCTTGACCGCGTCGGCGAGGCTGAGGCGGTCGAGGAGGCCGGCGACGTAGATGCCGCTCGAGCCGCCGGCGGCGGGATCGATGTAGGCGACCGACTTGGCGTCGATCAGCGCTTGTTTGAACGCGGCGACGGTCGAAATGTCGGGACGCGGCGCGCCTTCCTTGACCACCACGCCGACGCCGACCTTGGCGAGCGCGACGGCGCCCGGCGCGAGCTTGCCGTCCTTGGTCAGCTTGTCGATGGCCGCCGGGTTGAGGATGGCGACGTCGAAAGCCTCGCCGCCGTCGATGCGCTTGACGAGCGCGCCGACCGTGTCGTTGTCGAGGGCGACCTTGTGGCCGGACGCCTGCTCGAACGCGGGCAAGGTGGCGAGCAGCACCTGCTTGAACGCGCCGGCGCTCAGCACCTTGATGTCGGCAGCGGCGGCCGGCAGCGGAACGGTCGCAGCCAGCAGGACGGCGAGCACGAAGGCGCGCATGAAGACTCCTGTCATCGGATTCCGCTTGATCGGCTCTATGGTGATTCGACGGCTCCGCGCGCCCGTCATTGCGAGGAGCCCGAAGGGCGACGAAGCAATCCAGGAGCCGCAGCCGCCGCGCACGTTACACTGGATTGCTTCGCTTCGCTCGCAATGACGGAAGCCGTGTCACGCCGCGAGCGCAGCGATTTCGCACACGCGGGTCGCCGGTTGCGGCAATTCGCCGTCGGCAATCTCGTAGCCGACCACCCGCAGGATCGCCGCGCGCGGGCACATTTCGACGGCGAGGCGGGTATAGGGATTGAGCACCGGCGGCGCCACCCAGTCGAACGCGCCGGCGCCCGGCCGTCCGTCCCAGGTCGCCAGCGCCTCGCGCCGGCGGCGGCTGTTCTCCGCCGCCTCGTCGAAGGTCGCGACCAAGGTGTGCTTGCCGCCGACGCGCGCTTCCCAATCGCCGCCGCGGTGGCGCCAATCGTTGGCCGCGACCGCCTCGTCGTGGGTCGTATGCCCCTCCTCGGTGCGCTCGATCACGCAGCGTTCGCCGCGCGCGCAGCCGGCCAAGGTGAAGATCACCGGCCGCGCCACCGGCACGGTCTCGAGCAGCTGCCGCGCCTGCGCGTAGGTGCGGGCGGTCTCGCAGGCGAGGCGGAGCAAATGGTCGGGCGGCATGTGGCGCACCTGCCACCAGGTCTGGGTGGCGTTGAACGCGAGGTCGTACGGGCGGAGCCACGGATGCCGCGTGCGCCGGCGTAGCGGCGCCTGGTTGATGGCGGCGGCAAAGCGGCCGGGCGCCATGGCGGTGAGCACGCCGACGAAGCCCGGCCAGGTGACGTTGAAGAACTCGCCGGCCGGCCCGCGCATGCGCGCCACCTCGACCCGGCGGCCGAGGCCGTCGAGCGGCCAGTCGAGGGTGCGCATGAGCCACGGCCCCGCCTCCTCGTCGCAGGCGCGCGCGGTGCAGCACCATTGGTAGGAGTTATTGAGGAACCAGATGCCGGGAAACCCGAGCGCGCCGGCGACGGCGGCGATTTCGCCCACGTAGGGCGCCTGCGAGCGGGTCAGCCACAGCTGCGCCAGATGGTCGAGCGCCGGCGTGAACATCAGCATGCCGCGCGGGAACCAGCCGAGCGCCTCTTCGCGCAGCGCCCGCGCCCGCGCGCGGCCTTCGACCGCATGGCGCAGCGGGCCGCCGTCGCGCACGTCGACGATCGGGATCGCGGCAAGGGGCGAGTCGGGAGCACTCATCGACAGACTTCGCTCGGGCGCAACGGAGGGAACCGCAAGCGGCTATCATATATATGTCACAAATCGCCAGGAGGTAAATTGTCGCCTCGTCGCGATCGGCGGTTAACGGATGGGCGTGATCTACGTGGCGCGCGCTCATGCGGCGTCGGCGGGTCGCACCCGCTTGGTAATTTCGGCGCCGCGCTCGCGTTCGACCAATGCAATGTCATATTGGCCCTGGAGGTCGAGCCAGAACTGCGCGCTATTGCCGAAATATCGCCCGAGGCGGACGGCGGTGTCGGCGCTGATCGAGCGCCGCCCGTTGAGAATATCGGTGATGCGCCCGGAGGGGACACCGAGGTCGAGCGCCAATCGGTTGGCGCTCAAGGCGCGCACTTCGAGCTCGCGCCGCAGGAGCCGGCCGGGATGGGCAACTGGAGCCATGGTCCTAACCCTTGTGATAGTCGACGATCTCGACGTTGTACGCATCGCCCTGACGATACTCGAAGCAGATTCGCCACCTTTCGTTTACCGTCATCGCCCACTGTTCTTTGCGATCACCTTTGAGCTTGTGCAAGCCTACGCTCTTCAAGGGACTGATGTCGTGCAGCGACTTGGCAACGTTCAAAGCCAGGAGCAGATCGACAGCGACGGCAAAATCCAATCCACGGAACCGGTTCGGACGTCCGCCCTCCCACACTTGGCGGCTCGCGGCGTTACGCCATGACCGGATCATGGCAAAAACGTACTACGGCTGCCGGATAAGCGCAATTGCCATCCGTCCGAAAGCGTGATCAGTTTCATCGGTGCCATGAGATGTGACGGAGATCAGCGGATGGGCGTGATCTACGTGGCGCGCAGCGCCAAATTCTCCAAATGGGCGTCCGACGCCGGCATCACCAAGAACGTGTTCAAGATCGGCTACAGCGAGGACGACCCGGCGCCGCTGATCGCCGCCGGCTGGGGCGGGGAAACCGACTGGACCTTGATCAAGCAGCGCGCCGCCGACGGCCTTTCCGAGGACGACATCATCGCGCGCCTCAAGCGCAAGGAGCGGATGATCGACCCGGTCTATTATCCGCGGCTGCGCGGGGTCGCCGGCGTGTTCAAGGTACCGCCCGAGCACGTGGAGAGCCACATTCTCGTCACCAGGGCGCTTGCCGGGGAGGCCGACAAGGCGGTCAAGCTCAAGCCGGCGGATTTCGCCGATTACCTGATCCAGAACGCGCTGCCGCGGGGGTGAATCCGTAGGGCGCATTAGCGGCGAAGCCGCGTAATGCGCCGCATTGCCGTGAAACGGCGCAATACGCTGCGCTATTGCGCCCTACAAAGTTATTGCGCCGGCGCTTGCACCGGCTTCTTGCGGCGCGCCGCGCGCCATTCCTCGAACCGCTGCACCACCACGAAGAACGACGGCACGAACACCACGGCGAGGCAGGTCGAGGCGATCATGCCGCTGAACACGGTGACGCCGATCGACTTGCGCGCGCTGGCGCCGGCGCCGGTCGCGACCACCAGCGGCGCGACGCCGAGGACGAAGGCAAACGACGTCATCAGGATCGGCCGCAGCCGGGCGCGCGCCGCCTCGACCGCCGCCTCGACGATCGACTTGCCCTCGCGCAGGCGCCGCTCGCGCGCCACTTCCACGATCAGGATGGCATTCTTGGCGGAGAGCGCGATCAGCAGGATGAGGCCGATCTGGATGTAGAGGTTGTTGTCGATGCCGACGGCCTGCAGCACCGACACCGGCCCGAGCAAAGCGAGCGGCACGCCGAGGATGACGGAGACCGGCGCGTACCAGCTCTCGTACTGGCCGGCGAGCACCAGATAGACGAGCAGCAGCGCCAGGGCGAAGGTGTAGTAGAGCTGATTGCCGACCGCCTTCTCCTGGTAGGAAACCGCGGTCCAATCGTAGCCGAAGCCGTTGGGGAGCGTGCGGGCGGCGATCTCTTCCATCAGGGTCATCGCCTGGCCGGAGCTGAATCCCGTCGCCGGCAGGCCGATGACGCTCGCCGACGGATAGAGATTGTAGAGGCTGATCAGCGACGGGCCGACCGCCGGGCCGACCGCGATCACGGTGCCGAGCGGGATCATGGCGCCCTGCTGATTGCGCACGGTGAAGTTCTCGACGTCGGCAAGCCGCAGGCGGAAATCGGAATCGGCCTGCACGTAGATCTGGAACACCCGGCCGAACTTGTTGAACTGGGTGACGTAGCTCGAGCCGAGGTAGGAGCCGAGCGCCGCGAACACCTGGTCGACGGTCAGATGCAAGGTCTCGGTCTTCACCCGGTCGACCGCGATGTCGACCTGCGGCACGGTCGAGCGGAACGAGGCGTTGACCCGCTGCAGGCCGGTCTGGCTCTGGCCGTTTGCCACCATGGCGTCGGTGACCGCCTGCAGCTTGTCGAGGTCGAAGCTGGCGTCGCGTAGCGTGATCTGCATGGTGAAGCCGGCGGCGTTGCCGATGCCCTGGATCGGCGGCGGCGGCAGCACGATGATGCGCGCCTGTTCGATCGCGCCGAGCGCCTGGTTGAGGCTGGTGAACAGCGCGCGCAGGTCCTGGCCGGCGCCGCGCTCGCTCCAGTCCTTGAGCACGATGTAGGAGACGCCGGCGTTGGCGAGCGAGGAGCTGTTGTCGAGGGGCGAAATGCCGGCGACGTTGACCACGTTGGCGACGCCCGGGGTCTTGCCGGCGATGATCGCCACCCGGTCGAGCACCGCCTGGGTGCGCGCGAGCGAGGCGCCGTCGGGCAACTGCACCACGGCGAGCAAATAGCCCTGGTCCTCGATCGGCAGGAAGCCGGTCGGCACGCGGGCCAGCCCGTAGCCCGCCGCCGCCATGATGGCGAGGGCCACCGCTGCCATCACGCCGCTGCGCGCGGCCATCCAGCCGATGAGAACGCCGTAGCCGCGGTCGAGCCGCGCATAGGCGGCGTTGAAGCCGCGGTAGAACAAGTTGCGCCGCGCGAGCGGCACCGCCGGGCGCAGCCACAGCGCGCTCTGGGTCGGCTTGAGGGTGGCGGCGTTGACGGCGCTCAACAGCGCGGTCGCCGCGATCACCAGGGCGAACTGGGCGTACATGCGCCCGGTGAGCCCGGGCAGGAACGCCGCCGGCACGAACACCGACATCAGCACGAGGGTGATGCCGACGATCGGCCCGAACAATTCGTCCATGGCGGCTTCCGCCGCTTGGCGCGGCGGCAGGCCGCGCTCGATGTGATGGGCGGCCCCCTCCACCACCACGATGGCGTCGTCGACCACGATGCCGATGGCGAGCACGATGGCGAACAGGGTCGACAGGTTGACGGTGAAGCCGAGCGCGTACATGGCGGCGAAGGCGCCGATGATGGTCACCGGCACGGTGGTCGCCGGCACCAAGGTCGCGCGCCAGTCCTGCAGGAACACCAGGATGACCACCAGCACCAGCACCGCGGCCTCGATCAGGGTGCGGTAGACCTCGTTGATGGCGGCGCGCACGAAGGTCGTGGTGTCGAACGGATCGTCGTAGGTCAGCCCTTGCGGGAACTCGCGCGCCAGCGCGGTCATGCGGCGGGTGACCGCCGCTTCGACGTCGAGCGCGTTGGCGCCGGGCGAGAGGAAGATGCCGATGCCGGCGGCGGGCTTGCCGTTGACGGTGAAAATCTGGCTGTAGGTCTGGGCGCCGAGTTCGACCCGCCCGACGTCGCGCACGCGCGTCACGTCGCCGCTCGCGCCGCTCTTGACGATCACGTCCTCGAACTGGGCCACGTCGGCGAGCCGGCCGGCGACGTTGAGGGTGTACTGGAACGCCTGGCCGGGCGGGGTCGGCGGCATGCCCACTTGCCCGGCGGTGACCTGCTGGCTCTGCTGCTGGATCGCCTGGATCACGTCCTGGGCCATCAGGCTGCGCGACTGCAGCTTGTTCGGGTCGAGCCAGATGCGCATCGAGTACTGGCCGGCGCCGAACACGGTGACGTTGCCGACGCCCGGCAGCCGCGCCAGCTCGTCCTTGAGCTTGATGGTGGCGTAGTTGCTCATGTAGAGGCTGTCGTAGCGCCCGTCGGGCGAGCCGAGCGTCACGAACATCAGGATCGAGGTCGACTGCTTCTGCACGGTGACGCCCTGGGTCTGCACCGCGTCCGGCAGCTGGGCGAGCGCGCTCGACACCCGGTTCTGCACCAGCACTTGCGCGAAGTTGAGGTCGGTGCCGATCTTGAAGGTGACCGTGAGCTTGTAGGTGCCGTCGGCGCCGCTGAAGGACTGCATGTAGATCATGCCCTCGACGCCGTTGACCTGCTGCTCGATCGGCAGCGCCACGGTGTCGACGACGGTGCGGGCGCTGGCGCCGGGATAGCGGGTGGAAACCTGCACCGTGGGCGGCACCACGTCGGGATATTGGGCGACGGCGAGGCCGAGGAGCGCGACGCCGCCGATCAGCACCATCAGGATGGCGAGCACGTTGGCCAGCACCGGCCGCTCGATGAAGAAGGTCGAGATCATGGCCTATTTCGCCGCCGGGGCGGCCGCCTGCGTCTGCGGATCGACCTTCTGGCCGGGGATGGCGCGGATCACGCCGGCGACGACGACGCGGTCGTCGGCCTTGAGGCCGCCGTCGATCGCCCGCAGTTCGCCGACGGTGGGCCCGACCTCGACCTTGCGCTGCTCGACCACGTCGTCCTGGTTGACCACCAGCACGTACCGGCCGCCCTGGTCGGCGCCGAGCGCCGTGTCGGGGACGAGCAGCGCCGCCGCCTGGCGCTCGACCGGCACGCGCACGCGCACGAAATAGCCGGGCAGCAGCGCGCGGTCGGCGTTCTGCAGGATCGCGCGCACCGCCAAGGTGCCGGTCGAGGGATTGACGGTGGGCGAGGCGTAGTCGAGCAGGCCCTTGTGCGGATAGCCGGTCTCGCTCTGCAGCCCGACCTCGGCGACGACTTTCTTCAGGTCGGCCGGGGTGAGGCCCTGGCGGCGCATCTCGGCGCGCACGCGCAGCACGTCCTGTTCGCTGACGTTGAAGTTCACGTAGATCGGGTCGAGCTGGACGATGGTGGCAAGCTGGGTCGGCGAGGTGCCGACGAGTTCGCCGACCGACACGAGGTGCACGGTCACGACGCCGTCGAACGGCGCGGTCACCCGGGTGTACTCGAGGTTGATCTCGGCGCTGCGGGTGTTGGCCTTCGCCTGGTCGAGATTGGCGAGCGCGGAATCGCGGGTGGCGAGCGCCTGGTCGAGGGTCGATTTCGAGGCGAAGTCCTTGGCCGCCAGGTCGGCCTGGCGCTTGTACTCGGCCTCCGCCTGCTTGAGCGCCGCCGCCGCGCCGGCCTCGGCCGCCTTCATCTGGTCGAGCTTCACCTGGTAGGGCTCGGGCTCGATGGTGAAGAGCGGCGTGCCTTTTTTCACCGCGTCGCCGTCCCGGTAGTGGATCTCCTGCAGGAAGCCCTGCACGCGCGCGACCAGGTCGACCGAGTTGAACGGCGCGGTGTTGCCGGTGAGTTCGAGATAGCGGGTGAGCGGCTGCTGCAGCGGATGGGCGACGGTGACCTTGGGGGGCGGCGGCGCCACGTAGCGGTTCTGCTCGCCGCAAGCGGCAAGCAGCAGCAAGACCGGCAACGCGGTCAGCCCGCGACGCGCAGCAACGCAACGACCCTTCGCCATGACGCCTCCATGCTGCGCGGTCAGGATGCAGGGTTCCGCCCGACCGAGCAATATGCGCAGGCGCGCTCGCGCGGCTTTGACCGCCGCCGCGGCGCCGATCTAGATTTCGCCATGGGTCGTATCCGCGTCGGCATCGGCGGCTGGGTGTTCGCGCCGTGGCGCGGCACGTTCTATCCCAAGGGCCTGGCGCAGGCGCGCGAACTCGCCTTCGCCAGCCGCGCCATCACCTCGATCGAGATCAACGGCACGTTCTACGGCTCGCAGAAGCCGGCGAGCTTCCGCCGCTGGCACGCGGAGACGCCGGAGGATTTCGTGTTCGCGGTCAAGGGGCCGCGGTATGCCACCCATCGCCGCGCGCTCGGCGAAGCGGGGCCGTCGATCGACCGCTTCTTTGCAAGCGGCGTCTTGGAGCTGGGCGCCAAGCTCGGCCCGGTGCTGTGGCAGTTTCCCGCGACCACGCGGTTCGACGCGGAGAACTTCGCCGCGTTCCTGGCGCTGCTGCCGAAGACCCTCGACGGCCGCGCCATCCGCCACGTGCTGGAGGTGCGCCACGCGAGCTTTGCGACGGCGCCGTTCATCGCTTTGTTGCGCGGCCACGGCGTCGCCGCGGCTTTCGTCGATTCCGACACCCACGTGCCGCTTCCCGACGTGACCGCCGACTTCGTCTATGCGCGTTTGCGCGGCGCGGCCGCCGCCGAGTCCGAGGGCTATCCGGGCGCGGAACTCGATCACTGGGCCAAGCGGTTTCGCGCCTGGGCGAATGGCGGCGCGCCGGCGGACCTCGCGCCGGTCGATCCCACCGCGGCCGGACCGAAACGCCCGCGCGACTGCTTCGTCTATTTCATCAACGGCGCCAAGGAGCGCGCGCCGGCGGCGGCCATGGCACTGATCAAGCGATTGTAGGACCCGGCGACATGCGCAAGGCGCATTGCTGCGTCGCAACAATCGGCCTTCTGTTACCTCACCGAGGTCTTACCTCCGTTTCTGCAAGGGCCGAATCCCCGGCCTTCTGCAAGAAGAACAAAGGGATGTACCATGTTCCTCGCTAAACTGATCCGCCTGTGGCGCCGCTGGCGCGCCTACGAGCGCAGCCTCAACGAACTCTCCCGCCTCGACGACCGCGAACTCGCCGACATCGGCATAAGCCGGTCCGAGATCCCGGCGGTGGCGTGGGGTGCCGCGCGGCGGTAATTGCCCCTTACTTGCACGTCGCCTTGCCCGCCTCGACCTTGCAGGCGATCTTCGCCTTGCCGTTGGTGTCGTAGAAGGTCGCGTCCCAGTGACCGCCGCCCTTCGACGGCGCGAACATGGTGTAGCCGAAGCGCTGGTCGGTCGTTGCCGAGGCCACCTTGGTGCCGCCGACCTTTTGCCCCACCAACTGCTCGGTGATCTGGTGGGCAAGCTGGGTGCTGCCCGAGCCGAGCACGAATTGCGGCGAGCGGGCGTCGGCAAAGCTCAGCGCCTCCCACAGGTGGATGTGCCCGGATAAGACGAGATCGATCCCGTCCGGCGCCTTGCCGTTCCACTGCGCCAGCGCCGCCTGCAAGGTCATGTTGCGGATGCCGAGCTTGCGCTTGCCGGATTTGTCCTTCGAGTTGGTGAAGCCCCAGATCGGACGGTGGGTGACGAGCCACGTCCCCGCCGCCGGCTTCATGGCGGCGAATTGCGCCGCATAGGCGGCGCTGTCGCAGCCGCTTTGCGGGCACTCGTCGGCCGCGTCGCTTGAATCGAGCATGATGAACGCGCGATTGCCGACGGTCACCGTGTACGGATCGATGAGGTCGACGCAGGCCGGCGGGCCTTGGCCGGTCGCCGGCGTCGGGTCGAGCAGGCGCGCGTAGCCCGGCCCGGCGCGCTTGCAGATTTCGTGGTTGCCGCGGGTGACGATCCAGGGCGCCGCTTGCAGCAGCGGCGCCGCCGGAGCGAAGAAATCCGCCGCCCAGGTGACCCAGTTGTCGCCGTAGGGGCTGCCTTGGCAGCCCTTGTCGCCCGTAGGACAAGGGCTCTCGCGGTAGAGATAGTCGCCGACGTGGATCACCAGATCGGGCTTGGCCTTGGCGATCATCGCGCTGATAGACGCGAACGGCCAGCTGGACGGGTCGTTACAATCCTGAAACTTGCCGCTGTCGTCGTCGTCGTCATCGGCGTCGTGGGACACTGTCGCCGGCTTGCCGGCCGGCGGCTTGGCGGCCTTGAGGCGGCAACCGGTATCGCCGAACACCGCGATGGAATCGGCCGTCTTCGGCAGCGGCAGCGCCTGGCCTCCGACCGCCGCGCTGGCCGCCGCGGCCGGCAGCGCGTACTCGCAGACCAGGATCGGGAAATCCCGATCCGGCTGGGCGCGCACGCGCATCGCCTGGGCGGCGCCGTCGACCACGATGGTCGGGCATTGCGGCACCACCCCCGCCGTGCCCGCCGGGACGATGGCGCGTGCCAGCGCGCCCTGGCCGCCGAGCACCACATAGGCCGGGGGCGACTGGGCGGCGGCCGAGGTCGCGAGGGCTGCAAGCGCGAGCCCGATGAGCGAACTCGCGGCGATGCGTACGGGCATGGGGGATCCTCCGCGGCGTTGGGGCGCGGTTAGTCTAACGGCCGGGGCGGCGCCGCTCAACCGAACCACGATCGCGCGGCGGTTTCCCATTCAGGTCGCGGCGCGCGACGGCCTTGATGCCGCCGGGCAAAACCGACATATCGCTCCGATGCAGCGCCCGGTCCATATCGTCGGCGGCGGGCTCGCCGGCTGCGAGGCCGCTTGGCAGGTCGCCGCCTGCGGCGTTCCGGCGATATTGCACGAGATGCGCCCCGGCCGCATGACGCCGGCGCACAAGACCGGCGGGCTTGCCGAACTCGTGTGCTCCAATTCGTTCCGTTCCGACGACGGCGCGACCAACGCGGTCGGGCTGCTGCACGCGGAAATGCGCCGCCTCGGCTCGCTGATCATGCGGGCGGGCGACGCCAACCAGGTGCCGGCGGGTGGCGCGCTCGCGGTCGACCGGGAGGGATTTTCCGCCGCGGTCGACGCCGCGCTCATGGCGCACCCGCTGATCGACATTCGCCGCGAGGAAATCGCCGGCCTGCCGCCGGCCGCCTGGGACAGCGTCATCATCGCCACCGGTCCCCTCACCTCGCCGGCGCTTGCCGACGCCATCCGCGCCTTGACCGGCGAAGACGCGCTCGCGTTCTTCGACGCCATCGCGCCCATCGTGCACCGCGACTCCATCGATCTTGCGGTCGCCTGGTTTCAGTCGCGCTACGACAAGGCCGGGCCCGGCGGCACCGGCGCCGACTACGTCAATTGCCCGCTGACGCGGGCGCAATACGAGGCGTTCGTCGACGCGCTCGCGGCCGGCGACAAGGCCGCGTTCCACGAGTTCGAGGGCACGCCCTATTTCGACGGCTGCCTGCCCATCGAAGTGATGGCCGCGCGCGGGCGCGACACCTTGCGGCACGGGCCGCTCAAACCGTTCGGCCTCACCAACCCGCATCGTCCGGACGAAAAGCCCTACGCGGTCGTGCAGCTGCGCCAGGACAACAAGCTCGGCAGCCTGTTCAACATGGTCGGCTTCCAGACCAAGCTCAAGCACGGCGAGCAGACGCGCATCTTGCGCACCATTCCCGGGCTCGAGCGCGCCGAATTTGCCCGTCTCGGCGGGCTGCATCGCAACACCTTCCTCAACTCCCCGCTCCTGCTCGACGCGACCTTGCGGCTCAAGGCGGCGCCGCGCCTGCGCTTTGCCGGCCAGATCACCGGCTGCGAGGGCTACGTGGAATCCGCCGCGGTCGGCCTGCTGGCCGGCCGCTTTGCCGCCGCCGAACGCCTCGGCGCGCCGGTGACCTCGCCGCCGGCGACCACCGCCCATGGGGCGCTAATCAACCACATCACCGGCGGGCACATTGCGACCATTGACGCCGGCCCGCGCTCGTTCCAGCCGATGAACATCAACTTCGGCCTGTTCCCGCCGCTTGAGCGCGCGCCCAACCGGGCGCCCGACGGCACGCGGCTCCGCGGCACCGCCAGGACCATCGCCAGGAAGCGCGCGCTCGCCGCCCGCGCGCTCGCCGATCTCGACCGCTGGATCGCCGGCGCGTTGCCGGCCGCGGCGGAGTGAGCGATGGACGCATCGAAATCCCGCGACGAGTTTGCCGGCCGCTGGCGGCCGGCGGTCGTGCTCAAGCACGACCTGCTCAGCACGGTCGAGCGCGGCCGTTTCCTCGGCCCCGACGGTGACGCCGACGCGGTCATGCGCCGGATCGACCGGGTGCCGTGGTGGACGCGGCCGATCGCGCGGCATTTCCTCAACCGCGAGGCGCGCGCGCTCGCCGTCGCCGGATCCCTCGGCGTGGCGCCGCAACTCCTCCACGTCGGCGCCGACGCGCTGGTGCGCCGCTTCATCGACGGCGTCGCGCTCCACATCGCCCGCCCGCTCGGCGACCGCGCCTACTTCCGCTCCGCCAAGGCGGCGCTGAGCGCGCTGCACCGGGCCGGCATTTGCCACAACGACCTCGCCAAGGAGCAGAACTGGCTGCGCGGCGCCGACGGGCGCGCTTATCTGACCGACTTCCAGCTCGCCGCCCGCTTCCGCCGGCGCGGCCGCCTGTTCCGCATCGCCGCTTACGAAGACCTGCGGCACCTGCTCAAGCACAAGCGCAGCTACGCGCCGGAGGCGCTCACGTTCACCGAGCGCCGCGTGCTCGCGCGCAAGAGCCTGTTCACCCGCGTGTGGATGGCGAGCGGCAAGCGCGTCTACTACTGGATCACCCGCGGGATCATCGGCTTTACCGACCGCGAAGGCGGCGGACCGCGGCTCGTCGACGACGCGCCGACGATCGCCGCCCGCTTCCAGGCGCACGCGCAGGTGCGCGGCGTCGCCGTGGTCGCGTTCCCCGATCGCCGCAGCGGCACCGGCCTCTACGCCTTCGTCGAGGCGGAGCCGCCGCTCACCGAGGCCGCGGCGCGCGACTTCATCGCCGGCGCGGTCGGCCGCGCCAAGGCGCCCGAGCACCTGCAGCTCGTCGCCAGCCTGCCGCGCAACGCCGCCGGCGAGGTGCGCACGGAAATCCTCCAGCTCATCGCCATGAACCAGGTCGACCTCATCGCCCCGCTGCTCGGCTCCGACGCCGAGCGGCAAGTCGTCGACCGCATCGTGCGCAACCGCCAAAACCTGCGCGACCGCTTCGCGTTCTAATTCGCTTTGCGCGCGGCGCGCCACAGCGCCCACTGGCGCCGCCACTGGGGCACCTCGACCGGCGTCGCGAACGGGTCGTAGCCGCGCCGCTCCATGCGAGCGAGATAAAGCGGCACCAACGCGACCGGCAGGAACGCTGGCAGCGCCGCCGCCGGCAGCGCGGCGCGGCTCTGCGCGAATGCCGCAAGATTCCGGCGAGCCAAGGCACGCAGTTCGGCAAGCGCCGCGTGCAGCGCCGGGCTGGCGCGGCCGCCCAATACGTCGGACGCCTGCGCTCCGTGGCGCTCGAGCACGTCGGCCGGAAGGTAGAGCTGGCCGCGCGAGGCGTGGAGCGCGATCGTCCGCAGCAGCCCGGTCGTCGCATAGGCGAGGCCCGCCGGGCCGGCGAGATCGTCGACATCGCTCGGCGCGGCATCGAGCACGCGCGCGGCAAGCGCGATCAGGGCGGACGCGGTGCCCCGCCCGTAGGCCGCGAACGCGTCGAGGCTCGGCATCGGCTCGTCGTAAAGATCGAAGGCGCGCGCCTCGATCAGGTCGGCGAAGCTTGCGGCGGCAAGGCCGTGGCGCGCCATGGTCTCGATCAGCGCCGCCGCCACCGGATGGGCGCCCGCCTCGCCGGGCCGGCTGCCGGCGATCGCCTCGCGCCACCATTGCAGCCGGATTTCGCCGGCGATCGGCCCGCGCGCCATTTCGCGCACCCGCGCGATCTCCAGGTTGAACGCATAGAGCGCGCAAAGATGCGGCCGCCGGTCGGCCGGCGCGAACAGCGACGCGAGCCAGCGGTCCTTGTCGCCCGCGCGCACCAAGTCTTCGCAATGGGCAAAGGCGTCCGGCATCGGCGAAGGGTAGCGCGGTCTTCAAGCGACCGCGATCAGGCCGGCGGCGACGCGGCGGTTCTCGCCGAGGACGATGTTGTAGGTGCGCACCGCCGCCCCGGTGGGCATCGCCTCGACCACGATGCGCCGGTCGCGCAACTGCCAGCGCAGCGCCTCGGGCACGAGCCACGGGGACGCGCCGGTGCCGAGCAGGAACAGCTCGATTTCGCCCGCTTCCGCGATCACCGGCGCCAGCGCCGTTGCGTCGATGTCGGCGGTGGTCGCCACCGCCCAGGCCCAAATCCCGCTCGGCAGGCACAAGAGCGACCCGCGGTGCGACATGCCGGCGAAGCTGAAGCGTCCGCCGCCGTAGGCGTCGATCGGCGCCCGGCGCGGCAGGTGCGGCGTCGCCGTCACTTCGCCCGGCGCGACGCGGGGGAGCCGCGCGCCGGAACGGCGGCGGCCGGCTCGGGCTCCGGCTCGCTCGCCCCCATGCGCGCGGTGCCGACGCCGAGATAGATCAGGATCGGCGAGGCGATGAACACCGACGTATAGGTGCCGACCAGCACCACGCCGAACATCATCGTGGCGGTGAAGCTGTGAATCGCCTGGCCGCCGAACAGGAGCAGCGCCAGCAGCGCGAGCGTGACGGTCACGTGGGTGATGATCGAGCGCGACAGCGTCGAGTTGACCGAGCTGTTGAGGAGATCAGGCATCGACATGCGCTTGTAGCGGCGCAGGTTTTCGCGGATGCGGTCGTAGATGACGACGGTGTCGTTGAGCGAATAGCCGAGGATGGTCAGCAGGGCGGCGATGCTGGTGAGGTCGAAATCGATCTGGGTGAGCGACATGAAGCCGACGGTGAGCACGAGGTCGTGCACGTTGGCGATCATGGCGCCGAGCGCGAACTGCCATTCGAAGCGGAACCACAGATAGAGCAGGATGCCGCCGATCGCGACCATGATGCCGATGGTGCCGTAGGAGAGCAGCTCCCCCGACACGCGCGGGCCCACCACTTCGACGCGGCGGTAGTCGACGCCGTCGCCGAGCGCGTCGCGCACCTTGGCGACGGCGGCGCGCTGCGCCTCGTCGCCGCCCGGCTGCTGGGCGATGCGGATGAGCACGTCGGTGTCGGCGCCGAACTGCTGCAGCTGCACGTCGCCGAGGTTGAGCGCGCCGAGGCTCGCGCGCATGCGGGCGAGATCCGCCGGCCCGGTTTTCGACTGCACCTCCATCAAGGTGCCGCCGCGGAAATCGATGCCGAGGTTGAGGCCGGGGTGGAAGTAGAGAACGATGGCGACGATCGACAGCAACGCCGACATGGGGAAGCTCACGCGCCGGAAGCGCATGAAGTCGAACTTGGTGTCGTCGGGTACGATGCGGAGCAGGCGCAAGGTCGGCTCGCTTGGGCGTTACGGCGCGAACGTCAGATCGGCACGCGCTGCGGGCGCCATTGACGCACCCACCAGGCGACGATCAGGCGCGTCAGGGTGAAGGCGGTGAACACCGTGGTGACGATGCCGATGCCGAGCGTGACGGCGAAGCCGCGCACCGCCCCGGTGCCGATGAAGAACAGCACGGTCGCGGCGATGAAGGTGGTGATGTTGGAATCGAGGATGGTGGCGAGCGCGCGGGTGAACCCGGCGTCGATGGCGGTGATCGGCGTGCGGCCGGCCCGCACCTCCTCGCGGATGCGCTCGTAGATCAGCACGTTGCTGTCGACCGCGATGCCGACGGTGAGCACGATGCCGGCGATGCCGGGCAACGTCAGCGTGGCGTTGAGCAGCGACAGCACGCCGAAGATCATCGCCACGTTGACGGCCACCGCCACGTTGGCGAACAGGCCGAACAGACCGTAGGTCGCAAACATGAAGATCACGACCATCAGGGCGCCGACGTAGGACGCGCGCTTGCCGTTCTCGATCGAGTCCTGGCCGAGGCCGGGGCCGACGGTGCGCTCCTCGACGATGGTCAGCTTGGCGGGCAGCGCGCCGGCGCGCAGCAGGAGGGCGAGGTCGGTCGCCTGCTCGACCGTGAAGCTGCCGGAAATCTGCCCGGAACCGCCGGTGATCGGCTCGCGGATCACCGGGGCGGAGATCACTTCGTTGTCGAGCACGATCGCGAACGGCTTGCCGACGTTCGCCATCGTCACTTCGGCGAAGCGGCGCGCGCCGGCGCCGTTGAAGCGGAACTGGACGATCGGCTCGTTGGTGCGCTGATCGAAGCCCGGTTGCGCGCTGGTGAGGTCGGCGCCGGAGACGAGCACGCGCTTCTCGATCAGATAGGGTCGCTTGTCCTTCTGCCCGTAGAGGATTTCGGAATCGGGCGGCGGGTGCGTCTGCAGCGCCCCCTCGGCGGTCATCGACTCGTCGACCATGCGGAAGTCGAGCCGCGCGGTCTTGCCGAGGATGTCGATCAGCCGTTTCGGATCCTGCAGGCCGGGGACCTGGACCAGGATGCGGTCGAGGCCCTGGCGCTGGATCGTCGGCTCGACGGTGCCGAGGTCGTTGACGCGGTGCTCGATGATCTGGATCGACTGCTCGATCGTCTGGCGGGTGCGCTCGTTGAGCGCCGCCTCGGTCACGGCCACGCGGATGACGCCGGCGCCGACGTCGACGACGTCGACGCTGCCCCCCGCGCCGGTGCCCAACACGCCGCCGATCGGCTGCGACAGCTCGCGCAGCCTGGCGAGCGCCAGGGCGGTCTGGTTGGGATCGCGCAGGTGCACCTCGATGGCGTCGCGCTGCACCGCGTTGGTGTTGGAAATGGGCGGCGCCTCGCGCAGCACCCGGCGCACGTCGTCGCGCAGCTGCTCGACCTTCTGCCGGCGCACGTCGTTGGCGTCGACCTGCAGCAGGATGTGCGAGCCGCCCTGCAGGTCGAGGCCGAGCACGACGTGGCGCTGCGCCCATTTCGGCCACGCCTGCACCGCCTTCTCCGTGAAGAAGTTCGGCACCGCGCACAGGCACACGAGTAGCGCCGTGAGCAGCACCGCCACCACCTTCCACCGCGAGAAGAACAACATCTCTCGACCCGATCAGGGCTTGGCCGCCGCGCTTTCGTCCTTCACCGGCTCGCCCTTGGCGCGCACGTCGGCGATCATCGAACGCGATTGGCGCACGCGCAGGCCGTCGGCGATCTCGATCTCGATCTCGGTCGCGTCGTCGTCGACCTTCTTGGTCACTTTTCCGATCAGCCCGCCGGAGGTGACGATGGTGTCGCCGCGGCGGATGTTCTTGAGCATCTCCTGATGCTGCTTCTGACGCTTCTGCTGCGGCCGCAGGATCAGGAGGTACATGATCACGAAGATGAGCACGAACGGCAGCAGGCTCATCATCATCTCGCTGCCGCCGGCCGGGCCGCCTTGCGCGTAAGCGGGCGAAATCAGCATCCAAGCTCCTGTGCTGTTCGGCGCGATGGGCGACCGGCCGAAATCGGCGCGGACTATAGCGGCCGGCGGCCCAATTGCAACGGCGGCAGGGCGACCGGCGCGAGCTTCTTGCTCCGCCGCCGCGTCCCCGCTAAGGGTCGGCGCGACAACGGGAAACCCCGATGCCCCGCGCGCGTTCCGACCCCCGATCCGAAGCCCGCCTCGCCGCGTTCGCCGCGCGCCTGGAGCGGATCGCCGCGGCGCTCGACCGCCTGGCGCCGCCGCCCGCCGCGCCGCCGCGTTTTGCCGCAGCCGAGGCCTTCGTCTGGCATCCGGACGCCTCCCGCCTCGATCCGGTCGAACGCGTCAATCGCGTCGACATGTCGCTGCTCAAGGGCATCGACCGGGTGCGCGATCTTCTCGTCGAGAACACCGAGCGGTTCGCCCGCGGCCTGCCGGCCAACAACGCGCTCCTGTGGGGCGCGCGCGGCATGGGCAAATCCTCGCTGGTCAAGGCGGCGCACGCGGCGGTCAACGCGCGCCTCGCCGGCGCCGAGGGCGCGCGGCTCAAGCTCGTCGAGATTCACCGCGAGGAGATCGAAAGCCTGCCCGAGCTGATGGCGCTGCTGCGCGCGGCAAAGGAGCGCTTCATCGTGTTCTGCGACGACCTCTCGTTCGACGCCAACGACACCTCCTACAAGTCGCTCAAGGCCGTGCTCGAGGGCGGGATCGAAGGCCGGCCGGACAACGTGATCTTCTACGCCACCTCCAACCGCCGCCATCTGGTGCCGCGCGACATGATGGAGAACGAGCGGGCGACGGCGATCAATCCGGGCGAGGCGATCGAGGAGAAGGTGTCGCTGTCGGACCGGTTCGGCCTGTGGCTCGGCTTCCATCGCTGCAGCCAGGACGAGTACCTGGAGATGGTCGACGGCTACGTCGCCTATTACCGCATCCCGCTCGGCAAGGACGCGCTCACGGCCGAGGCGCTCGAATGGGCGACCACGCGCGGCGCGCGGTCAGGCCGGGTGGCGTGGCAATACGTGCAGGATCTCGCGGGGCGGCTCGGGGTCCCCCTGAAGGAACGCCCGGCCGCCCCACGATAGTCAGGCCTTGGAGGTCACCCGCGGCACTGAAAGGGAGTCATTGTTTGTTATTGGGCATGATCTTTTCCGAAAACCGGTACCCACTTTTCGGGATCATGCCCTACGTCGACGGCAGGAACTGGACCGGATCGACCGGCACCTTGCCCTTGCGGATTTCGAAGTGCAGCTGCGGCGCCGACACGTTGCCGGTCTGGCCGGCGCGCGCGATGATCTGGCCGCGCTTGACCTGGTCGCCGCGCTTGACCATCAGCTCGCTGGCGTGGGCGTAGGCGGTGACGTAGCCGTTCTGGTGGCGCACCAGCACCAGGTTGCCGTAGCCCTTGAGCTCGTTGCCGGCGTAGGCGACGACGCCGTCTTCCGCCGCCTTGACCGAGGTGCCCTCGGGAACCGAAAGGTCGATGCCGTCGTTCTGCGCGCCGTTCGGATGCGGGCCGAAGCCGGAAATGATGCGGCCGCGCACCGGCCAGCGGAAGCTCGGCGTGCCGGTCGTAGGCTCGGTCGGAGCCCCGCTCTCGGACTCGATGGTCGGTTCGGTCGGCGTCGCGACGCGGGCGGTCGCCCCGGGTTCGTTGGTGGCGATTTTCTGATTGGGCGCGGCCGGCGGCGCCGCGGCGGTCGGCGGATGCTCGCCCTCGGCCATGGGAGCTTGCTTGACCGGGCCGGCGGCGGCCGGCGGCGGCTTGACGCCGGGAATGATCAGCCGCTGGCCGACGCGCAGCTTGGCGTCGGACGCGAGGTTGTTGGCGGTGGCGATCGCCGCGCGCGGCTTGTGATAGTGCCGCGCGATCGAGGAAAGGCTCTCGCCCGCCGCCACCACGTGCGTCCCGGGGGCGGCGTTCGCGGCCGTGGCCGGGCCCGGCTCATGATGGCGCGGGATGACCAGGCGCTGGCCGGGCGGCAGCGGCGAGCCCGGACGGATGCCGTTCGCCTGCATGATCGCCGCGGCGGGAACGTGGTATTTGCGCGCGATGGAGTCGATGGTGTCGCCCGCCGCCACCGTGATGGCGGTGCCGCCGTTCCAATCCCACTCGCGCCGGGCGGATACGGTGCCGGTCACGTCGGATCCCGGCGGGGGCAGCGGGCGGGCGTCGATTTGACCCGGGCCGGGCTGCGCGCCGGCGACGGAATCGTTGGGCGCGCCGCGCGCGGCGTACGGATTGGCGAGCGGGCCGTCGTTGAAGCGGGTGGAGTCGCTGCTGCAGGCGGCAAGCCCGGATGCGATCAGCGCAATCGCGGCAAGCTGCGATGAACCGCGCGCGCGGCATGGCTTGACGAAGGCACGCATGGCGTTACTCGCTCGAACGCAAAAGCCGAGCGGCGAGTTAAACGCCGTGTAAGTAAATAAAAAATTTAAGGGGAAACCCGCCCTCAACCTTAACGGACGATGGCAATTTTCCTTATAGTTCGCGGGCTTGGCCGGGCAACAGCGGCACGAAACGCACCCAGATCAGGTCCTCGCGTTCCGTCCCATCCGCGGATTTGGTTAATTTAACAATACGCTGCGCCCCGCCGTGCGGACCGAGCGGGAGCACCATCACGCCGCCCTCGGCGAGCTGGGCGATGAGCGTGTCGGGGATCGTTTCCGCCGCCGCGGTGACGATGATGCGGTCGTAGGGCGAAAGCTCCGGGTGTCCGTCGAAGCCGTCGCCGACCACGACCGTGACGTTGTCGTAGCCGAGCGTCTCGAGCCGCAGGCGCGCGGCCTCGGCGAGCGTGCGGTAGCGCTCGACGGTGACGACCTCGCGGGCGAGGCGGGAGAGCACGGCGGCCTGGTAGCCGGAGCCGGTGCCGATTTCGAGCACCCGGTGGCGCGGCTCGACCGCGAGCTGCTCGGTCATGTAGGCGACCACGTAGGGCTGGCTGATGGTCTGGCCGCAGGCGATCGGCAGCGCCTGGTCGGCGTAGGCGGCATCGACATAGTCGGGGGCGACGAAGTGCTCGCGCGGCACCTCGTCCATGGCGCGCAGCACCGCCTTGTCGCCGATGCCGCGCCGGCGCAGGTCGAGCAGGAACCCCATGCGTTCCTCGCCCTCGTCGCGGGGCGCTTTGCGCGGCACGTTACCCTCCCGCACCGGCGGCGCGCCGCGGACCTTCGGCTTCCCGCGGCGCCACCAATGCCATTTTAGCAATGTCATGCCGTCACACTCGAACGTCACGCTGACCTTTATAGCCCCAGCGGGGAGTCGAATTACGCGATTTTTATGAGGTCGCCATAGGCCGACAAGGTCTCGTCGTGCGTTAGCAGCACCAATGGCTCACTCATGGCCTGGGCAACGAGCATGCGATCGAACGGGTCGCGGTGATGGAGCGGCAACCGGCCGAGCATGCGGCCGTGCTCCCATGTCAGCGACAACTGCTCGAAGCTCCTGGCCCTTAAGGAGCGCAAAAACTCGTCGACATCGACGTCCAGCTTGCCAAGTGCTACTTTGATCCCGATTTCCCAAATAGACACTGAGCTGACGTGAACTGAGTCCGCACGTTCAATCGCTCGCTTTGCCTCCCGCGACAGCTTCTTCGAGCCCATGGCTGCCCACAGGACGATATTAGTGTCTAGCAATATCTTCAGGGTCACTCCTCGCCTTCAAACGATTTGATCACATCGTCAGGGAGAGGCGCATCGAAATCAGGGGCAAACTTAATCTTGCCCTTCATGAACCCAAATTTGGACTTGTGACGCTTGCGAGGTTGAATCGGCGACAGTCGCGCCACCGGCTTGCCGGATTTGGCAATGATAAAACTCGCGCCCTTGCTCACCTGGTCGAGCAAGGCGGACAGTTGGGTCTTGGCTTCGTAGACATTCAGCTGCTTCATAGCCCGAGTTATGTAGCTTACTTGACCAACTTGGTCAAGTCCCGCGCGCAAAGTTCCTATCCGAACAACTGGGCGAGCCGCGTCGTGAACGGCTCGTCGGTCAGGTCGAGCCGCAGCGCCGTCACCGCCACGCGGCAGCCGGCGATGGCGGAGAGATCCGTGCCGTCGGCGGGCGCCGCGCGCTCGCGCCGGGCAAAGGCGAGCCAGTAATAGGGATTGCCGCGGCCGTCGTGGCGCGCGTCGATGCGCAGCAATTCCTGGTCGCGCTTGCCTTGCGCGGTCACCGCGATGCCGCGCACCGCGTCGGGCGGACAGTCGGGGAAATTGATGTTGATGAACACGTCGCGCGGCACGCCTTCGGCGAGGATGCGGCGGATGAGGTCGGGGCCGTAGCGCCGCGCAGTGTCCCAATGGGGCTGCGCGCGGGTAGCGGCGCCGTAGACCTGGGAGAGCGCGAACGAGGGGATGCCGAGGATGGTGCCTTCCATGGCGCCGGCGATGGTCCCGGAATAGGTCACGTCCTCGGCCGCGTTCTGGCCGCGATTGACCCCGGCGAGCAGGAGGCCGGGCGCGGCGTCGTACATGAGGTGGCGCACGCCCATGATCACGCAGTCGGTGGGCGTGCCCTTGACCGCGAACCGGCGCGGATCGATCTCGCGCAGCCGCAGCGGATCGTTGAGCGAGAGCGAATGGGAGACGCCGGACTGGTCGGTCTCCGGCGCCACGATCCACACGTCGTCGGAGAGCGAGCGCGCGATCTCTTCCAGCACCTCGAGGCCGGGGGCGTGGATGCCGTCGTCGTTGGTCAGCAATATGCGCATGGGTTCTATTCTTGGAGCATGATCTTTTTCCGAAAACCGGTACCCACTTTTCGGGATCATGCTCTGGCGTCGCGTTCGATCCGCTTGGTGCCGCCCATATAGGATTGCAACGCGTCCGGCACGGCGATGCCGCCGCCCTGGTCCTGATAGGTCTCCATTACGGCGATGAGCGCGCGGCCGACGGCGACCCCCGAGCCGTTGAGCGTGTGGACGTGGCGCACGGCGCGGTCGGCCTTGGCGCGATAGCGCGCGTCCATGCGGCGCGCCTGGAATTCGCCGCACACCGAGCAGCTCGATATCTCCCGATAGGCCCCCTGCCCCGGCAGCCACACTTCGATGTCGTAGGTTTTCTGCGAGGCGAAGCCCATGTCGCCGGTGCACAAGGTGACCACGCGATAGTGCAAATCGAGCCGGCGCAGCACCTCCTCGGCGCAGGCGAGCATGCGCTCGTGCTCGTCGCGGCTCGTCTCGGGCGTCGTGATCGACACCAACTCGACCTTGTCGAACTGGTGCTGGCGCAACATGCCGCGGGTATCCTTGCCGGCGGCGCCCGCCTCGGCGCGAAAGCAGGGCGTGAGCGCCGTAAAGCGTAGCGGCAGCGCGTCCTCGTCGAGGATTTGCTCGCGTACGAGATTGGTCAGCGGTACTTCAGCGGTGGGGATCAGCCAAAGCCTCTTAAGGAGCTCACCCATGCGCAGGTTGATTTTGCCGGCTGTCTCGGGATCTCTATCAAATTCGGCGAGCGCTTGGTTAAACGCTTCCTGGTACATTTCCGTGTTCGTGGCGACGAATTGGTCATCCTTGAATTTCGGCAGTTGCGCCGTTCCGAACATCACCTCGTCGCGCACCAGCAGCGGCGGAGCAATCTCCGTGTAGCCGTGCTCATTCGTATGCAGATCGATCATGAATTGGCCGAGTGCGCGGCTGAGCCGCGCGACGCCGTTCTTGAGCACGACGAAGCGGCTGCCCGAGAGCTTCGCGGCGGTCTCGAAGTCCATCTGCCCGAGTTCTTCGCCCAGATCGAAGTGCTGCTGGGGCGCGAAGGCGTAGTCCTTCATGGCGCCGAAGCGGTGGTGCTCGACGTTGTCTTCGGGCCCCGCTCCGTCCGGCACTTCGGCGAGCGGCAGGTTGGCGATTCTTTCCAGCTTTTGCTTGAGCTCGTCGGCCGCGAACTTCGTATCGTTCTCTAGTTTCTGAATTGTCGTCTTCAATTCGGTGACTTCGGCGAGCAGCGATTGCGCCCGCGCCTCGTCCTTCCCCTTCTTGGCTTCGCCGATCTCCCGCGAGGCGGCGTTGCGCCGCGCTTGCGCCGTCTCCAGCCGGGTGATCGCCGCGCGGCGCGCTTCATCGAGCGCGAGCAGCGCACTCGCCGGCATTTCAAGCGGACCGCGCCGCTTCAGCCCCCGATCGAATTCCTCGGGATGCTCGCGAATCCATTTGATGTCGTGCATGAGCGCCCCGAAAACCCGGCGCGCCTATTCGGCCGGCTTCGCCCCGGCCGCCGCCGACGCCGGCTGCGCGGCCGCCTTGCGTTCGACGATGCGCACCGCCCAGATGGCGCCCTCGTAAAGACCCATGAGGGGAATCGCAAGGAAGAAGATGGAAAAGAAGTCCGGCGGGGTGAGGATGCCGGCGATTATGAAGGCGATGACGATGAAGTAACGCCGCTTGTCGCGCAGTTGCTCGGAGGTGATGACGCCGATCCGGCCGAGCAGCGTGAGCACCACCGGCAGCTGGAAGGCGATGCCGAAGGCGAAGATCAGGGTCATCATCAGCGACAGGTACTCGCCGACCTTGGGCAGGAGCGCGATTTCCGCCTGGTTCTCGCTCGCCGCCTGCTGCATGCCGAGGGAAAAGCGCACCAAGGTCGGCATGGCGATGAAATAGACCACCAGCGCGCCGAACAGGAAGAACACCGGCGTCGCGATCAGATAGGGCCGGAACGCCTGGCGTTCGTGGCGGTAGAGGCCGGGCGCCACGAACATGTAGATCTGGCTCGCCACCACCGGAAACGACAGGAACGCCGCGCCGAAGATCGCGAGCTTGATCTGGGTGACGAAATATTCGAGCAGCGCCGTGTAGATGAACTTCGAGTGCTCGACGCCGGCCACCATCACGAACGGCCACACCAGAATGTTGTAGATGTGCTTGGCGAAGAAGAAGCAGACCACGAAGGTCGCGAAGAACGCCAGCAGCGCCTTGATCAGCCGGCTGCGCAGCTCCATCAGGTGATCGATCAGCGGCGCCTTGGTCGCCTCGATGTCCTCGTGGGTCATGCGGCGCGGCCTCCGGCATTCTCGACCGGCGCCGGCGCGGCGGCGCCGGCGTCGGCGGGGCCGGCGGCTTGCGGCGCGGGCTGCGGCAACGGCTCCAAGGTCGCCGTGGCCGCCGGTTCGGCGCCGGGCGCCACGGCGGCGGCCGCTTCAGGCGCCGGCGCTTCCGCGGCCGGTGGCGGCGCGGACGCGGCCGGCGTCTCCGCGAAGGAGGATTCGACGTCCTTGCGCACGCTATCGAGCGGATCGAAACCCTTGCCGATGTCGCGCGTCGCCTCGGCGATGGCGTCGACCGACTTCTTCAGGTCGGCCATTTCCGCTTCGCGCATGGCCTCCTGGAACTGGCCCTGGAACTCGGCCGCCATGCGCCGGATCTTGCCCATCCATTGGCCGACCGTGCGCAGCACCGCCGGCAATTCCTTGGGGCCGATCACGATGAGCGCGATCACCGCGATGATGACGATCTTGCCCCAGCCGATGTCGAACATTGGGCTCTCGTTTCACGCGGCCGGCGCCGCGGCACGCCGCGACGCGGCCGGCGATCGGCTTTGGCGGGCCCGCAGGCCGCGACCGTTAAGCGCGCCGAACCCTCACCCGGCCTTGCGGCTTTCCGGCTGCGAAGCAACCGTCTCCGCCGGCTGGTGATCGATGGTCTTCGGCTCGTTCGGCGCCGCGGCGGTCTTGTCGTCCTCCTGCATGCCCTTCTTGAAGGCCTTGATGCCTTCGGCGAAGTCGCCCATGAGCGAGGAGATCTTGCCGCGCCCGCCGAACAACAGGAGCGCGACCGCAATGATGATGATCCAGTGCACGATGCTCAGCGAACCCATCGCAACATCCTCCGCGCCGGTCGGCCGACGCTCAGCGGCTTGTTCGCCCGGAAACTAGGCGCCGGGGACGGCAAAAACAAGGACTTCGGCCCGGCGGCGCGGCCACGCGGCGGTATCACGCGGCAGCGCGGTTAACCGGCGGCGTTGACCGTGCACCCCTTCACCTCTCCCCGCTTGCGGGGAGAGGTCGGCGCCGCAGGCGCCGGGTGAGGGGCATCTCAAAGGGCGCACATGCGGACAGGCCCCCTCACCCCGACCCTCTCCCCGAGGGGCACCCCGCGACGCTCGCGTCGCGGGGACCCCGTTGCGGGGAGAGGGAGCCCGCGCTAACGGCTTGCAATGGAACTTGTGGGCCGGCTCCCCGGTCATTCCTCCCCCGGCTCGGCCGGCCGCGGGGCAAGGCCGAGGTCGAGATCGCCCGGCTCGAGCGGATCCTCGTCCTCGCGCAAGGCCGGCTCGTCGGAGGGCACCGGCACCTCGAAGCCGGCCGGCAGGCGCCCGTCCATCAGCCCGGCGCCCCGCAGTTCCTCGAGACCCGGCAGGTCGGAAATCGATTCCAGCCCGAAATGCGACAGGAACGCGTCGGTCGTGCCGAAGGTGATCGGGCGGCCCGGGGTCTTGCGCCGGCCGCGCGGCCGGATCCAGCCGGTCTCCAGCAGCACGTCGAGGGTCCCCTTGGAGGCGGAGACGCCGCGAATGTCCTCGATTTCCGCCCGCGTTACCGGCTGATGATAGGCGATGATGGCGAGCGTCTCGGTCGCCGCCCGCGACAGCCGCTTCTGCTCGATCGCGTCGCGCGCCAAGAGCCACGCCAGATCCTTGGCGGTGCGGAAGCTCCATTTGCCGGCGACGCGGACGAGGTTGACCCCGTGCGCGGCGTATTCCGCCTGCAGGCGCTGCATCGCCGCGGCAAGGTCGACGCCCTCGGGCAGGCGCGCCGCCAAGGTCGCCTCGTCGAGCGGCTCGCTGGCGGCGAACAGCAGCGCCTCGATGAATCGCAACGCCTCCGGCCGCGCCGCGGCCGCCATGTCGGCCTCCTCGTCGCCGGACACGATGCGCGGCTTGGCAAACCCCATCATCGCTCAAGCCTCCTGGTCATGGGCGTTCCCCCTCATGCCGGCGCGTCGGGACTTGCCGCGCGCTTGCGCAAATAGATCGGCGCGAAGGCCGCGTGCTGGTGCACCTCGATCGCGCCCTCGCGCACCATTTCAAGCGTCGCGGCGAAGCTCGAGGCGAACACCGTCGCCCGCAGCGACGGCTCGACCACGTAGCTCAACAGAAACTCGTCGAGCCGGCTCCACTCGCTCGCCGTGCCGATAAGCCGCTCGAGCGCCGCGCGCGCCTCGGCGAGCGACCACACGGTGCGCGGCTCGACCCGCACGCGGGCGAGCGCGTGCTTCTGCCGCTGCGCCGCGTAAGCCGACAAGAGGTCGTAGAGCGTGGCGGTCCATTCGGGACGCTTGATGTCGCGGATCGGCTCGGGCGCGCCGCGGGCGAACACCTCGCGATTGAGCTGGGGCCGCGTCACCAGTTGCTCGGCGGCGGCGCGGAAGGCTTCGAGCCGCCGCAGCCGGAAGGCGAGCGAGGCGGCAAGGTCCTCGGCGCTCGGACCCGGATCGTCGGCGGTCGCCGGCAGCAGCAGGCGCGATTTGAGGTACGCGAGCCAGGCGGCCATCACCAGATAGTCGGCGGCAAGCTCCATGCGCAGCTGGCGCGCCGCCTCGATGAAGGCGAGGTATTGGTCGGCGAGCGCCAGGATCGAAATTTTCGCGAGGTCGACCTTCTGCTGGCGCGCCAGGATGAGCAGCAGGTCGAGCGGCCCCTCGAACCCCTCCACGTCGACGATCAGCGCCGGCTCGTGGGAGGCGCGCTCGGCCGCGGTCTCGGCGTCGAAGGCGAATTGCTCGTCGCTCATGAGCGCACCATGGGCCTTTCGTCCGCGCCCGCTCGCGCCATCATGGCCGCGAACCGGCGGCGCGCCGCGGCAAGGTCGATCTCGGGACCCGGCCGCCGCCAGGCAAGGGCGCCGGCGGCGCGACGCGCCGCTTCGCCCGTCAACGGCGGCACCGCGGCGGCGACCGCCTCCATGTCGTCGAGGCTGCCGTTGCATTGAAGCACGACGTCGCAACCGGCGGCGAGCGCCGCGCGGCTGCGCTCGGCGATCCCGCCGCTGAGCGCCTGCATGGCAATGTCGTCGGTCATCAGCACGCCGTCGAACCCGATCAGGCCGCGAATCACTTGGCGCACCATTGTGGCCGAAGTCGTGGCCGGAGTGACCGGGTCGAAGGCGGTAAAAACCACATGGGCGGTCATGGCGAGCGGCAGGCCGGCGAGCAGCCGGAACGCCTTGAAGTCGGTCGCCTCGAGGGTTGCCCGGTCCGCGCTCACGACCGGCAGCGCATAATGGCTGTCGGTCATGGCGCGCCCGTGGCCGGGGACGTGCTTGACGACCGGCAGCACGCCCCCCTCGCGCAGGCCCGCGGCGATCGCCCCGGCGATGGCCGCGACCTTGTCCGGGCTCGTGCCGTAGGCACGCCCCCCGATGACCGCGTCGGCCCCGGCGACCGGCACGTCGGCGACGGGGCAGCAATCGACGTCGATGCCGACCGCCGCCAGGTCGGCGGCGATCAGCCGGCCCCCCAATCGCGCGGCCGCGAGGCCCTCATCCGCATCGCGGTCGTAGAGGCGCCCGTAGGCGGCGCCGGGCGGATAGGCGGGCCAGTGGGGCGGCCCGAGCCGCTGGACCCGGCCGCCCTCCTGGTCGACCAGCACCGGGGCGTCGGCCCGGCCGACCGCCGTGCGAAAACTCTCGGTCAGGCGGCGGACCTGATCGGGCGTTTCGATATTACGCTTGAATAGGATGAGCCCCCACGGCTCGGCCTCGCGAAAAAACGCACGCTCGCGATCGTTTAGAATGGGGCCGGCCACCCCGCCGGCAATGAAGGCTCGCGCGCCCATGGGCGCGGATTAACGGCGCCCGCCCGCAGGGTCAAGCGAGCGGCCCGCGCGCCTCAATTCTTCTGCACGATGCACTGGCCGCCGGCGATCTTCAGGTTGCTGCAGAACTGATTGGCCTGGTCGTGGGTCGGGAACGGGCCGACCTGGGCGCGGTAGTAGACGCCTTTGTCGCCGAGTTCGGCGCGCTTGATCAGCGGCGGCCGGTCGCCGAACACCGCGGCATACTTGGTGGCCAGCGCCTTGAACGAGGCGAGCGCGTCCTCCTCGGTGCGCTGGGAGGAAAGTTGCACCACGTAGCCGCCCGACGGCGCGGCGCTGCGGGTGGCCGGAGCCGCCGGAGCTTCGCCCGGCTGGGTGGCGGCGGGAGGCGCAAGCGCGACCGGTTGGCCGGCGCCCTGCTTGGCGCGCGCGGCGGGCTGCTTTGCCGGCGCCGCCGGGGCCGGGTTAGGAGGAACCGTCGCGAGGGTCGGCGCGACCGGCTGGCCGAGGTCGACGGCCGCAACCTGGCCGGCCCGGATCGTCTCGGTGCGCACCACATGCGGCGCGCCGGTCGCCGGAACGCCGCTCGGCGGCGCCGCCGGCGCAGGGGCCGCCGCCTGGGTCGGGGCCGCGGTCGGCGCCGGGCCGTAGACGCCGCCGGCCGACGGATAGACTTGGCGCGGGGGCGTCGGCACGTCGGCCGGCGCTTCCTCGCGGGGAACCACCCGCTCGGTCGCACCGCTCTTGTCGGCGAACCGGTCGTAAATCCGCTTGTTGCCAGCGCCGTCGGCTTGGGTCGTCGGCACGGTCTTGTTCGCGGTAGTGTCCGCCTTGATCAACGGCGGCTCGCCCCGCGGCCCGGCGGACCATGCCCAGTAACCGAACGCGCCGGCGGTTCCCACCAGCGCCAAGCCGATCACCGCGGCGACGATGACGAGGCCCCCGCGGCGCCGCTCGGGCACCGCATCGGCATACTCGTCCTCCCCTGCGTAGTGGCCTTGGTGCTCCGCGTCGTCCTCGCCGTAGTATCCGCCGCCGGTTTCGTGGCCGTAGTACGCTGCTTCCGGCGCCGCATGGGCATCGCCGGCGTCGGCCTCAACGCCTGCGTGGGCCGCGTCATAACCATGCGCGTCATCGGCACCCGCGTGGGCGGGCTCGTCGTGCCCGTACGACACGGGAGCCTCGGGCTGCACAGCGAGCGGGCGCCGCGCCGCGCCGTAGCGGCTCGCTTCATCCGCGGGCGCATATGGCGCACGGGGTTGCGGCTCGTCGCGGTCCCACGCCGGAGGCTGCGCCACGCGCGGGCGCCACGGCGGCGGATCGGCGGGCGGCGGGTCGGTGCGCGGCTCCGGCCGGGCGCTGTTGCGCACGATCGCCCCGAAGGCTTCGTCCTGGCCGATCAGCCGCGCCAGTTCGGCGAGCGGATCGCCGACCGCGTCGCGCGCCGGGTCGGTCGCGGGCTCGCGACGGGGCGGCAACGGGCCCGCACGCGAGGATCGGTACGAAGGACTGTCCGCCATGTTCCTACTGTCCCCGCCAGTCGCCCCTGGTGAACCCTATCGGCGGTCGCCGCGCCGTCATGTCCCCTGACGGCCGCACCGGGTAACGTCACCGCATTTCATCGGGCGCCTCAACCCCGAGCAATTTCAGCCCGGAGGCAAGGACGGCGACGACCCCTTGGATGAGGGCAAGACGCGCCGTGGTCAGTTGTGGATCATTCTGGATAATGAAGCGTAAATGTGGC